>PWJM01000035.1 GCA_003560915.1 Syntrophomonadaceae bacterium
ATGAGTCAAAAAGTCCTGGTAGTAGACGACGAGGAATCAATTTTAACCTTACTAAAATATAACTTCGAAAAAGCGGGGCTTATTGTTATTACAGCGGAAGAGGGGAAAAAAGCGTTAGAAAAAGTAAAAGAAGAAAAGCCTGATTTAATTATTTTAGATATTATGCTTCCCGGGATGGATGGGATTGAAATATGTAAAGGACTTAGAAAAGAGGACAACAATATTCCCATACTGATGCTTACGGCTAAAGATGAAGAGATAGATAAAATACTGGGCTTAGAAATAGGAGCCGATGATTATATGACTAAGCCTTTTAGCATAAGGGAATTGATGGCCAGGGTAAAAGCTATGCTTCGTCGTTCCCTTCAATATGGAGAAAGCAAGGGTGAGGAAGATAAGGTAATAGTAAATGACCTGGTGGTTTTTCCAGATAAGTACGAGGTATTTCTAAAAGGTGAAAACATTATTTTGACTCCCAAGGAATTTGAACTTTTAGAGCTTTTGGTCAGGAATAAAGGTAAAGTATTAGACCGCAATTTTCTTTTGAACAAAATTTGGGGGTATTATTATTACGGTGATACCCGTATCGTAGATGTTCATATAAGTAATTTAAGGGAAAAAATAGAAGATAAAACAGCAAAGCCCAAATATATTATAACCGTGCGGGGAGTAGGTTATAAGTTAAAAGAATAAGTAAGCGGGTGATAAAGTGAAAACAATTCGCGGCAAGTTAATGATTACCTACCTGGCCTTAATCATAGTTATCATTATGATACTGGGTGTATCCCTTTTACGTTATATTGAAAACGACTATATGGAAAATCTCCGGGATAAACTGCACAGCCAGGCTATTCTTATTGCGTCTATGACCCGGGATATTTTTCAGGAACCTGAAGCAGGGAGGATGGAAACACTGGCCAAAGAGGTCTCCCGGGAAATTGGCCCCAGGGTTACCATTATTAATCCTCAAGGAAAAGTCCTTGGAGATTCTGATCAAGATGCTGAAACTATGGAAAATCATAAGAATCGTTCTGAAATAGTAAAGGCGGATGAAAAAGGGGTGGGGTTTAGTACCAGGTTTAGCAGTACATTAGGGACAGAAATGCTTTATGCAGCTGTGCCTGTATACTTGGGAGATGACCTGGCAGGTTTTGTAAGGGTAGCCCTTCCCCTGACGGAGGTTAACCAGGCGATCAGGCAGATCTGGTCCATGATTATCAGTGCAGTTCTGATAGCTTCACTTGTTTCCGTAATAATAAGCATCAAATTTGCCCGGAATATAACCAGGCCTCTGGAGGAAATGACTCAAAAAGCAATAGTTATGGCCCAGGGTAATTTTAACCAAAAAATCTATACCAGGGATGATGATGAAATCGGTCAGCTGGCAGAAGCTTTTAATTATATGGCCCAGACGTTAAAAGAAAAGGTACAGGAAATTATTAAAGGAAAAACCCAGCTGGAAAGCCTTTTGTCCAGTATTGTTAGCGGAATTATTCTTTTAGATAAGGAAGGAAAGATCCAATTAACTAATCCGGCAGCCGAAGCAATTATATCCTTTTCCAGTGATGAAGTTATAGGGAAATCCCACTTGAGCCTGTTAAGAAATTACGAGCTTTCCACTAAAGTTGAGAGAGTTTATAAAACCGGGAAGCCGGAGCGGTTAGAAATGGTATTGACCCTTCCTTATGAAATAATATTGGAAGTGTATCTAGGCCCGGTAGTTGATTTACAAGGGGAGGTTTCTGGCCTTGTCCTGGTATTTCACGACATTACAGAACTCCGCCGCCTGGAAAAAGTCAGGAGCGAATTCATAGCAAATGTTTCCCATGAACTGCGCACCCCTGTAACTTCCGTCAAAGGATTCGCGGAGACTCTCTTGGAGGAAGACACCTTAAAAGACCCACGAGCTGTCAAGGAATTTTTGACTATCATAAACCAGGAGGCAGAGAGGTTGAGCCGGCTCATTGGGGATTTGCTGGAACTTTCTAAAATAGAGGGCCAGGGGCCCTTAAAATTTGCCCCTGTAAACTTGAAAGAAGTGGCTGAGGAAACAATTAAAAAATTAGAACCCCAGGCAAAGAAAAAGAAATTAACGCTGAAGCTGGAGTATCCTTCAACCTTCCTTTATGTTCTTGGAGATGAAGATAAAATTCACCAGGTATTCTTAAATTTATTGGATAACAGTATAAAATACACTCCGGAGAATGGGAAGGTTGAGGTAGTTTTTAAAGAGGAAAATAAAGATATCCAGGTTATGGTAAAAGACACGGGGATAGGCATCCCAAAAGAAGAAATCCCTAGAATATTTGAACGATTTTACCGGGTAGACAAAACCAGGAGCAGGAAATACGGAGGAACTGGTTTGGGATTGACTATTGTTAAACATATAGTTGAAGCTCATCACGGGCGAATATGGGTAGAAAGTGAGCCTTCCCAGGGAACCAGTTTTTATTTCACTCTTCCCAAAAGAACCCCCAAGCTTTAATAATAAGAGCCTGGGGGTTTTTCTTTACAAAACTTTTACATTTACTTTATAGCAGATTTACAGTTATTTGGTACAATAAGGCATGTAACTTAGACTAAACTCAAAAGGATAAGAAACTGGGGTGCTGATTTGAAAAAACCTGAAGAGCAAAAAGTTAAAATATATATAAAGGACTTAACGTTTTACTATGGTAATGTTAAGGCTTTGGACATTGGTGCCTTCAAGATTTATTCCCATAATATAACAGCCCTTATAGGGCCTTCAGGCTGCGGTAAATCAACATTTTTACGTATTATAAACCGTATGAATGATTTAATAGATGATGCCAGGATAGAAGGCAAGGTATATATAGGCGAGGAAGACATTTACTCTAATGAGATAGACGTAGTAAATTTACGTAAAAATGTTGGTATGGTTTTTCAAAACCCCAATCCCTTCCCTAAATCTATTTTTGATAATATTGCGTACGGGCCCCGTGTTCACGGTTTAAAGGATAAGAATATATTAATGGAGATTGTGGAACAGAGTCTAAAACAGGCTGCTCTATGGGATGAAGTAAAGGACAGGTTATGGAAGCCTGCTCTGGGTTTATCCGGAGGTCAGCAGCAGCGGCTATGTATTGCCAGGGTTCTGGCAGTTCAGCCGGACATTATCTTAATGGATGAACCTACTTCAGCTTTGGACCCAATAGCAACCTTGAGGATAGAGGAACTGGTACAGGACCTAAAGGAAAATTACACTATTATTATTGTTACCCATAACCTATCCCAGGCCGCCAGGATTTCTGATTACACGGCCTTCTTCCTTCACGGTAAGATTGTAGAATGTGGAGCTACAGATGATATTTTTACCAACCCCAGGAAAGAGAAAACAGAAGACTACATTACCGGTAGATTTGGTTAAAAACATTTACGTGAAGGAGTGTAAAAGTTGGGGAGAAAATCTTTTCATGCCGAGCTGGAAGAACTTCAAAAAGATATATTAAAGCTGGGGGGGCTGGTGGAGCAGGCCATCTACAAGGGAGTCAAGTCCCTGGTGGAAATGGATGTTAACCTTGCTCAAGAGGTCATTGATAG
>PWJM01000076.1 GCA_003560915.1 Syntrophomonadaceae bacterium
CCCCTTATAATCCTCCTCCAGGGAAAAAGCAAAAACCTCCAACCTTACCCCCAGGTTAATAAGATGCCTGGCAATTACAAAGCCATCTCCACCATTATTGCCTTTCCCAGATATTACCACTGCCCTGCTGCCGGGGGAAATTTCCATCTTTTGAATTTCCTCCACCACCCGCAGCCCGGCATTTTCCATCAGCACCACTCCGGGAATCCCGTATTCCTGCATACAACGGGCATCCATCCGGCGCATTTTTTCGGCAGTAACTATTTTCAACTTTTTCACCTCCTAATTTTGAGAACACACAGGGTGAACCCCTCCCTCTTAATAGACATTCATGCAGCAGAAAAATGCCGCACCGTCAGATGGAAGAAAATAAGACAGAAGAACCGTCCCCTTGTCTTATCAGGATAGTTGAGGGAGGGTAAAGAAAAACACCCTTTCACAAGGGTGCTGTTTATTCTTAGCAGCAGGATGAACAATCACAACCGGAAGAAGCACCGGCTTCCCCGAGAGCTAAGCCCACAGTTTTCATAAGAGCCCGGTTAATCGTTGCCATAAAATTTTCATGTCTCTGTTTGGCTACCAGGAACTCCTTAATAATGCTGTTTTCCATCATCTTGCTCTGCAAATCTTTTATAGCACTGAGGCTTTCCTCAGAAACTTCCTCGCCACTCTGGCGGGCCTCGTATACTACCATCTGCTTCTGCTGAAACTCCTGTATCAGTTTTTGCGCTTCGATATCACCATCTAAGTTATCTTGAGCTTTGTTAAGGTCTTGATACTCCTGTGAATTTATAATCGCTAATCCAAACTCTTCAGCCATTTCAATCGGATTCATTAAAAATCCCCCTTGTTTTTATTATTACTATTTTACCAGCATATATATAATATGGCAAATGACTTATTTACAGCTTATTTCTGCTTGTCCTGATAATCTTTTAGAGCGGCCTTCAAAGCATCGGCAGCCAGATTTGAACAATGTAGTTTCTGTGGGGGCAGGCCCCCCAGGTTATCAGCAACTTCGATGTCTGTAATCTTCACCGCTTCATCTACATGTTTGCCCTTTACCATTTCCGTCAGCATGGAACTGGAGGCAATGGCGGCCCCACAGCCAAAAGTTCTGAACTTAATATCCTCTATGATTCCCTGTTCATTTACCTTGATAAATACCTTGGTAATGTCTCCGCAGCGCACATTGCCAATTTCCCCTACCCCATCAGGATTCTCCATATCCCCTGCATTTCTTGGATTGTTAAAATGCTCCATTACCTTTTCGTTGTACATTTTACCTCTCCCCTTTTCCTTGATAAATAGATGACATACTTCTAAGTTTATCCACCGATTCCTTTATCACTTGAAGAACATAATCTACTTCCTCCATAGAATTGTGCCTTCCCAGGGAAAGCCGAATGGCTCCCCGGGCTGTCTGTTCGGACATCCCCGCAGCCAAAAGAACATGGGAGGGATTCATAGACCCTGAACTGCAGGCGGAACCGCTGGAAGCGGCTACTCCCTTAAAATCCAGGCTTAACAGCAGCGCTTCTCCTTCTATATATTCAAAACTTACATTTACATTGCCCGGAAGCCTTTGAGAAGGGTGGCCGTTAAGCTTCACCTCTTCCATCTCTAAACAACCGTGGATCAACCGGTCCCGGAGGGCTTCCATCCTGGGGACAAACTCTTCCAGTTCAGAATACGCCAGTTCCATAGCTTTGGCCATACCAATAATTCCTGGGATATTTTCCGTTCCCGCCCGTTTCCCTCTTTCCTGTCCACCACCATGGGTCAAGTGGTTGATTCCTGTTCCTTCCTTAATAAAAAGCAGGCCTACACCCTTGGGGCCGTAAAATTTATGGGCCGAAAGGGCCAGCAGGTCGACACTAAGTTTTTCTACATTTACCGGTAAATTCCCTACCGACTGAACCGCATCTATGTGAAATAAAATATTATTTTCTCTGGCAATTTTGCCGATTTCCTCCACCGGTTGAATCGTCCCCACTTCATTGTTAGCGTACATAACCGATAGAAGTATGGTGTTTTCCTGTATGGCTTCCCTGACGTCATTGGGATCAACCATACCATACTGATCCACGGGAAGGACAGTCACTTCAAAACCCTCCTCCTTTAGAGCCAGGCAGGTATCCAGAACTGCATGATGTTCTACAGAAGTGGTAATAATATGGTTCCCCCTGTTCCTCAGCGCCCTTGCCGAACCTATTATGGCCAGGTTGTCCGCCTCTGTCCCCCCGGAGGTGAAATATATTTCTTCGGGTGTGGCCCCTAAAAGAGAAGCCATTTTTTCCCGTGCCTTTTCCAACGCTTTCCTGACCTCTCTGCCGAAAAAGTGGGCACTGGAGGGGTTGCCAAAATTTTCTTTCAAGAAGGGCATCATATCCTCCAAAACTCTTTCGTCCAAAGGGGTGGTAGCCGCATGATCCATATAAATCCTATCCAAGACCAATAAACCTCCTTTACGTAAATATGCTATGGGTTAATATTTCTACTGCTGATCATATCTTCCAAAGAAATGTCATCTAACACTTCATTCATCCTGTCCCTTAGCTTCTCCCAAACTCCACGGGTTAAACATTCCTGGGTTCGCTCGCAACAGTCACCCTCTGAACCCTCCGCCACGCATTCCATGGGAGCTATGGGACCTTCCAGGGTCCTGACCACATCGCCGATATTTATTTCAGAAGGAGGCCTGGCCAGTTTATAACCGCCCTTCGCACCCCTGACACTGTTGACCAATTCGGCCCTTCTCAGGTCCAAAAAAATCTGCTCCAGGTACTGGGGAGAAATGTTCTCCTTACCGGCAATTTCCCTGATAGAAGTTGGCCCCTCCCGGTAATTAAGGGCTAAAACCACCATAGCCCGAACTCCGTATTCACCTTTGGTAGTCAGTTTCAAAAAAATGCACCCCACTTTAAAATGCTTTGTTATATTAAGCTTAAATTCCCCAATAAAGTTATTTCATAGAATAATAAAAATTCCTAGCTTTTATCTCAGGATTGAAGTCATTAAAAAATCCGAGTAATATACTCTGATATAAAATAGATTATCAGAAGCACTTTTAGATGTCAATAATCCTGTAAAATATTTTCTCAAACAGCCATGGCCTGGGCCACTGCATATTTTTCATCATGGGAAATCGAAACTAAAATCTCAGAAATCTCTGTTTGCTCTGCCAGGATTGCTGCCTTCCCACTGAGAATAACTAATGGCTTACCTGCCTGGTCATTCACCACTTCCACTTCCAGAAAGCCTACCTTTCCCCAACCTGCACCCAGGGATTTCATAACCGCTTCCTTGGCTGCAAATCTCCCCGCCAGGTTCGGCCAGGGATTATTTTTGGAGAATATATAATTTTGTTCCCTTTGGGTTAGTATACGACTTCTAAACCTCAGGGGAAATTTTTCATAAACCCCTTTAATTCTGCTTACCTCTAAAATATCAATCCCTATCCCCTTAACCAAGGTTTCTCTCCTCCTGACATGCCCTGAACTGACACGAAAAATATTTAGTAATATTTTCTAAGGAAACTCTACCAAATTTAGAG
>PWJM01000176.1 GCA_003560915.1 Syntrophomonadaceae bacterium
AAACATGTAATATTTTCTACATAATTATCTTAAAAATTTTTAAAGAAAAAGCAGGATTCTAATATTTCATATCGAATTTAGTTACTGTCTTTAAAAATATATTATGATAAAAGTGAGAGTATCTGTTTCAGATACTCTCCCCTTTCCTAAGAAAGGAGGAATAAAAAGGGAGCATGAATGCCCAAACAAACTATCCACCCGCACCAGAAGAAGTGCAATTCAAACCAACGGTACTGGTAATTGGGGGAGGAGCTTCCGGAATTGTTTCAGCAGTAAAAGCGGCAGAAGCAGGTTTGTCTGTTGTACTTTTAGAGAAAACTGCTGAATTAGGCGGAAAAGTAGCTCAGATCTCCAGTCTGTACCAAACAGATCTGTCACCGTCCCAGTGGCTGAATGATAAGATCAAATCGCTGCAGAGCAACGATAAAGTGACAATCTACACCAATGGGACTTTAGAGAAGGCAAAAGGACAGGCGGGTAATTTTACGGTTACCCTGAATGTTGCCGGGAAGAAAGAGGAAATGGTTGTAGGGGCCATTGTGGTGGCCACAGGTATGGAATTGAGCACCAAGATGCCGGTACCGGAGGGTGCCGAAGCAGGCCGTTTTATGTCCCAAATGGAACTTGAGAAAAAAATGGCAGATTTTACGGGAGATTCCAAGGGTTTCGTTTTTGTTGTAAAGGAGGACAATTTTCTATACGGAATGGCCAATGCTTTGAAGAATGCTTTAAAGCTGAAGAATGCAGGCCATAATGTTTATCTCTTTTATGATGAGATGAAAATCAGCGAAGAAAAAATGGAAAAGATTTATCACCAGGCCCGTAAAGAGGGAGTCTATTTTGTACGGGGAACTCAAAATCTTAAAATCGGGCAGAAGGATGATCAGCTAACCGTTACTACTGTTGACCCACTTCTCCCGGTTAAACTGGCCAAAGAACTGATGATTACCTCTGACTACTTGATTTATAATGAAGATTTAGTAGCGGGGGCCGATACAGAGAAACTGGCTGAGACTTTAAGGGTCACTCGAGGACCGGGAGGATTTTTCCAGGAGGACAATTATCACCTGGAACCTGTTTATTCTTTCCGCCCCGGCATTTATTTTGTTGGTGCCTGCCGTATGCCTGATTTCGTACACAATGTTCAGGAACAGGCTGGCTCAGCTGTCAGTGCGATTTACCAGTTAAGCACTGCTGATGTAAAGAGTTTGATGGACCAAAAGCCCTTAATTGATGTGAAAAAATGTGTTTACTGTCTTACCTGTTACCGTTCTTGTCCTCGCAATGCCATCGAACTTCTTTACGGCATTGAAGAGGCAGCATGGAACGGTGCGCCCTTTGTACATCCTTATGCCTGCCAGGCTTGTGGAAGCTGTGCTGCAGAATGCCCCAACCGGGCCATCAGTTTTCCTGGATATACAGATGAGGATATGAACAAGCAATTTCAGGGGATAGGGGGTAAGGCATAATGGCAGAACATAGTCCTTCTATGGTAACTCTTTGTTGCGAAAATTCAGCCTTCCTGGCTGCGGAAAAAACTAATTTGCCTGGTGTGAAAGCAGTGAAAATCCCCTGTGGAGCGCAGCTGGAACACGTGCACATCCTGAGGGCCTTTAACCAGGGTGCTGAGGGAGTCATGGTTTTAGCTTGTCTTAAGGAGAATTGTAAACACTCCTTCGGAAATGACCGGGCAGAGAAAAAAGTTGCTTATGTTAAAGGATTATTGAAGGATATGGGAGTGGGTGAGGACCGCCTGGCTTATGCTCCTGTAGCCGCCAATAATGAAATAAAATACACCCAGGCAGTAAAAGAAATGTACGAAAAACTTAAAGAAATGGGTCCGATAGAAGGGAAGGTGAAAAAATGATTATTGGTGAAAGGAAACCATTAGAAGAAGTTTTCAACAGAACCGATTCTTTTAAGAAAATCTGTGTTTTAGGTTGTGAGACCTGTGTTGCGGTGTGTCTGGCCGGGGGCGATAAAGAAGCCCAGGAAACTGCTGAGGCCATTAAGATGCACAGGGAACAGACGAACAATCCTGTGGAAATCAAAGCTTCATCGATCCAAAGACAGTGTGAATACGAGTTTATTGATGAAGTAATGGAAGAACTAAAAGAATATGATGTAATTCTTTCACTGGCCTGTGGTGTAGGAGTTCAAACCATGGCCACAAAGGTTCCTGAGATGTTTATCCTTCCAGGGCTTAACACTTCATTCCTGGGATATCCTCTGGAGCAGGGAGTATGGATGGAAAACTGCAAGGCTTGTGGAGACTGTGTGCTGGACAGGACTTATGGGATTTGTCCCGTCACCCGCTGTTCCAAAAGCATGATGAACGGTCCCTGTGGAGGTTCCTCCGAGGGAATTTGTGAAGTCAGCAAGGATACCGAATGCGGATGGGCTCTTATTTATGATAGGCTTAAAGCATTGGGCAAATTGGAGTACATGGATGAAATCATTCCTCCAAAAAATTGGAGCACTTCATTCCATGGCGGGCCTAGAAAAATAGTAAGGGAGGATGTTAAAATTGTTCGCGGGGAGTAACTTAGAAAAAGTATTATCCAACGGTCACTTTGCAGTAACTGGCGAGCTAGGCCCCATGAGAGGCACAGACCTGGGTCCCTGCCTGGAACACGCTGAACACATGAGAAATCATGTGGACGCTTATAACATCACCTGCAACCAGACCGCCGTGGTGAGGATTGCCAGCATGGCAGCAGCCATTAAGCTGGTAGAAAGAGGCATGGATCCTGTCATGCAGATGACAGTCCGGGACAGGAACCGAATCATGCTTCAGGCGGATATTTTGGGGGGAGCCGCATGTGGAGTAGGGAATTTCCTCTGTATCCAGGGGGATCACCAGACTCTGGGCAGTGAGCCCCAGGCAAAGGGAGTTTATGATGTAGACTCCACACAATTAATGCGTATCATTAAGAATATGAGAGATGAAAATGTATTTGCCAGCGGAGATAAACTGGAAGCTCCCCTAAAGGCCTTCATCGGGGGAGTAGTTAACCCCTTTGCAGATCCCTTTGAGTACAGGGTGGACCGGTTTGCCAAGAAGATAGAAGCTGGGGTTCAGTTTGTTCAGACCCAGTGTATTTATGATATGGACCGGCTTAAAGAGTACATGAAAAGGGTAGTAGACAAAGGCCTTCATGAAAAGTGCTATATCATGGCGGGTATAACACCTTTGAAAGCTGTTGGAGCTGCCATGTATATGAAGAACAACGTAGCCGGTATTATTATCCCGGATGAAATTGTCGCTAGATTAAAGGGAGCCAAGGACAAAAAGAAGGAAGGCCTCAAGATGGCTATAGAACAGATTCAGCAGATCCGGGAGATCGAAGGATTTAAGGGAGTTCATATTATGGCTATCGCCTGGGAAGAAATGGTCCCCCACATCGTGGAGGAAGTTGGAGGTCTGTTGCCGCGGCCTAAGTTTGATTAAACTGCTAGTTTGGAGGGAGACAAATGGGAAAAGATAATGTACTGGTCCTCGGAGGAGGAATCGCCGGTCTAACTTCCGCATTGGAATTAGCAGAAAGCGGCAGCCAGGTCTTTTTAATCGAAAAAGAGGCCGAAGTGGGAGGCTATGCAGGCAATTATTGCTGTAAGGCCCAGGAGAACTGCCAGAAATGTGGAGCCTGTTTTGTTGCGCAAACCATTGATGATGTAAATAACCATCCCGATATCAGTGTGTTTTGCGGATTGAAAATTGATTCATTCCAGTCAACAGACGGCGGCTTCAAAGTAAATTTTGTTAATGACCGCGGAGAAAAGTCCGGTTTTGACGCAAACGCAGTGGTAGTTGCTACCGGTTTTAAACCTTTTGACGCTACGGAAAGACAGGAGTATGGATATAAGGTTTATGACGGTATTTATACCGCTCTTGACCTGGATGAGAGAGTCAGGGAAAAGGGTAGTTTTATGTATGCATTTCCCAAGCATGTTGAAAGAATTGCCTTTATACAGTGCGTGGGATCCAGGTCCGATTATCCCCGGCAGGATTACTGCTGCAGGGTAGGTTGCATGTATGCCGTTAGGATGGCAAGCATGATTCGGGAGGAACTTCCGGAAGCAGCCATAGATATCTATTACATGGACCTTCAGAACTTTGGGAAAGGGTTCATGGATTATAAGAATGACTGCATCACGGATAAAAATATCAACTTTATCCTGGGCAGGCCTGCCAAGACTTATTTCCACCCTGTTTCCAAGAAAGTGATTTTAAAGCACGAATCACCGGCAGAGGGAGAGCCCAACGAATATGAATACGATATGGTATTCCTCTCCATCGGAAGCCAGCCCGGTGAAGATACTGACAGCATTGCAGAAATCTTCAACCTGGAGTTAAACGAGGATAACTTTTTTAAGAATGCAGACACCTTAAATCCCGGATTAACTTCTCAAAAAGGTATATTTGTGGCCGGATCCTGTACCGGCCCCAGGGATATTGCCGCTTCCATGCAGCAGGCAAAAGCGGTATCCCTAAATGTTATAGATTATCTCAAAAAACAAGCAGGCTAAAGCCTGCTTGTTTTTCTTTTAAGGCATTAAAGGAAATTAAGGGCGGAAATTAAGGGGACAGTATACTGAATTAAGTGGGAATTAAGGGGACAGTATACAAAATTTATATCATAACTCATAACATTCTGTATTGTAAACAGCTGGAAAGTATGTTAAAATTAAGAGCAAACATTAGTTCGCAGGAGCCTTGATGATTTAAAAGCGAAATGAATGTTTAAATAACGAAAAATGTGTGAGGAGAACATGGGTACTTATAAAAAAGTTCAGTTTGTCAAAGACCTGAATATTGGTGACCAGGTAGATACGATGCTGGTGGTTCTGGGGAAAAGCCTTCATCAATATTCCGCCCCAAAGCGAGCCGGGGAGAAATACCTGCGTATTTTATTGTCGGATAAAAGTGGGACTATGACGGGAGTTCTCTGGGATCAGGCACAGGAAGCAAGTCAGACATTTGATAAGGGAGATGTGGTTCATGTAACCGGCCATATTACTGACTACAGGGGCCCTCAGATTACCGTTGAGTCACTAGTAAAGGCAAATCCTAAAGATATTGACCCTGCCTATTTCCAAAAGGTAGTTAAAAAAAGCCGAAGGGAAATGGTAAATAAGCTTAAAGCACACATTAAAACTCATGTTAATGACCCTTATCTGTATCGGCTGCTGCAGGAATTTTGGGAAGATCGGGAATTTTATACTCAATATATCCAGGCTCCCGGAGGAAAACTCATCCATCATAACTATGTGGGTGGACTGCTGGAACACAGCCTGGAAGTAGTGGATATCTGTATAAAATTACTACAGCTTTATCCCGAGCATATTAATTCCAGCCTCCTGGTCAGTGGAGCGATACTTCATGATATTGGCAAAATCAATGAATATGACATAAACAGTATTTCTTTTCAATATACAGACCGGGGGAAGCTGATTGGCCATATTACCATGGGAAGGGACATGGTGATGGAAAGGGCGAATAGATTTAAACATTTTCCAGAGGATATGAAGTTGGAACTGGAACATATGATTTTATCCCACCACGGAAAAAAAGAATGGGGTTCTCCGGAAATTCCCAGGACTATGAATGCTTTTGCACTTTTTTATGCTGATCTGGTAAGCGCCCGGATGAATCAGTTTAGTGGAGTGATTCAGGAGAGCTTGACTAATAACCAAAAGTGGTCTGATTGGAATCGTTTTTTGGAGAGGGATATATTTATTCCGGAGTATTTGTTTGAACAGGAGCAAACCTCTGAGGAATAAAACTACCGTGGCAGTATAAATAATTTTTTATGGCAATCCGTAAGGAACATATAATAACGGCCGTATTGATAATTATTAAGAAAAATAATAAAATGAAAACATATTTATTATGGAAAACATAACCTTCTTTAAAAAGGTTATTATTTTTTGCATTTTTTAAAAATTATGTCATAATGGTTAATATGGGTCAAAGACCGGGTTTACTATTATTTGTCAGGTTATTTTTGAGAATCAGATATTTAAATCTTTTATATAATTAAAGGAAGGATATTAGTGTAAACTTGGAGAAGTATAGAATACAATTTTTTAAGGGAAGTTTAAAAGGGTTATTTGAATATAATAGATACTATTCTCAGGATAAAGGAACGGTGGTGAAATACAGTTGACTCAAGCAAGACAGAAAGCACAGGAAAATAAAGTGGTTAAATTTCAAAAGGATGCCAGTTATTACTTTGAGAAGGGCACCCTATATTATAAGCGTAATAATCTGGATAAAGCTCTCATGTTTTTTAGAAAAACCATTGAAACGGAGCCCGACAACCCTCTTAATCATTATAATGTTGCCTGTTTATTAAGCAAAATGGGTTATTTGACGGAAGCCAATGAAATTTTCTGTTATATTGTTGAAAAACTGGATTCCGCCATGACAGAGTGTTATTTCCTGATGGCAGTAAATTATGGATTGCTGGAGGACTTAAATCAGACCCGGGTTTATCTTAAAAAATACTTAAAGCTGACCCCGGATGGAGAAATGGCCTTTGAAGCAGAGGAACTGCTGGAAGCCATTAGTGAAGATGAAGATTTTTATGATAACTATAACTTTATAAAAGCTGAACAAAAATTTCCTCCTATTGTTGAAGAAACCAGGGAAAAGTTGATTAAAAAATTCAACCGAAACTCTCAGTTTAGAACCAAGCTTCTGGAAATCCTTTATTCCAAAGATGAAGAGATGGTTAGTGATGTAATTTATCTTTATGGTTTAATCGGCAGTGAAGCAGCGGAAAAAGAGCTGAGGACGTTTATTAAGAACCCCTGGGTAGAAGATAAGCACAAACAGTTAGCCCTGTTAATTTTAAAAGAGATGGGAGCCCCTGAGCCCTATGAGATCTATTTAGATGGAGAGTTATGCCGGGTCAACTTGAAGGAGTATACGGTAGATGCTCCAGAATGGAAGGAGCAGTGGCAGAAGGTTATTGACTGCACCCTTCATCAAATGGAAAAATTGAATTGGTATGAGAAAGAATATTTTGATGATGTTAAAGCCATATGGGCGGACTTTATCAATACCATGCATCCGGAGGTTCCGGTGATCAAAAAAACCAGTACCTGGGCTGCAGGCCTGGAATATGCATTGGTCCGCTTTCATTTTTTGGATTGTTCCCAGAAAGAAATAGCTCAGAGATACGGGGTCTCAGCCTCCAGTGTTTCTCAGAAGTTCAAGCTGATTAATGATGCACTGAAGTTAGATGTAAAAGCTTATCATAACGTGTTACGATATCTGAAAGAGGATGAAGAGGAAGAGTGAGGCTCAAATGAGTCTCTTTTTTTTTAAAGGGCCCCTTGGAACCCAGCAGTATTCTAATTTCCCCAGGTCAAGACATAGAGGCTATTAGACTGCCTGTATTTAGGAGGTGAAGTTGAATGAAAACGATCAATCTGAATACTTCAACCAGAACGGAATTATTGGAAATTACTTCCCTGGTGCAAAATACAATTAAGGAGGAAGGGGTAGAAGAGGGAGTTTGTTATCTTTATGTCCCCCATACTACCGCAGGGCTTACCATAAATGAGAATGCCGATCCTACCGTAATGAGGGATATCCTGACATCTTTGAACAGCTTGATTCCCTTTGACGGTGATTATCGCCATTTGGAAGGCAATTCAGCGGCACACATTAAGGCCAGCCTTATGGGCTTCTCCTTAAATCTTTTGATACAGAGAGGGAAACTGGTTCTGGGAACCTGGCAGGGAATATTTTTCTGTGAATTTGACGGACCCCGTTCTCGTAAGCTGCATATAGAAATTATCATTAAACAGTAGAACAAATAAATAAGACAAGAGAACCGTCCCCTTGTCTTACTTGTCTTATTGTCTTATTTCGGGGGTGAGTTTATTGAAAGTGGTTCTTATACAGGGGGATATAAAAAAAGGGGAACCGGATAAAAATCGGGGAAGGTTTTTTGAACTTATGGAAGAAGCCATGAAACAAAATCCCCAGGTCCTGGTTCTCCCCGAACTCTGGAATACCAGTTATGCAGATAATCCCCGGTTGTCAGCCGATATTCAGGGGGAACCAACCTTGAGCATCCTTTGTTCCTTTGCCCGGAAGCACAATGTAAATATTGTGGGAGGGTCCACGGCTGATGTAGTGGAGGGCAAACTGTACAACCGTGCACATATCATCTCCCGTCAGGGAGAATTGGTGGGGGAGTATTCTAAAATTCATCTTTTTAGCCTGAATGAAGAACAAAAACATTTTTCCCCGGGAGGGCAGTTGGGCCTGTTTATGCTGGAGAATATCCGCTGTGGCATTATCATCTGTTATGACCTTCGCTTTCCTGAACTGACCCGGGCCCTGGCACTGGAAGGGGCGGAGATTATTTTTATCTGTGCTCAATGGCCCCGCTCCAGGATTCATGCCTGGAAGGCACTGGTTTCTGCCAGGGCTGCAGAGAACCAGATATACGTGGTGGCAGTGAACCGGGCGGGAACAGAAGGAGGGAATAATTTCGGCGGATCCATGGCAGCAGCCCCCGATGGAGAAATTATGGCGGAAGCAGGGAAGGAAGAAACCCTGCTGACTTTGGAATTTATACTGGACAGAATAAAGGAGGCCCGAAAAGAAATTCATTATTTACGGGATAGAAGGCCCGAAATCTATAAACTTTGTTAAATTATAAATTGTTACCTTGGAAAGTGAATATTTTAAACCTCCGGCATACCATAAAAGAAGCGAAAAATATGACTGGAGGGAACTGTTTTGTCTGAAATAATCTGGGAATTTGGTGATTCTATTGCTGCGCTGCTTCCTACCTATGCAGAGGGTAGGGGCAGGTTAACCCGTGTGCTGCTGTCAGACGGGTCTGAGGAACTTATTAATAAAACAGTAAAAGGGGCAGTGAAAAAACTGGCCCGAAAATATTCAGTAGACCTGGGTTCCGTTGTTAAGGAGTATGGGAAGCTGCTGGGAAAAAGTAACCTGATCCCTATTCCCTTATCTCAGCATATCATACTGGTACCACTAAAAACCGTTACACCCCTTTTGCCCGGGGATTCCGCTTACGGGTACTTTACTCTTTCTGCCATAAGCGAAATAAAGAAGACCGGAGACAAAGAATATAAAACGGTAGTTATTCTCCATAACGGGGTAGAGGTGGGGGTTTTCTTAAATTACGAAACAGTCATGAAGCAGGTAAAAAATGCTGAACTGGTGGATAAGCACTACAGGATCAAGCATTTCTGTTGGCTGAGCGACAAAAGTGTTTCTCTGGACACGGAGAGGGGGCTCTCCCAGGAAGTGACCCGAAGGGATTTAGTCTCCATTCACCTGAAGTTGGACCAAATGCTGACTTTGTTATTTCAAAAAAAGTGTTAGAAACGTGAAACAAGAGAGTAATATATTTTCTTTTGTAAAGGCTTGCAGCTAATATCTCTTACTGTGGAGAGCTTGAATGCTTACAGGGTGGACAAGTACACTGGTTGCAGATTGTTATGTAAATTTCACACTCTCTTAAAGAAGGGATTTATTAATCATATATCGAATAGAAATCAAGGGAAATGATACATTAGTCCGATTGACACGTATAGTAGGATAAAATATAATTTATAATGTTATGTTATAATTACATTGAGAGGGTGCTTTTGGGGTGACTAAAAAAGAACAGGCTATGTCCCTTACTGAACATCTAGATGAGCTTAGAAAAAGAATCATCTATTCTGTTATCGCTGTGGTTTTAGCTTCTATCGTAACCTTTATGTATGTGGACCTGATCAGAGAGACCATTACCCGGCCCGCAGCAGGGAATCTGGTATTTATTGGTGTAGCAGAAGCCTTCATGACCAACATTAAAATTGCCTTGATTTCCGGGGTACTGCTGGCTTTTCCGATAATTTTATTTCAGGTCTGGAGTTTTGTGCTGCCGGGCCTGGACCCCAGGGAGAAAAAGTTTGTTTTTGTCTTTGTAACTGCTTCTCTTCTGCTTTTTACGGTGGGAGTAAGCTTTGCTTTTTTTATCATTATCCCAATCAGTATTCGATTTTTCCTGGGATTTGAAAGTGAAGCAATTGAAGCGATGATTTCTTTCGGAAATTATATTTCTTATGTTTCCGGAGTGATTTTCGCTTTCGGCCTGGTTTTTCAGATGCCCATAGCCGTTTTTGTGCTCTCTAAACTGGGCTTGATTTCTGCTGCTTTCTTGAAAAAATACAGGATGTATGCATTAGTGCTGATATTTGTACTGGCTGCAATTATTACGCCACCGGATGTTTTTTCTCAAATCCTAATGGCGATACCTATGTTTTTGCTTTATGAAATCAGCATCCTGGTTGCCAGGTTTGCCAGAAAGAAGTAAATTTCTTCAGTTTTTAATGTTACACTTAAGGAGGAGGTGATACTGTGATAGGAAGATTGGGTACAACGGAGCTTTTGATTATATTGGGAGTTGTCCTGATTATCTTCGGACCCAGCAAACTGCCGGAATTAGGAAAGTCCCTGGGGAAAGGGATCCGGGAGTTTAGAGGAGCTGCGAAGGATATCAAGGACAGCATAAATATTGAAGAGGACGAAGAGAAACCTAAAGTACAAGCTAAGCCTCAACCCGTAGAAGAAAAACGTGAGGATTCCCCTTCCGATGATGAAGCGGATTCCAAGTCTTAAAGTATATTTATAGATACAGAGGGGTCAATAATATTTGTAAGTTTTTCCTATAGGGTAAATCTAAGCCTGTAAGTTTTGTTAAGGATGGTAGGCATGGTGAAAACAGCGAAGACGGCAGTTATTTTGGCAGGGGGCAGCAGCAGCAGGATGGGGCAGGATAAATCACAGCTTAAGCTGGCCGGAATGACCATGATTGAAATTATTGTCCAAAAGCTTGGGAAGATTTTTGAGGAAGTTATTGTGGTAGGGGAAAGGGAGGAGCAATTCAGCAGTCTGCCGGTTATTTTTACCAGGGATATTATCGTTAAACCGGTTAAAAATTCTTTAACCGGGGTTCATGCCGGCTTATCAAAATCCTCCAGTGACTATAGTTTTGTAGTTGCCTGTGATATGCCTTTCCTTAATCTTAATTTAATACAATACCTTTCCGAATATCCAGTCAAAGACTATGACCTGGTTGTTCCCCTGGTGAAGGACTGCCATCAGTCACTTCACGCGGTATACAGTAAAAGATGTGTGGATTTTATAGCTGACCATTTGAACAAGTATTATTATCGCATAGGTTACTTTATCACCCAAATCAACACAAAGTATATTCCACAGCAGGAAATAGAAAAATATGATCCGGATTTTCTTTCCTTCTTAAATATTAACACCAGGGAAGAATATGAAAGAGCTTTGAAACTGGTGAAGGAGAGGCCGGATTTGGTAAGTGTTTAATTAAATTCAATTCAATATATTCTCCGAGCCGTTATACCTAAAGGAATCTTCCCATGGTGTGCGGCCGATAGGGTAAAAAGGGAAACGTTTTTGCCTCTCGCGATCTAGAAAGGAGAATTGGTTTTTAGTCAACCTGCCTTTTTAGCTGCCGGTTGACTTTTTATTTGGAGGAGGGGAAGGGTAATATGGGAAAACTGGTAGATCCGTACGGAAGGGAAATTGATTACCTCAGGGTTTCGGTGATAGACCGGTGCAACTTAAAGTGTTTTTACTGTGTTCCGGATGTTGGTTCCTGTTCTCCCGACGTTTCCGAAGTGATGTCCCTGGAAGAGATTATAAAAATCATTAAGGCCGCAGCGTCATTAGGCATTAAAAAAGTTAGGCTTACCGGGGGAGAACCATTGGTCAGGAAGGACATTGTAGAAATGGTCTCAAAGATTTCCGAAATTGAAGGAATTACAGATATATCTCTGACCACCAACGGAGTAATGTTAAATGAATTGGCTCCGGCACTGGTAAAAGCAGGCCTCAACCGGGTGAATATCAGCCTGGACTCTATGAACCCGGCGAATTTCAAAAAAATTACCCGGGGTGGCGCTCTAAAAAAAACCCAACGGGGGATAAAGGCTGCCCTCAAAGCAGGGCTGACCCCGGTAAAGATTAATGTGGTAGCCATGAAAGGGATTAATGATGGAGAAATTGAGGAATTTGTCAAGTTAACTCTGGATAATGACCTCCACGTCCGGTTTATAGAATATATGCCCATCAGCAAAAGCCACCAGAAGCAGTGGGGAGAATGTTTCATGCCCATTTCGGAAATTCAAGAGCTTTGCGAAAAGATTGGACCTCTGGAAGAGGAGCAAACCTACCGGGGCAACGGGCCTGCGGCATACTATCGCATTCAGGGAGCAAAGGGGCTGGTGGGATTTATTTCTCCGGTCAGCAGGCATTTCTGCGGCAAATGCAACCGGCTTAGAGTTACTGCTGACGGTAAAATCAAGCCCTGTCTTTTTTCCATGGATGAAATTGACCTGAAAGAGGCCGGGGGGGACGAAGAAAAGCTTAAGGAGCTGTTTATGCGTTCTTTGGATCTGCGGCCGGATCCACACCAGGTGGATAGAAATCCTGAAAGCCGGTTTAACTGCAGCAAGAGGGAAATGCAGCAGATTGGCGGATAAAGCGAAAGGAACAACCGCCGGGATACTTTTTAAGGCCGGTGGGAATTCCGATGAATATTGGCCTGGAGAGGACATCAACTAATATTATAACAGTGTTTCCAAGAAGATATTATCAGGGATAAATGCCGAGAGGGGAATGTTTTATGGAGGGAAAAATTGTTGCTGTTTGCACCAGCGAAACCAAAGGAGTAAGGAAATGCAATGTGGGGGAAGGGCTCCTCAAAGAGGAACACGGATTTGTGGGAGACGCTCATGCCGGTGACTGGCATCGACAGGTGAGCCTTTTGGCGCTGGAAAGTGCACAAAAGATGAGGGACATGGGACTGGATGTGAATCCCGGTGATTTTGCTGAAAATATCACCACAGAAAATCTGGACCTGGTTTCTTTACCCGTCGGCACCAAAATGACTTTGGGAAAAGATGTCCTTCTAGAAGTTACCCAGATCGGCAAAGAATGCCACACGCGGTGTGCCATTTATTACCAGGCAGGGGACTGTGTAATGCCTAAAGAGGGGATTTTCGCCCGGGTGCTCCAGGGAGGAAAGGTTTCTGTAGGGGATGAAATTAGAGTTTTGGGATTAGGGGGATAGACGGTGGTACTTATTAAGGAAGGTTTGAACAGGATTTTTCAGGATATACCTGAAACTAAGGTGAAATCCCGGAGATTATTGAACAGCCTGGAGTATGTTTTGGCGGAAAACATTCAGGCCTCTTTTAATTATCCGCCTTTCACCCGTTCCCGGATGGATGGTTACGCAGTTTTTTCTGAGGATTTTGTTAATGTATCTTCCGTTGGCGAAGTTTCTTTAAAAATAACGGGTATTTTGGGAGCCGGAAGTCAATCCG
>PWJM01000059.1 GCA_003560915.1 Syntrophomonadaceae bacterium
AATCAACGATTGTACCACAGGACCGCATCATTGTTTCCAGTGGGAATCTTCATCAGGCACTGGTCACTGCTCACCCTTTTCATTTTACCCTCCTATTTGTTCCGGGGTATTTTTTATGTACATATGTATGGCAGGTATATTTTAGAAGGCAATGTTGTAATTAACAACAGTACTTTACTTCCAGTGTAATTTAAAAGCAGTGTTGTTTTTGACAACACTGCTTTTAAATGAACAATTTTTAGAAGGCTTTGTATGTTTTTGCTATGGACGGATAAAATAACTATGTAAAGTAACAAATAAAAAATTTTTCGCTTTGGGGGGGTAAAATGATTAAAAGTAAACATTTATCTATTGTTCTGATTATCGTCATGCTTTTGGCTGCATTCAGCGGCCTGATTTCTGCCCAGGAAGCCGATTTTGATTTTAAAGCAAAATCGGCCCTTCTGGCGGATGCCACTACAGAAAAAATATTGTTTGAAAAGGACATGCATGAAACTGTCTACCCGGCCAGCATAACCAAAATCATGACCCTGATTCTTTCTATGGAGGCGTTGGAAAAAGGCAAAATTCAAATGGAGGATGAGGTTGTCGTCAGTGAACGGGCAGCTTCCATGGGCGGCTCCCAGATTTTTTTAAGTCAGGGGGATGTGGTAACTGTGGAAGACCTCCTGATCGGAATCGCTGTGGGTTCCGGTAACGATGCCTCTGTAGCTATTGCCGAACATATATCAGGTTCTCTAGAAGGATTTGTGGATATGATGAACCAAAGGGCTGCTGAGCTGGGAATGGAAAATACCCGGTTTTTAAATGCCTGCGGATTACATGTGGAAGGGCATCACACCACGGCTTACGATGTTTTCCTTATGTCCCGGGCCCTGCTGCAGTATCCTCAGGTTCACGAATGGTTTACTATTTGGATGGATGAGGAATTTTTAAAGGGAAAAATTAGTGAAGAAGGGGTGTTCTTGAGCAACACCAATCGCATGGTAAGGTATTATTCCGGGTGCGACGGCCTCAAAACAGGGTATACGAGTCCAGCGGGGCATTGTATAGCAGCTACAGCTGAGAGGGATAGTACCAGATTTATTGCGATTATCATGAACGGGCCGGACAGCAAATCCCGTTTTGCTGAAGCGCAGCAGCTTTTAGACTATGCTTTTGCCAATTATAAAACAGTACACATCGCCGAAAAGAATGAAGCCATGGGCAGAGTTCAGGTGGAAAAAGGAACTGAAACTACGGTAAATCTCCTCCTGGCTGATCATGTAGGGATTCTGTTAAAAAAGAGTGATGAGATAGATTTCGATAAAGAAATAAAAATTACTCATTCCCTGGAAGCTCCTATAGAAAAGGGAGAAAAACTGGGAGAACTTATTGTTACCGGAAACGGAGAAGAAGCTGGCCGGGAAGACCTGCTGGCTGATAAAGACACAGCCCGGGCTTCTTTCTTCCAGCTATTTCAAAGGATTATATCAAAGTGGGTTCAGTTTGGCCGTTAAAATGATTTATAAAATGCCCTTCGGGGTGTTTTTTTTTGAAGGGAAATAGGTTTCCAGTGTAGAATTTCCATATAAAGGATTACTGTGTTTGGAGGGAGAAAATATGATTATTGATATAAGAAGCTCTGGAGAAATGATTTTAGCTTCTTTGGAGGGAGAGTTAGATCATCACACTTCACAGGCTTTTAAGGCCAAGGTTCAGACAATTTTAGACACAGAAGAAACCAAAAATCTGGTCATAGATATGTCCCGATTGTATTTTATGGACAGTTCCGGGATTGGGGTAATTTTAGGCCGGTTAAATCAGTTGAAGAAAAAGGGTGGAAAAGTTATGGTTTTTGGTATGCAGTCCCAGGTGAAAAAAGTATTTTATGCAGGAGGGTTGGATAAAGTTATTCCTTACTATGAAAAGGAAGAGGAAGCCGTAAATAATTTATAAGGGGGCAGGAGTAATGAAAAATTTCATGAAGCTGGAAATACCCAGTAAATCTCAAAATGAGTCCTTTGCCAGGGTGGTAGTGGCTGCTTTTGCTTCTCAACTGGATCCTACTTTGGAAGAAATAAGTGAAATTAAAACGGCTGTTTCAGAAGCTGTAACCAATGCAGTAATTCATGCTTATATGGATAAAGCCGGGCTGATTGTGATCAAGGGAGTACTGCTGGAAGACCGTATTGAAATAGAAATTATGGACAGTGGGGTGGGGATTGAAAGTGTGGAAAAAGCACGGGAGCCACTTTATACCACACTCCCTGAAATGGAGCGTTCAGGGATGGGTTTTACTATCATGGAGAAATTCATGGATAAAGTAGAGGTCTTATCTGAAAAGAATAAAGGGACTACTGTAAAGATGGTCAAAATCATTCATAAAAAGGAAAATCTAAGAAACTGATAGGTGCAGCCATGGAACCAGAAAAGGATGATTTATATAATCAAATATTGCGAAAAGCCCAGATAGGGGAGGTGGCTTCCCGGGAGAAAATTGTGGAGATAAATGTACCTTTGATTACTAACCTGGTAAAACGATTTCATCTTTCCCCGGAGGAGACTGAAGACCTTTTTCAGGTGGGATGCATTGGTTTACTTAAAGCCGTTGACAGGTTTGATTTTGAAAAAAAGGTCAAGTTCTCGACATATGCTGTCCCGGTAATTCTAGGAGAGATAAAGATGTATTTAAGAAAGAACAGCATGATTAAAGCAAGCAGGGCTCTAACCAGCGTATCGCAGCAGGTAAAAATAAAAAAAGAAGAATACATAAAAAAATTAGGAAGAGAGCCTTCCATTCAGGAACTTTCCAGGGAACTAAGAATATCCGTGGAAGACATAATTATGGCCATGGAAATAGGGTTGGAACCTATTTCCTACGATACCTCCTCTATAAATAAGTACAGCCGGGAGGGGGCCCTTTGTTCCGGTGATTTTAAAGAAGAACTTATCTTAAATAAAATTGCTTTGAAAGAAGTTTTAGCTGCATTACCCTACAGAGAGCGGCAGGTTATTTTTTTACGTTTTTTTGAAGAAAAGACTCAAAGGGAGGTAGCTGAAAAACTGGGGATTTCCCAGGAACAGGTATCCCGCCTGGAAAGGAAAATCATAAAAGGTTTAAAAGAAAACATAGAGTCAGGAAATGATTAAAATAATTAATAAATTTAACACAAAAAAACAGATATATGACAAGATTGTCATATGACACCCTTGTCATATTTTTATTTGTATGTTATATTGAATTCAGAGGTGATGATGTGCCTAAAAAGACTTTCGAAAATTTAAACGAAGAAAAAAAGAAAAAGATTTTTAATGCTGCTGTGCAGGAGTTTTCTAACGCTCGTTATACCGAAGCATCCATCAACCAGATTATTAAAACCGCGGAGATATCCAGGGGTAGTTTTTACCAGTATTTTCAAAACAAAGAGGACATATACCTGTACATGATAACGGAAATCGGTAAACAAAAAATGGATGTGAT
>PWJM01000033.1 GCA_003560915.1 Syntrophomonadaceae bacterium
TAAATTAAAATGTCAGAATACTTTAACAATTAAGTCGAAATTTTATAACCTTAAAAAACCATATATAGAAGGTTTTTTAAGGTTATTTTTATATAAAAAGCAATGGGAATAAGACGTTAAGTAAACTATTTGTTAACAATGTTTAAGAAAACTTACCTTTTTGATGGAAGGAAGATAGAAGGAAAGCTCGAAATTTTAATATTACAGAATTAGTAAAAGGAGCCATCAAAAATAACGTATTTAGAGCAAAATCACAAATAGATGTATTATGTAAACTGCCGAAATCTAACGCATCCGGTATTTAGTCCGCTAATATAGAGTGGTGTTTTTTTATTTTTATCCTCTGCAGGTGGTGATCAATATGAAAAAACGTGCTGTAACTGCTTGTAAACTGCCCATGGAAACCGGTGAAAATTTTATTGAGTTAATGGTACAAAGCCCCAGCTGCCTCTATGCCTACTGGGAATTAAGCATGGAATTTAAGGATATGGCTACCCGCCATTTCAAAACCGCCTGGTCACACCTTTCTCTCTTTCTCAGGTTGTTTGACGTGACCGGGATAAACTTTGATGGAGAAAATGCTAATCAACTGGAGGAATATCTCATACAATGCCACTGCAGCAGCTTTTATTTTTCCCCACTGAAGGCGGGGCATGCTTACTTATTGGACTTGGGGGTTAAAAGCAATGGTGAGTTTTTGTCCCTGCTTCGTTCCAAAGTGGCCTTGACTCCCCCTGACCGGGTGAGCCCTCCTTTGGAAGCGGCAGAGGAGCCTCATCTGGCATTCCATCAGGGAGTTATCACAGGCCTGCCCTCCAGTTAGAGGCAGCAGTGGAGCAGCATTCGCTGCATACTCTCCAGTCAATACACTATCCGAAATTCCTGCGGTTTCTTACATCCTCTTTGGGTCAATAGTCCCCGAGGATTCCCGCCGGGTTTTCTTATTTTAAAGAAAGGTGTGGTTAGATGTCGAAAGGTTACCTTACCCTGGTGCTTCACGGGCACCTGCCCTACGTGCATCATCCGGAAGCGGAAGATCACCTGGAGGAGAGGTGGTTCTTTGAAGCGCTTACGGAGTGCTACATACCGCTGTTAAAAGTGATGGAAGGATGGATCCGGGACGGAACTGATTTCCGTCTTTGTTTTTCGTTGTCTCCTACCCTGATTTCTATGCTGTGGCAGGAGGGGCTGCGGGAAAAATACTGCCGCTACCTGGAAAAATTGATAGAGCTTTCGGATAAAGAGGTGCAGAGGACGGTCGGCCAGCCGGCCTTTCATTCTCTGGCCCGCATGTACAATGAAAATTTTAGGGAAACCTACCGTTACTATAAAGAGGAAAAAAATACTGACCTTCTCTCTGCCTTTCAAAGCCTAAAGGAGAGCGGGAAGCTGGAGCTGTTCACCTGCTGTGCCACCCATGCCTATCTGCCCCTGGTGAAAACTGAGGAGGCGGTACGGGCGCAGGTACAGGTGGCGGTGGAGCTTTTTACCCGGCATTTCGGGGAGCCGCCCAAAGGCCTTTGGCTTCCGGAATGCGGGTACCGGCCCGGGGTGGAAAAACACCTGGCGGAGTTTGGGATTCAATACTTTTTCCTGGACAACCACGGGATTCTTTATGCCACCCCTCAGCCGCGGCACGGGATTTATGCCCCGGTTTCCGCCGGAGAGGGGGTTTTTGCTTTCGGCAGGGATCCGGATTCCTCTCAGCAGGTGTGGAGCATGAAGGAGGGATATCCCGGGGACTACCGGTACCGGGAATACTACCGGGATATCGGTTTTGACCTGGACATGGAGTATCTGAACCCCTACCTGCCGGATGGGATCCGTCGGAATCTGGGGATCAAGTACTGTCGTATTACCGGAAAGGAAGGGTTTAAGGAGCCTTACAATCCTGAGGCGGCCCGGGAGGCGGCGGCTCAACATGCGGAAAACTTTTTAAACAGCCGGAGGCAGCAGGTGGAATATTATTCCGGGGAGATGGGCCGAACCCCGGTGGTGGTGGCTCCGTACGATGCCGAGCTGTTCGGGCACTGGTGGTATGAAGGCCCCCAGTGGCTGGATTACCTGGTGCGGAAGATTTATTATGACCAGGACACCATACAGCTGATAGATCCCCTGACTTGTATTCAGGAGGGTCCGCCGCCCCAGGAGGTGAACCTGCATCTTTCCAGCTGGGGCCACGAAGGGTACAGCAGTGTGTGGTTGAACGGGAAAAACGACTGGGTTTACCGGCATCTGCACAGGGCGGAGCAAAAGATGATCCAGCTGGCCCATGACAACCCCCACAGTTTCAGCCCTTACAGCGATGCTTTAAACCAGGCGGCCCGGGAGCTGCTTTTGGCTCAGGCCAGCGATTGGACCTTTATAATACATATGGAGACGGCGGTGGAATACGCGGAGAACCGGATCAAGGAACACCTGGAGAAATTTAACCGACTTTATGATATGATACAGGAAAAGAAGGTGGATACCCGGTGGTTGGAAGACGTGAACCGGGAGGATCCCCTCTTCGAACATATTGATTACCGGATGTTCTCCCGGCGGGAACCGGCGGAAAAATGGGAGTCCCTAAATCTCATGAAGAGGGGCCCCCGTCCCAGAATTCTCATGCTTTCCTGGGAATTCCCGCCGCATGCGGTGGGGGGGTTGGCCCGGCATGTGGATGATTTAAGCCGCGCCATGGCCGCCCAGGGGATGAACGTACATATTGTAACCCGTGGGGAGGGGAAGGAACAGGAATATGAAAACCGGGAGGGAGTCCATGTACATCGTTTGGGCACCTACCAGTTGGAAGGGCATAACTTCAAGGACTGGATTTTTCAGCTGAATCTGATTATTTTTGAATATGTCCGCCGGCTGTACCGGGAATTGGAGGGTTTTGACCTGGTTCATGCCCATGACTGGCTGATGGCTTATGCTGCCAGTTCTCTGAAAAATCACTTCCGGATGCCTCTGCTGGCCACCATTCACGCTACGGAACACGGGAGAAACCGGGGTATACATAATCCGGAACAGCGCTACATTCATGAGGTGGAGTGGTGGTTGACCTTTGAAGCCTGGAAAGTGATCTGCTGCAGCAATTACATGCAGGAGGAACTGGAGAATATTTTCTTTTTACCCCGGGATAAAATCAGGGTAATCCCCAACGGGGTGGACCCGGCCAATCTGCGGCCGGACCCCTTCCCGGAGGAGTGGCGGCTAAATTTTGCCAGGCCCCACGAAAAGATCGTTCTCTTTATGGGAAGATTGGTGATTGAAAAGGGAGTGGACAACCTGGTAGAGGCCATTCCGGAAATTGTTGGAGAGTGCCCGGGTGTAAAATTTGTGATTGCCGGTAAAGGCCCCCACGGGGAGGAACTGGTGAAGAAGATAGAACAGCTGGGGGTGGCGGACCGGGTGA
>PWJM01000147.1 GCA_003560915.1 Syntrophomonadaceae bacterium
AAAGTACATTTATTAACGTTTTATTTTGAATGAAATTACGTCATTGGCGTATCAATTCAAAATAGAGAAATCCGGAATATTGAGGAAAGATGGTTTATATGTAAACGGATAAGCAAATAACGGCCACCCGTTTGTGCGGCGTGGCGTGAATAAGGCTAAGGGCTACAATATTTTACACGACCGCACGAAACGGTTGTTAGTGGGCCAGATTTATAAACATTTTAATTGTTTGTTTTTTACAACTTCAATAAAATCATGGAGTGTAAACAACTCTTTTTGTTGCTTAATTTTAAATGAAACATGCAATTCTTTTGGTAGCACAAGAAAAAGTGAATTGGATTTCATTTCATTTGTTTGATTTTCACTAATTCCAGGTTCGAGAGTAAAAAGATGCTTGGTTTCAATTCTCTTTGCTTCGGATAAGACTTGCCGCCAGCGATCTTTACATGTTGTTTTTACTCCCAGCATTGTTAAACAGGAAGGTGGAAAGCCTGCGTCCAAATATTTGTTTATGTCAGGAAATAGAAAATCCGGACTTGATCGATTTTCAGTATATGAGCCATGTGAATATTTCAACTTAAAATCATTGAATATTTTTACCAAATGATTCTCAAGTGCAAATCCAACACGTGACTTTCTACGGTTATGAACACTCAGCGAATATGAAATAAAGGAATCTACATCATTGAATCCTTTTTCAAGTTCTTTTAAAACCTGATATTCCTCCAACGTTTTGAATAAAAGTTCCTCTCTTTCAATCCATGCCATAAGCGCCCTGTCGGGATCATCCGTTGAAGTAATTTCCGGAAGAGTGTTTCTGGCAAATTCTGAAAATAATTTTGTTGTAGGAAATTTATTACCAAAAGTTTCAAATATTAAGTCGAGAAAGTTTTCATCAGCTTCTTCAACAATAATACCAAGCTCTTCAAGTATGAATTTGGAAGCATAAGAAATTTTTTCATTCTGCTTATCATCAAAAACTCTTGCATCAAATCCCTGAAGTTCAGAAGCGATGCCAAAAAGCCAAATCAGCTGACTTTCATATGTACTTAGGCTGGGTGCAATAATCACTGCATACGAGTCATGTTGACTTTTTGCAATAATCAAAAGATCGTTAGGCTTGGATAAGTCAGTAACCGAATTTGAAGGAAAATAGAGTCGAAATTCGGATCTTTCAGGATGATTTTCTCTTGCATCATACCAGGTTAAAAAACCATCTGTAACCATTCGCTGATCTTCTTCATCTGATAGATAAAAGAATTTTGCATCTACATTTTGTTTATCTGACCCGAAAAGCTTCTTAAGTTGAGCAACACCATTAAATTCATGTTGATTGGATGAATCGGGACTGGATTCAACTCTGCTAAGCTTTTTTGCAGCAATTCCAACAAAATAATCTGATAAATAACCTTTTTTCATTTATTTGTCTGCACTTATTTCACCAATTGGATTTGAACTTTGTAGCCATTGATCTGTTTTTTGAATAATTTTCTCAAAATTTAATTGGTACTTACCCTTTAAAGAACATTCCCAAATTGTCATAACACGCCATTTACTTGAAAGTAACGACTTCAAATGCCGTTTGTCTCGTTCTTTGTTCCCGGTTATTTTTGTGTGCCAAAATTCTATTCGAGTTGAAGGCCATTTGAACAGATGACAATCATGAGCATGCCAGAAACACCCATGAATAAAAATTACGGCATGATATTTAGGGAAAACCAGATCAGGCTTACCTGGTAAATTATTATCATGAATTTTATAGCGATATCCAAGTTGAAACAATGCTTTCCGTATTATAACCTCGGGTTTGGTATTCTTGGCCTGAATACCAGCCATCATTTCGCTTCTTTTATTTTTAGATACGACATCAGCCATTATAAGCTACTGGCTCATCACTGGTTCCGGTAAATAAGTAAAACTGTCCTTTCTGCTTTTTACCCTCGATAATGAGTGGTTTGATGAACTCGGCAATTTTTTCGACTACAGGGACTGCAACGGCATTTCCAAATTGTCTGTATGCTTGTGTATCGGATACCGGAATTATAAATCCACTTTCTCCAAATCTGTCAAAACCCATAATTCGAGAGCACTCTCTGGGTGTTAGACGACGGGGAATTTGTCCTTTCTGTTTTATAAGTATTTCAGAACCGTCTTTGTAATATCGTGCAGACAGTGTTCTGGAAACATCACTGGTTCCAACAAGACCAAAACCAAAGCCATTGCCTTTTAGTTTATGTTTTGCAGCGTAATCTTGCAAATAACTCCAAAGCTTTTCGCTAAGTGTATACTTTTTATCTACGCGAGCTAATTCACCATATGTATATGGTGGTTCTTCCAGTTCTGTACCATTTTCAGGATGAAGAATAGAATTTAATTTTGGTCCTTTTTTCGGGTCGGGTAATTCCATTTCAGAAAACCTGAAATCAAGATCAGATCGAAAACCCACGATAAAGATTCTTTCTCTGTGTTGTGGAAGAAAAGACTTGGCATCAATTACTCTAAAATCAAAATAATATCCTAATTCCTTTAATGCTTTTCTTATTACTTCAAAAGTTTTTCCTTTGTCGTGTCCGACCAAATTTTTGACATTCTCAAGAAGTATGGCAGCTGGTTTATGATGTTTAAGTATTCGAACAATATCAAAAAAAAGCGTTCCCTGGGTTTTATCTGCAAATCCGTGTTGCATCCCCAAGGAATTTTTCTTGGATACGCCGGCAATTGAAAAAGGTTGGCAGGGAAAACCGGCTACCAGTAAATCGTGAGAGGGAATATCGTTTGCATTGACTTTTGTAATATCACCATTAATTTCGTGATCAATTTCAAAATTGGCTGTATATGTTTGCCGACAGTATTTATTCCATTCGCTTGTATAAACGCATTTTCCTCCATGGTTCTCGAATGCTTTTCGCATTCCGCCAATCCCGGCAAACAAGTCTATGAAAGTAAATTCTTTTGAGCCATTGGTTTGATAAAGTGTTCCTGCGTCGGCAATTCTGCTTAATTCGTCAATTACCGGTTTTTTAGGTTTGGATTCACCCTTTTCCCAGCGGTATATGGTTTTCAAACTATAATCAGTAATTTCAGCTACGTCTTTAACTGAAAGGCCTGCTTTTTCTCGCAAAGTAGTAAATTGATTTTCCATATCTGGGAATGATTTTGACATTTTGTCTAAATGTACATCATTCTCAGAAAAGATGAAAATAATATGTGCGTAAAATGTGTACGATTTTGTGATCTTGAATAAAAAGCGAAATGTTCATGGCCCACTAACAATGTATTAATTTGCAAAAACTTCGTTATGGATTTTGCTGTATAAGGCCGCATTTTCGCTAAATTCATATGCCATCTTTTCGTATAAGGAAGAGAACGGAGTACTTATCTGGCGGCA
>PWJM01000169.1 GCA_003560915.1 Syntrophomonadaceae bacterium
AAAAATTAAGTAAGGTGTCCCCAGAATTCAGAATTCCCCAAGGGAAAAAGCTCCTTGAAGAACAATTATTAAATAGAATTATACCGGGTCCAAATTTTAAACTAATTTTCTAAAACATCTTGCTAAAAAGAAAAACTTATACTAAAATAGAAATAGATTCTCTGTCTCAATATGATAAGACATAATAAATGACTTTTTAAAAGCTTTTTCAAAAATCTCTCAGAAAGGACTCATACTTTATGGATTATATTTATCAAATTACCTTGATTGGTTTCTTGGCCGGGATTATTGGAACCGGTTCCGGAGGATTAGTTGCCCTGGTGTTAAAAAAACCAAAAATTGAACTGCTCAGTTTTTTCCTGGGCTTTGCAGGAGGCATTATGCTGGCCATTGTTTTCGCCGATCTCCTACCGGAGGCCGTGGAATTTGGAGGCATTATCCCGGCTACCATAGGACTGGTCATAGGAACACTGCTAATTTTGATGTTAGACCTTTATCTACCTCATACTCATTTTTTCCAAGGAACTGACGAACATTCCTGTTATGTAAGGACCGGTGCCATGCTGGGATTGGGTATTGCCATGCACAACCTGCCTGAAGGAATTGCCATTGGAGCTGGCTACATGGCTTCTCCTACACTGGGCTTAGGCCTGGCTATAATCATCGCCATTCACAATATTCCCGAAGGCATGGCCATGGCTGCCCCCATGTGTGCAGGAGGAGTAAGCATCAAAAGAGTTTTACTGTATACAGGAATGGCAGGCCTGCCTATGGGTGTTGGAGCCTTTATTGGTGCCTCGGTAAGCAATATTTCACCTGTTGTTTTATCATTAGCCCTGGGCTTTGCCGGAGGAGCAATGCTTTATATTGTTTTTGACGAACTTATTCCCGACGCACAAAAAATAGCTAAGGGACATTCAGGGACTTTTGGAGCCGTATTTGGCGCTATCTTTGGCACAATATTACTTTATTTATTACATTAAGCTTACCATTGACATTCCTCAGGGAAGACGTTTAATTAATTCCGAAGCAATTTTATCATTCCCTTGGAGGGTCAATAGACCTCGACGATTCCGCCAATTTCCCTTAATTAAATCGTTTATAAGTGCCGAAAAAATAAGAAACTTATTTTATCCGGCATTTTTTATTAATCAAGGTCCTTCATAGTGACATTTTCAAGATATTATTTTTATGGTGAGATTATCACAAGATAAACACACACCCGACCCTATAACTATTGACATTGATAAGATGATAAATTATAATAAAACCAAGATATACCCCTTGGGGGTATATGGCAAAAAATTTAATTATTAGATTAATAATTGATACAGGAGGGAATAACCATGACCAAAAAAACTATTTCATTAAAACACAAAATCTTGTGGGGAGCCATTGCCGGTATTGCTGCAGGCATGATTATGGGGGCTGTGGGTTATACTCTGCATGCCCTGGGTATTATGGCTGTATCCGGTATGAAGTTAAATGCCAGTATGATATTACCCTTAGAATTAATGGATACTGGCTGGGTTTTTGCCGCAGGCATGCTGGTCCACATGGGCTTTTCTGCTTTTTTTGCCCTGGCATTCGTTTTCCTGGCAGATTTACTTAATTATAAAAACTATACTGTTTTGGGACTTTTGTACGGAGTGATTATATTTGTGGTCAATGCCGGGATTATGGCCCCCCTAATGGGCCTGCACGCACCATTCTGGAATATGCCCTTAAAAGGAATACTTTCTACATTATCCGTACGTTTAATTTACGGAGGTTTTTTGGGTTACTTTGCAGGCCGCTGGGCCTTTTCCGGAAAAATTGAAAACAAGGCTACCGTTGAAAAGAGATCCTCAAAAGTGAGCTAAAACTATTAAAAATCCCCCTTAATTAAGGGGGATTTTTTTGCTCTGCCGAAAAAAGCAGGGAAAAGAAGAAAGTACTGCCGCCATTGGGCCTGTTCTCCGCCCAAATAGAGCCTCCGTGGGCTTCAACGAAACTTTTTGCTATGGCAAGCCCCAGGCCGCTGCCTCCATCTTTTTTGGGATATTCTTTTCTTGAACGATAAAACCGTTCAAAAATATAAGGCAGGTCCTCCGGTTTGACTCCAGGGCCATTGTCGGATACATAAATAACAACCCTGCCTTCCTTAACTTGTGCCCCTAAAGTAATATTACCCTCCTCCGGTGTATAGCGAATAGCGTTTCCAACCAGGTTAATCAGAACCTGCATAATTTTATTCCGATCTATTTTTAGAATAATATCTTCCTCAGGAATGTTTTTCTCGAATTTAATTCTTTTTAACGCAATTTCATACTGAAAAGTCTGAGATACTTTATGAAAAAGTTCTTTTAAGTTTATCTTAAAAAATTTTAGGTTCAACCTTCCTGCTTCCGCCAGGCTGATGTCTTGAAGGTCGTTAACCAGCATGGTTATTCGAATTATTTCATCATGAAGAGAAGAAATAATCTCCGGATTCGGCTTAATAATCCCCGCCTGTAGAGACTCCAGGTTTCCCTGTAAGATTGATAAAGGAGTCCTGAGTTCATGGGCCACATCAGCAGTCATATTTCTTTTTAACTCTTCGCTTTTTTCAACACTTTCGGCCATTTTATTAAATGCTTCTCCCAGCTTACCGATTTCATCTTGAGAATCTACAATCACCCTGGCCTTAAAATTACCTCTTGTAAACTCCTCTACCCCAGCATTCAGTCTATACAGAGGTGAAACAATTTTTCGGGCAAAAAAAAGGCTTAATACTACCGCTAATAATACAGCAATGACTCCCCCCCAGAAGATGGCATCAGTTAATGAACGGGAAAATTCCTCCTCCAGAGAAACTGTTCCCTGAGGTGAAACGGGATTTAAAAAAAGTGTACCCACCCTCATGTCTTCGACTTCTACAGGTAAACCTCCCGCCAGGGTGGCTTTTGATAGCACTCTATTCTCCAATGAAGGCTCCCCTGTATCAAGGATTACCTTTCCTTCAGCATCCGCTAGAATTAACTGGTCTCCGGGAAGCAGCCTCCCCCCTCTACCCCTTCTATGGGCCAAATCTTCATAAATATCCTCAATACCCTCCCAGCCGTCTTTCTGCAAATAATGAACCGTAAAAATATCTGCCCACTGTTCTAACCTGGCCGTACGATATTGAACTACAAAATCTTTGAAAAAAAAGTTGACGGAAAAATTAGCTATAATAATTATTATCATGGCTGTAATAATAACTGTTGTAACAAAAGCAAAAGTAATTTTCGGATGAAGCTTCATATTTTTAAACATTTATAATTGCACCTGGCCCTTATTATAAATTTGTTACCTTCTCAGATGAAGCGATAGCGAAACTTGTGACGATTATGGCAAAAGGACACCTTTTTTAGAGAGATATCCTGCATAATAATTAGTCAGAAATATCAAATTTATAACCCAGCCCGTATACTGTTTTGATGTATTCAGGTTCTGCAGGATTTTTCTCGATTTTGTGTCTTACGTTACTGATGTGAGTATCAATAGACCTTTCATACCCTCCATAGGATTCCTCCAGGGCAGCGTTTAGGATCTGCAAACGGCTGTAAACCCGACCGGGGTTTTGTGCTAATAAAGCCAGTATTTTAAATTCTGTTGCCGTCAAAGGGATATCCTTCCCGTTCAACTTTACCTGGTAGCGTTCAATATTGATTTGTAAGTCACCCCTTATGATGGATTCTTCCTTTTCTAAACTGCCAAAGTCGCTTCTGCGTAAAGCGGCCCTTATTCTGGCCGATAATTCTGCCAGACTAAAGGGTTTTGTTATGTAATCGTCAGCTCCCATTTCCAAACCCAATATCTTATCTGTTTCCTGGGTTTTTGCCGTAAGCATAATGATGGGAACACGGCTGGTTTTCCTTATTTCCCGGCAGAGGTCCAAACCATTCATTTCCGGCAGCATTAGATCCAGTAAGATTAAGTCAGGATTATTATTTTTTAAAAATTCCCTGGCCTGATACCCACTCTCAGCCGTCAAAACTTCAAAACTTTCCTGCTCCATATATTTTTTGACTAAAATTCGTATTTTTTCTTCATCCTCAATCAACAGGATTTTTTTATTAGACATTTCGGTCACCCCTGATTATTGTTGTAATTTAAAAGAAGAAAGCCTGAGTTAAACATTTATATATTAAAACATTTTATCAAAGTTAGTATACCATATCTATTATTCCCTGAAGAGTTACAATATGGACCTAATTTCTAGTATACCCGGACAATCTCCAGAACCTCTTAAGCAAATGTCAAGAAAATGTCAAGAATTTAACCAAAAAAAAGTGCTGCCGGGTAATGCCCGGCAGCACTTTTTAGGCTGGAGTTTCCCTGTTAATCCTAACCCTGGCCTTCCTGTTGTTTGGCATCTACGTTGCTTTTAACAAACAAGAAATACGCGTTATAAAGTGCGACTACAATACCTAAAACAACGTTATTCCCCAACAAAGTAGTCGGGGTGAGGATATTAGTAAAGTTTACGATTGCCAGCCACGCACCAACTACAATATGGATTAAGTGAAACGTAGTCATAAGCGCCATAACCTCCTTTTTACGCTTATACTTTCCCACTCAATCCTGTTTTATGCACAAAATTTTTGTTTTTTTAAAAATTTTATCCAGTATATTCCTGCACATTTTTTCGTCTCAAAACAAATGACATCGCTGCTCCGAAAAAGGAAGTGAGGGAAGCTACAAAAAAAGGAAGGCTGAAATTAGCTGTAAAATCTACTAACAATCCTGAAATCCAGGGAGCAAAAACCTGGCCAATTCCAAACCCCAGGGTGATAAAACCCAAAGCAGCAGGTGCTCCTCTAGGGCCCATAGTATCCCCACATAAAGCAGCCATAATCCCGGGAATGCTCCAGGCAGTTAGACCGAATAACATGCTGGATAACAAAAACCCCGGATGGTTCTGAGCACCGCCCATGACACCAAAGGATACGGATTGAAGAAGAAAAACAACCCCAAGAGTCTTTTCCCGTCCGAAATAATCAGAAACTGTCCCCCAAAGAAAACCGCTGAAAATACTTATTATTCCCACTAAAGACCACAAATTACCTGCTGCCGTTTCCTGCAGGCCTCTTCCGTTTACCAGGTAAGCAATAAAAAAAGTGGAATAAATAATATAGGAAAAACCAAAAAGAGAATATACTGCTGCCAGAATCCACAAATATTTTTCTGTGCAGACCTGTTTTAAGCTAAATAAAACTGCTGTATTTTTTTCCGTATGTGAGTTAAGAAAGACAGAAACTTCTTCTTTTTCTTTCAGGTTACTTCCCAGGGCATTTAAACTTTTTTCTTTGGGGTGGTTGCGCAAAAGCAGATAGGCCGCGGCAGCAACGACAATAACAAGTCCACCTAAAACAAACCAGCTGTACCGCCACCCTACCCCCTGATAACCGGTTAAAATTCTTGGCACCAAATATCCTGTGCTTAAGAGACCCAGCCCGGATCCCCCTACCATAAGACCCGTGGCCATTCCCCTACGATTTCCCTTAAACCAGGAACTGGCCAGACCCATAACAGGAATATTGCTTCCTCCGCTCCCAATCCCCGTAATCACTCTAAAAATAAAAGCTGCATAAAAAGTATTAGAAAGTCCCGTGAAAAGCATGGCTGCTCCGGTAACCAGCAGAGAAAAAGAAACCACCAGCCTGGGTCCATATCTAACAGCCAGTACTCCTCCAGTAAGAGCAAATAACAAGTAGCCGATAAAATTCCCTGAAGCCAAAAGGCCCATCTGTGTATAATTAAGATCCAGTGCTTCTTTCATAGAGGGAAGAATCACCGTATAACCAAAGCGCCCGTAGCCCAATGAAGCCATTACTGTAAAAATACTTACAGCAAGTATTACATAGGCATAATGAAAAGAGGAAAGCCTGGATGCTATTTCACCTTTTATCCGTTTTCCCATGAATATCTTTTTCTCCTTTAATCCAAAGAACCAAACATAGTTTTTATTTTAATCACCCTCATCATATCCGTATTGCTTAAAATCCCTGTAAGCCTGTCCTCCTGAACTACCAGGGCCCTTCCTGCTCCCTCCGAGGCCATTTTCATCATGGCTTCCACTGCTTCAGAATCCGGGTGTACTATCAGGCAGTGCTCCAAAGGGACCATGACCTCGCCCACCTCTGTTCTTGCCCATTGTGATTTTGGAATATCTTTCAGCCTGTTCATGGTTATGAGCCCTTTTAAATTAGAATCCTCCATCACCGGAAAAGCGCCAAATTTATAACGATAAAATTCTTCAATAAGTTCTTCAATGCTCATTCCAATATTAACCACCTGGACCTGCTCACTCATAACATCTTTGACTTTGATTCCGGAAAGGGATTCTTTGAGTGCCACCTGGCTGTAGCTGGACTGGCCCGCTTGATAAAGCAGCCACCCTAAAAATATATACCAGAGACCCCAAACAGTTCCGGCCATAAACAGCATTACAAAACCAATCCCCATGGCAAAAAAAGCAAAATAACTTCCTGCCAACACCGCAATTCGGGTGGCATTTAAAAGATTACCTTTCCACAACCATAAAAATGCCCTTAACAGCCTCCCACCATCCAGTGGAAAGGCTGGAATTAAGTTCAAAATACCTACCAGCAGGTTCATTCTGGCTAAAAACCAGACCCCTTCACTAATTGGGATTCCCCTGGGGAGAACCAGATAAATTATTCCAAACATCGCCGACAAAACAAGGCTGGATAAAGGCCCTACCACTGTTATTTTTAACTCTGCAGCGGGAAGCTCAGGTTCCTTTTTCATTTGAGCTACCCCACCAAAGATAAATAAAGTAATTTTATTAATGGGGATCCCCTCTTTAATGGCCATAAGGGAATGGGCAAGTTCATGAATCAGTACAGATATAAAAACAAGAATTGTGGTGCTTATACCCAAAATCCAATGAATAGTATCCTCCGTCTCAGGAAGCACCTGAGGATAGTAATGCCTGGATAAAGTATAACTGAAGAGGAAAAACACTAAAAACCAGCTGATATCCAGTTCCACATCTATTCCAAAAATTTTTAATATTTTAATGGCATTTCTGAACAAATTTCTCATCTCCCTTTTTTTAATCAGGCTATGCAAAACCACTTTAATAATTAATCTGATGATTTTAAAAATGAATTCTCCATTTTTGTGGCACTATCCTGCCTGGGCATAAAAAAAGAAAACACCGAAACAAATCGGTGTGTATAAATTATCTTTTGTGTTATAAAAATATAATTTTATATATATCCTTTTATATATCTTAAGAATAGTTCATCAGTCTAAGAAAACTATAGTAATCCTCCTGCAGGGTCTCCAGTTCCCTGGTCTTTTCCAAAACTTCATCATCAATACAATCTTTTTCAACAACCATCTCCTGCAGCTCATCCCTTACCTTTTTAATTTCATCCAGTAATACTTCTATATTAGCCACACTGTTCACCCCTTAAGCAGTGTGCCCTGATATAAAATTTTTATTACCTATGATATGAATACCGGTCAGAAGTTCCTTTTCCGTCAGGCAGATGATATTATTAATATCATTGGAAATTTATAAATTAAAAGCCGGCTCCCACTGCATATCTGATAATAAAAAGCCCTCTTTTCGTTATGAAAGAGGACAAATTTAGAAGGATTTTACTAAATCCAGTTATAATCGATGGTGCCGGAGACCGGAATTGAACCGGTACGGGCGTTAAAGCCCGAGGGATTTTAAGTCCCTTGCGTCTGCCATTTCCGCCACTCCGGCAGATTTGGAGGCGACACCCGGATTTGAACCGGGGATAAAGGATTTGCAGTCCTCTGCCTTACCACTTGGCTATGTCGCCTTAATAAAATGGAGCGGAAGACGGGATTTGAACCCGCGACCCTCGCCTTGGCAAGGCGATGCTCTACCACTGAGCTACTTCCGCATGGTGGCGAGACCCAGAATTGAACTGGGGACACGCGGATTTTCAGTCCGCTGCTCTACCAACTGAGCTATCTCGCCTGGCGGAGCTGACGGGGATTGAACCCGCGATCTCCGGCTTGACAGGCCGGCATGTTAACCGCTACACCACAGCTCCATATATTATGGTGGGCGAAACAGGGCTTGAACCTGTGACCCCCTGCTTGTAAGGCAGGTGCTCTCCCAACTGAGCTATCCGCCCGACACTTCATTAGTATACACAAATAATTTTTAAAAGTCAATAGCCCTTCATTGCCTTAATTAATTGACCTGTTCCTCAATTATAGCAGAGAGCCCCTTAAAAAACAAGAATTCAATGACCTTACTTAAATCAAATCTTTTTCTTCTTCAAAAACCGTGTAATAGAACAGACTCTGAAGCTCAATAGTAAGATCAATATTGTGTACATGCACATGTTCCGGTACATTTAGTTTAGTGGGTGCAAAATTCAGTATCGCTGTCACACCTGAATTTACCAACTGGTTAACTATTGGTTGAGCCTTTGCTGATGGAATAGTCAATATAGCTACCTTAACTTTATACTCCTCAACCACTGCCGGCAGCCGGTCAATGTGCTCAATTGTCAAACCCTCAACCTTCTTTCCAATAACCTCATTGGAAACATCAAACATCCCAACTACACGGATATAAGGATTTTTCATAAGAATATATCGCCCAAAAGCCGTCCCCAAATGGCCGGAGCCAATCACTACAGTATGGTTTGTTTTATCTAATCCAATAATCTTCAGCAATTTATCTCTTAAATAAACTGTATTGTAACCGGTCCCCCTGGTACCAAAAGCACCAAAGTAAGCAAGGTCTTTTCGTATTTGCTCCGCTGTAAAACCCGTTCTGCTGCTTAAAGTCCTTGAAGAAATGATATCCACATCTTTTTTTATTAAATTATCCAGTATCCTTAAATAGATGGGTAGGCGTCTGATTATTGAAAATGGCGCATTACGTCGCGGCATATCATCAAGGCCTCCTTACTCCTTGAAGAGTGCAAAATTATTGTCAAATCTGATTTCTTATTGATTAGTAAAACCTCTTTAGTATATATCGAGCTAAAAATTCCAACGTCTGTCTGTTAGAATCCTCCGGAAAAACTTTCAATTCATTTATGGCCTGGCCAATAAAATCTTCTGCCATGCGATAAGTGCTCTCATAGGCACCCGTACTTTTGATTTCCCGGGCAATTTCTTCCAAAAGCGGCTGATCTACCTGCCGTTCCAAAATTTTGTTCTTAAAAAAGTCTCCCTTTGAAGACTTTTTCAGCATATAGATGACCGGCAGAGTAATGGTACCATACCTCAGGTCATTTCCAACGGGCTTACCTGTTTTATCCGCTTCTCCTAAAAAATCTAACAGATCATCGGTAATTTGAAATGCCATTCCCAAATTATGGCCATATCTGGTCATAGCTTCAATTTCCTTTTCACTGGCTCCCGTTACCACTCCACCGCTCTGACAGCTGGCCGAGATAAACAAAGCCGTTTTTTTCTTCACCCGATCCAGGTATACTTCCTCGGTTAAATCAGCTTCAAAGATTTCGTCCAACTGCTGTATTTCTCCTTCAGACATCTTTTCCACAACATTTGACATGATATTTATCAGAGATAATGACCTGAATTCTGTCAGTATGGCAAAAGCCTTTGCAAACAAGTAATCTCCCATTAAAACAGAAACCTGGTTTCCCCATCTTGAATTAACTGAAGGCAGCCCCCGACGGAAATCAGAGTTATCAACTACATCATCATGTACCAGGGTAGCAGAATGAATTAATTCTATAGCTACTGCTACAGGAATGTAGTTTTCCAGTTCCATACGCTTTAATTTTGCACATAAAAAGAATAATGCTGGCCTAAGTCTTTTACCAGCAGAACTCAATAAATGAGAAGAAATATCTGCTACTAATCTGTCTTGAGAGTTTAATGCCGTTTCCAAGCTAATTTCAAATTTTTCCAGTTCTCTTTCTATTCCGGCAAACACTTCATTTACCCTCATCCAATCACCACCCTGGTCGTTAAACATACAGCTGATTTTTTTGCTTATTAAGGTTTATGGAGAGTGCTAAAACCCGGATCATTGGATTAGAGCCTAATCAGTATTTAAACAATCAATGACAGCCCTATCCAGAAAAAATAGATCTGTATAGAGTAACATAATTCCTTCTTATAATTATTTTAGGCTAATTTTTTCTCTTTTAAGAAAGCATCATTGTTGACAAAATGCTTATTAATACCTAGTTCCTTTGGACTGAAACCGAAACTTAAGCCAACCAGCTCCGTAATTTCAAAGACCGGCATATTGTATTTAACGTTGTATTCCTTTTCAGTGGCCTTCTGACGTAATTCCAGGTTCAGCTGGCACATGGGGCAGGCAGTCACCAGACAGTCCGCTCCGCTGGCCACGGCCATTGAGAATATTTCGTTGGTCAACTTTAAGATTACTTCGGTCTTAGAAATAGCCAGGCCACCGCCACAGCATTCAGTCTTATAAGGCCATACGATAGTTTCAGCACCTAACGCGTCTACTATCCTATCCATGGACTGGGGATTTTCAGGATTATCAAATTTTGTTAATGCCGGGGGTTTCACTAAAAGACAACCGTAATAACAGGCTACCTTTAAACCGGAAAGCTTTTTTTGTATCTGCGCAGTAATTTTCTCTATCCCAATTATGTCATGCAGAAACTGTACCATGTTAATAGCGGTATTGGTTCCCCTGTAGTTACGTCCAATAGCCTCATTAATTTTTTCCCTCATATCCTCATCCGTATTCACTGCTTCCACTGCAGCCAGCATTCTGTTATAGCAGGCCGCACAGGGAGCCAACACATCCAGGCCTTCCTCTTCTGCAATGGCCAGGTTACGGGCATTGAGAGCATTGGGTAAAAAGAGGTCTGACTGGTGAGCTGGTGATGCTCCGCAGCAGTTCCAGTTGGGAATTTCCCAAAGTTCAACTCCAAGCTTTTTCGCTACTAACTTGTTGGAAAGGTGATATTCGATACCTGTTGATTCCAAAGAACAACCGGGATAATATGCTATCTTCATTATTTGGCTCCTTTCATTTCCCGCATTTTCTTAAAGATATTGGCTACTTCTTTTCTACCTTTAATCAGATGGGGGAAAGGACTGATTTTCCCTAACATAAACATTCCAGGGGCTACATCCATACCGGCCATAAAATTCCTTGAACGGGTATTATACAGCATGGTCAACCCTGCTTCATAAAGCCTGCCGGTATACTCCACCGTTTTGAGGAAAGAATCGTTAAAGATATCTACATTCTTTTCAGCACACGGATACCCTTTTTCCTTGGAAAGAATCCGTAAAGTGTCATGCAGATGGGGAATATTTAAGTTGCGCGGACAGCGGGTAACACAGTTGCCGCATCCGACACACAGCCAAATCATATGAGACTTGTAAACTTCATCAACCAATCCAGCCTGCAGCATTTTTACAACCTGACGGGGACTGTAATCACTGGTATAAGAAACTGGGCAACCAGCGGCACAGGTTCCGCACTGATAGCATTTTTTAACATCCACATGGCTTTTTTGTTCTATCTCTGAGAGCATAGGTTCAGATGCTTTTAATGCTGTGTTCATTACTACCTGTTCCATAAAATTCCTCCTTTTAATTAATTTAGAAGATACTTAAAGAAATACTCACCTCTTTACCATGTATGTACATTAAAAATAGAATAATAACTTTAATTTACCATTTAAAAGAGGTTTGAGCATAACGTTCCTCTAGTATTTTATTAATAATTATAGTTCGACATATTTTTAAGTTTCCCTTTTTAATAAGTGATTTTTTATTTTAATTTTTATAAAAATCCATCTTAATTACCTGTTTTTTAATTTTTCGACCATCTCTACCGTCTTCTTATAAACCGCCTCGGGACTAATCTGCCGCCGGGCTGCCCCTGTCTCCAGTGCAGCAGCAGCCACCGCTGCGGCTACATTTGGAGCTACTCTGGGGTCAAATACCTCCGGCACAATGTTACGGGAATTCAAGTCCTGTTCTGTAATCAAATTTGCAATTGCTTTTGCAGCGCTGACCTTCATCTCATCATTAATATCCTTAGCCCTGACTTCCATGGCCCCCCTTAAAACTCCTGGGAAAGCCAAGACATTATTAATCTGATTAGGAAAATCAGACCGACCGGTGGCCACTACTTTCGCTCCCAGGGCCCAGGCTTCCTCCGGCATAATTTCCGGAACAGGATTGGCCAGGGCAAAAATAATAGGCTCCTGAGACATTAACTGTACCATTTCTTTGGTTAATGCCCCTGCCACAGACACTCCCACAAAAACATCGGCATCTTTTACCGCCGCCTTCAGTGTTCTATGTTCCTCCGGTATATTTTTATACTTATCTTCAGAGAAGGTTAATCGGGCAATTTCCTCTTTATATGAATTCATCTCCCGTGAACGTCCGAAATAAATGATCCCTGCGGAATCACAGAGAGTAATATTTTTAACTCCCAAATACAGCAAAAGCTTAGTAATGGCTATCCCTGCCGCACCAGCTCCGTTTATTACCACCTTAATAGAATTCATCTTTTTTCCGGTTACCTTAAGAGCATTATAGAGTCCGGCTGTTACCACTATGGCTGTTCCATGCTGATCATCATGAAAAACCGGTAATTCTGTTTCTCTTTTCAGGCGTTCTTCAACGTAAAAGCATCTGGGAGCAGATATATCCTCCAGATTTATTCCGCCAAATGTAGGAACAAGAAGTTTAACGGCTTCTACTATAGCATCTGCATCCTGGGACTTCAAACAGATGGGGAAAGCGTCCAACCCACCAAAACACTTAAATAAAATAGCCTTCCCCTCCATTACGGGAAGAGCTGCTTCCGCACCAATGTTTCCCAATCCTAAAACTGCAGAGCCGTCCGTAATGACAGCCACCATATTCCCCTTAGATGTATATTCATAAATTTTTTCCACATCCCGATAAATTTCTTTGCAGGGTTCAGCTACACCGGGAGTATAGGCCAGGCTTAAGTTTTTTTTATTTTCTAAATTAATTTTACTAACCACTTCAATTTTACCTTTATTTTTACTGTGCAGTTCTAAAGACTCCTGTGCATAAGTCTTATTCTTTGAAGTCAATCTTTTCCCTCCCCAATGACAATACCCTTTTTCTTTTAGTTAATATGTTTTTGACAAATAATAAGGAAATCCTGCCTGGCCAGTGCATTATTCTATTTTTATCATATGAATTTATTTTGGCCTTCATTCCCACACCTGACAAAATATACATTTTACCTCTTTTCAACAGCCACCATAAAAGGAGACTTATCTGTGTTTAAAAATTTATACAAAAGGACCCGATAATTATTTTTGGCCAGGCTCTTAACATAATGTTCTATAAAAGGCCATTCTTCTTGTCCCCCGGGATGCCCGGTATATACCACCAGGGTAATAACGCCACCGGGAGAAAGCATAGTTAATGCAGCTTTTACCCCTTTAATGGTGGTTTCAGGTTGGGTTACAATACGGTGGTCCGAGCCGGGGAGATAACCAAGATTAAACATAACCGCGGATACTTCTTCTTTTACATACTCTTCAATATGTTCATGTCCATCTCGTATTAACTGAACTCGGGGGAACAGCCCCTGCTCCCGCAGCAGGCCTTCAGTACTTTGGATTGCTTTTTGTTGAATATCAAAAGCAAACACCTTACCCCTTTCCCCCACCAATTCGGCCAAAAAGAGAGTATCGTATCCATTCCCTGCCGTGGCATCTATGACCGTATCTCCAGCATTTACGAATTCCTTCACAACAAAGTGGGTAAAATCCAGGGTCTTTAATAACTGCTTCATAAAATCACCTTCTCTCCCCGAGAAATAATGTTATTACTAAATATTTCTCTCCAAATTTATTATATCAAAAAAACCCTGGTAACAGGGTTTAAGGGCTGCTTTTTTTACTTACATAAAGATTTCCCTCTGAATCCAGGGTTGCCAGAAGGACCTCTCTAAAATCCTCTATGTTATGATTCTTTTTTAATTCTTCTTTCAGCCAGTTGGCATCCAATTTCGTTCTTTTTATATTGTCGTAATTTACTTTGCCATCCACGATTAAAGGATGAGACAAACCCTCATAACTGGTAGTGAGGTTCAGGTCTTCCGGCGTAACCGGCCTATGCTGGGATTTAAGGACCAAACTGATTTTTCCAGATGTTTCTAATATCGCAAATTCCACATCAGCAATATTAAATACATCTTTTTCCCTCAACTGTCTTAGAAGGTCATTCACATTATATCTTAACTTCTTCAATTCGCTTTCTAAAATTTTACCGTTTTCAATAAGTACCGAAGGCACCCCGGTAATCACCGACCTGGCCAACTGGCTCTTTAAGCTCAACTTGGCCAGGAGTACCTCCAGCAGTGCCAGGGCCAGTATAGGCAAAAGCCCAATATATATTGGAATCTCCACCTTGTCCATAGGCATCGCCGCCAGTTCAGCGATCATGATGGCTACCACCAGGTCAAAGGAGGACAACTGGCCGACTTCCCTCTTGCCCATGAAACGAATGACAACCAGTACCGTAAAATAAAAAATAACAGTTCGTAAAACTACTTGAAGGGCCATACCTTTCCTTCCTTTACGAATACTCCATAAACATAAATTTTAAATTTTATCCCTCTTACTTAACTCAATTTCTTTACTATCATTGGAATAATAGAAAAAATTTATGCGGCCTTTTATTAAAAGACATTGGAGAGTTTACAATTATTTGATATAATCTTAATTGAACTTATTCATAAAGGGGTTAATTATATTGAGGCGCTTTATTACTGTATTAATTATATCCTGTCTTTTGGTTTTAATTATTCCTTCGGTGGATTATTACTACCTGTCCCAGGGAAACCTCTTCGGTCTTTGGACTGGGATATTCGGGGCTTTTGTGGGGGCAAGCTTAATATTAATTGGACTGTTTTTTATTCTTTTTTCCGGGTTCATCGTTTTTTTTAAAAAACCGCTGGCCAAGAATATTTCTTTAAACGGACTTTCCATTATTGGAATCGGTGTTCTTACAGCTCTTTCCACCATCGCTTTCTGGTTTATACTGGGACAACCTATGCTGGTTTTATAAAAAAGTTCACACCTCAATTTTTTTATCCCCCGTTTGATCTATGCCAACCGTAGAGGTTTCTCCTGCTCCTACCAGGGCATAACGGGTGGCCATAGGCCCAATTATTTCATAAAAGGTTACTGCAGCCAGCTCTATGGCTGTTACCACCGCCGCCAGTTCCGTGCCAGGGAATCTGGACTGCACAAAAAGAATTAGGCCAATACTAACCCCCGCTTTGGGGAGCATAGCAAACCCTAGATATTTCTTAGTGACATTGTCTGCCCCGGAAATAATTGCTCCGTAATAACAGCCGGATATCTTCCCCACTGCCCTGGCGACTATGTAGACTAAAGCCGGCAGCCAGTTGGCCGCCAACAGGTCTAATTGTAAACTGGCACCTGCCAGGGTAAAAAATATGACAAAGATGGGCAGGTCAATATCATCAAAAACATTAATAATAAAGGGGCTCTTTACAAAAAAATTAGCCACAGCAGCTCCACTTACCATATTTACCAACAGTGAAGAAAGGTCAAAGTATACGGCAATGCCGCTGTTAATCAGGACAAAACCCAGTAAAACTACGATGGTCTCAGAACGGTCCTTTATGTATTTTAAAATAAAACAAAGAATCAGTCCTGTAGCAAACCCTACTCCCAAAGAACCTACCAGCTCCCAGGCAGGATGAGCCATATCTGCCATTTCAAAGGTAGCCCCTATTTGGGTTAGTCCTTTGGCAATGGCCAGAGCAAAACCTACCAATATAATACAAAGAGCATCATCCAGGGCGATAACCCCCAGCAGGGTAGTTGAAAAATTCCCCTTGGCCTTGTACTCCCTCATAACAGCCACGGTAGCTGCCGGAGCTGTAGCCACGGCCATGGAAGCCATAATCAAAGAAATGCTAAGATCTTTCCCAAGGAGAAAAAACATTCCCAGAAAGACGGCCAGCACTGTAGTGAAAATCTGCATAAAAGTAATTACTACAATACTTTTACCTATTTTTTTTATAGTCTTGTAACGCAGTTCCCCTCCGATAATCATGGCAATTATACTTAAGCCCAGTATCTTCAAAGCATTCAGCTCCAGGCTTAAATCATAAGGGATAATATTAAAAATTGATGGGCTCAGCAAAATTCCCATCAAGCAATAACCGGCTACAGCCGGCAGTTTAATCTTCTTGGCCAACTGCCCCCCTGTATATCCCAGAATGAGAAGTACCCCTACACCCATGATTTGATCCGTAATACCCATACCCCTATTTCCTCCGGAAAAAAAGCTTTTCCTTCTGAAACCAATCTTGTCATAATCATATCCAAACCTATTAGTGTTGTCAAACCAACCAAATTAAAAAACTTTAAAAGCTCCGGAATATTCTCCCGGGGCTTTTAAAGTTTCCTTTAGTGTAAAAGACTATCTATTTTTTCCTGGTCAAAACCGACAACTACCTCACCGTCAATGACCACGGTCGGAACAGCCATTCGCCCTGATTTATCCATCATCTCACGACGGGCATTTTCATCATCGGCAACATCATATTCATCATAGGGCACTCCTTTTTTTGAAAGAAACTCTTTCACTGTATCACAGTAAGGACAGGTAGGAGTGGTATAAACAATCACTTTTTCACTCATTGGATCATCCCTCCAAAAATTTTTCACCAAAAATAGGTTACTTATAAGTTATGGATTTTAACAGTTATTATTCTCTTTCCTTCATTTTGGTTAAAATAAAAAAAAGAAGGAAATATTCTTTAACTGCCGAAAATATCCATGAAGGTTTGTTCTGGAAGGAGAAATATTATGGCACTGATCACTTTATCCCGAGAATTTGGAAGTTGGGGAGAAGAAATCGCCCGGGTAACCGCTGAAAAGTTAGATTTTCTTTTAATTAATAAAAAAATAATTGAAGAAGAACTATCTCCTTCACCGGAGACCCATGACCAGATGGAATTAGAGGAAAAAGCCCTTGGGAAAAATGAGCATCAGTCCCTTCTTCGAAAGGAACGTATTTTTTCGCTGCACCGTTATCTCAATCAGCTGTCTGAAGAAAACAACCTGGTAATCCTGGGAAGAGGGGGGCATCTTCTTTTTAAGGATTACTGCCCCGCTCTGCATGTGAAAATAATTTGCCCTCTGGAGAAGAGAATTCTTCGGGTCATGGAACTTTATTCGTTGGGTAAAAAAGCAGCCCATACCCTGATTTCTGAACAAGACAGAGATAGGAAAAAATACATAAAAGATATCTTTAATGAAAACTGGTTAAACTTAAATCTCTATGACCTGGTTATTAACACAGATAAGATCTCGGTAAATAGAGCCGCTGAAATTATCGTAAACTCATTTATCATCATGGGAAAATCCAACGATTTAACTACTGCCCCCCAGGAAGAATTACCAAAAGCCAATTTGGTGCTCTCATCCCCGGAAAAGAGTAAAGAGATTCGCTTCATGCATCCCAGCGAAGAAGAATTTGCAAAAATGCTTGATTTCTACCGTATAAATTGGAAATATGAACCTAGAACTTTTCCCCTGGAGTGGGACAGCGAAGGGAGTATCACTGAGGCATTTGCTCCAGACTTTTATCTGCCGGATCATGACCTTTATGTAGAAATCACTACTCAGAGGCAAAAATTGGTTTGGAAAAAAAATAAAAAAGCGCGCAGATTAAAGGAACTATATCCAGATGTCAATTTAAAAATTATTTATAATAAAGACTATAAAAGCCTTTTAACAAAATTCGGATTGGATAACTAACCTTTATTCATCGCAATTCTGACCAAGCTAGTCCAGTAACTTTATTTAAAAAATGTAATAAAAATTGAAAGGGGATTCCATGGATAACAAGTTAAAAGTCATTCTCTCCCGGGAGGAGACCTCAGCCAGAGTAAAAGAATTGGGAGAGATGATATCCAATGATTATCGAAAAAAAGAATTGGTGCTGATCAGCGTGCTCAGGGGAAGTGTTTTTTTTGCCGTGGATCTCAGTCGTTCCCTTACTGTGCCCTTTTCCATCGACTTTATCAGCATTTCTAGATACGGAGAAAAAACCGATTCCACCGGTGTGGTTCGGATTACAAAGGACCTTGACGTAAACATTGCCGACAAGGATGTCCTGGTGGTAGAAGACATTTTAGATACAGGGCTCAGTCTCAGTTATCTGCTGCGCAACTTAAAGACCCGCAATCCCAAAACACTGAAAGTCTGTACTTTTCTAAATGTGGAGTCCCGCCGTATTGTGAATGTTCCGGTAGATTATAAAGGTTTTGACCTGCCGGATATTTTTGTGGTGGGTTACGGCCTGGATTATAATGAGAAATACCGAAATTTGCAGTACGTAGCTGAATACATCAAAGATTAATTCTTGCAGGTTGATCAAAGTAAAAATGGAAGACAAGGGGACGGTTTTCTTGTCTAATCTAAGATATGTAAGGTAATTAAAAGAAGACAAGAGAACCGTCCCCTTGTCTTCTAAAAAACATAATAAAACCAGATCCCAACAGACCTTCCAACTCTCCGTCCCGGCCCTCTCGTCCTTCCCTGACTGGCCTCCACCCCTTCAATTAGAATCGGGTTTCACTCAGCCTCCAGACAGTTCAACGGGCCAGTTCCACGGCTCCCGGTGCTTCCCGGTAACGTCCCCAACGCCTAAACATTGAGTTTACCTTTCCACTCCGGACCTACTAGCGATACGACTCTTTTGGACGCCCCAGGAACGATTCAAACTTACGTCATCCTCAATTCCCTTTTACTTCCACCCGAGCCGCACCCGGATTGTTTTTTTGCCTCTCGGAATCTGGTAATACTATTATGCCATGGACTGATTTATTTGTCAATACGTTTATCAGAATTTTTTAAATATTTTTTATTCGAACCTTACTATTCTTGTGTACTTTATTTATTGTCCGAAGGGAGCAACCATTCTGAGTATATCATTAGTAATTCTCCTATCTCCTTACCTCTAAACTTAAATAGCATAGGTGAAGGAGGTTCACGCTATTCTTCCAGCCTCTGTATCTCCTTTGCTCTTCCTTTTTGTGGCTTCGGCCCGTAATATTGGTAATAGTGTACCTTGATGTTCCCATTATAAAGCTTCCTTTTTTTGGTAGCTCTCTCCCCGAACAATTTTTCGAACTCAGGATGGGATGTAAGGATATAATAAGACCAGGTATCAAATTCCCGGAATACTTTTCCCATATCTTTATACATTTTTTCTACATCTTTCAGCTCCCCCAGACGTTCTCCATAGGGAGGGTTACAGATAAATTTACCATACTTTTTCCTGGAACGAAATTCTTTGAAGGACATTTTTTGAAAATGAATTCCCTGATCTACTCCAGCTTCAAAGGCATTTCTCCGGGCTAACTTCAAAACCTTATCATCAATGTCTGTCCCAATAATTTCTAAGGGCTGTTCAAAATTTGCTGCGTCATGAGTTTCTTTTCGTGCCCGTCTCCATAAGCTTCGAGATATGTTGGGCCAACTTTCAGAGATAAACTCCCTGTTCATTCCAGGAGCCGCATTTTGTCCAATTAGGGCTGCTTCAATAGCAATGGTCCCCGAACCACAGAAAGGGTCCACCAGAACCATGTCAGGCCTCCAGCGGGCCAATTTTACCAGGGCAGCAGCCAGGGTTTCTTTTAATGGAGCATAACTGGCTGATTCCCGGTAGCCCCTTTTATGAAGCCCGGCACCGCTGGCATCCACAGTCAGGGTGGCTGTGTCCTTTAAGAGGGCCACCTCAATTTTATAAAGGGGTCCCTTTTCCTCAAACCACTGCCTTTTATATTTTTTCTTCATACTCTCCACTACAGCTTTTTTCACGATTGCCTGACAGTCCGGCACACTAAAAAGCCCCGACTTTACTGATTTCCCCTCCACGGGAAATTCCGCATCCACAGGAATCAGTTCAGCCCAGGGAAGTGCTTTGGTCTGTTCAAAGAGCTCATCAAAGGTAACCGCTTTAAACTCCCCCACCTTTAGCCGCACCCTGTCTGCTACCCGCAGCCATAAATTAGCACGGCACAGTGCCTCCCAGTCCCCCACGAAGGTTACTTTACCATTTTCCACGGTCATGTCTTGATATCCTAATTCCTTTACTTCCTGGGCTACAATGGCCTCCAGCCCAAACGTAGAAGTTGCGATCAGTTCCAGGTATGACATCTTTGTTTCACCTCTGATTTTGCCTGTAAAGATTGGCTTAAACTATGTACTAAAGTGCTGCCGCTAAAATTTTATCATTCTCTTTTACGCTCTGCTGCTTTTGCTGCATAATTCACACCGGCTGGAAATGTAAGGGCCGCTCTATTTTGGCGTTAGAAGGTTCTCATACAATTCATGGTATTCGGCAGCGGAATTGTTCCAGCTGTAGTCTGCTTTGACAGCATTATTTATAATTTGAACCCAGATTTTCTTTTGGTGGTAGAAATGGACCGCCCTTTTTATAGTATGAAGCATGTCATGGGCATTTATGTTGGAAAAACTGAAACCATTGCCTTCTCCCGAATACTCATTGAAGGAATGGACGGTATCCTTAAGCCCTCCTGTTTCCCTGACAATAGGTATGGTACCATACCTCAAAGCAATTAACTGCCCGATTCCACAAGGCTCAAAAATAGAAGGCATAAGAAACATATCGGACCCGGCATAAATTTTACGGGCCAGAGAATCGGCAAACATAATATTCACAGACATTTTCTCAGGATAAAGACGGGACTTTTCCAACAGATATTTTTCATAACCACATTCTCCCGTGCCCAAAACTACCAGCTGGACATCCATGGCCAATAAATCATCCAAAACCCTCATAATCAGATCCAAGCCCTTCTGCTCTACTAACCGAGAGACAAAAGCAATAACCGGTGTTTCCGGCTTTTGAGGAAGATTTAATAGTTTCTGAAGCTTACACTTGTTTTTTTGTTTTTTAATAGTGGACCTGCGGTAAGGGAAAAACACCTCGGGGTCGGTCATGGGATCATAGTCTTCATAGTCAATACCATTAATAATTCCAAACAAGTCATGACTCCTTTTCTGCAGTACGCCCTCCATCTTAGCCCCATAAAAAGGAGTTTTTATCTCCAGGGCATAAGTGCGGCTTACTGTAGTAAGGAAGTCAGAGAAAACCAGGCCGGCTTTCAAAAAGTTAATCTTCCCGTAAAACTCCATTCCCTCCAGGGTAAAATATTCATCACCCAGATCCAATATTTCGTTTAATATTTTTTTGGGGAAAATCCCTTGATAATTTAAGTTATGTATGGTGAAAACACTGTGGATATCCGTATAGCGCTGGTTGCCTGCAAAATGGGATTTTAGGAACAAACTGATCAAGCCCGTGTGCCAGTCATGGCAGTGAATGATCTGTGGAGAAAACTCCAGATAAGGAAGAGCTTCTAAAACACCCCGGCAGAAAAATGCGTAACGCTCCGCTTCATCCCAATAGCCATATAGCCCTTCCCGGCCAAAATAGTATTCATTATCTATGAAATAAAAAGGGACTCCTTCACAATTTGTCTCCTCAATTCCACAGTACTGACTTTTCCATCCCACAGGGACACTGAGCATTCTTTTAAATATGATGTCTTTCTTTACGCTGGGAGAAATGCTCCTGTATTTGGGCATAATTACTCTAACATCCACACCCCTCTTAATCAGTTCCTTAGGCAATGAGCCTACCACATCGGCCAGCCCGCCTGTTTTTGCAAAAGGCACAGCCTCAGCAGCGACATGCAGTATCTTCATTTCCGGTTACCTCCCTTTATCCCCTGCCATCTATCTTCAAATCATACTTTTTTTGCTCATAAGCAGCGGCTGCTTTGTGTCTCCTATTAACTCTTTCCCTTCCGACACGAATACTTCCTTATCCAGGATTGTATTTTCAATTATTGCATTTTTCCCAATCACATCTCGCTGCATTACGATACTGTTTTTTATATAAGCCCCCTGATGAACCTTTACTCCCCTGGATAAGATGCTGTTTTCCACCCTGCCTTCAATCAAACAACCGTTAGAAATTAAACTATTCGTAACCCTGGCCAGGTCCAGATATTTAGTGGGAGGCTCATCTTTTACCTTGGTATAGATTAATCCGGGTTTGTAAAACAGTTCCTGCCACACTTCCCTTTTTAAAAGGTCCATACTATGTTTAAAATAATTAGTGACAGAATTGATAATGCCCAGGTAACCAGTATAATGAAAACCATACATGTTCAGTCGGTTCATATTTCGAATTAACCCATCCCTAATAAGGTTAGCATACTCCAGTTTATTGCTGTCTTCTATAATTTTTATAAAAAGAGACTTTTTCATAATAAATATTTCGATGAGGACTTTATTTGAGTTTAACCTGCCCGGTTTATCCTCCATATCCAGCACCCGGCTGTTTTCCCCCACTTCAATTCTTCTGCACTGGGCAAAAACTTCTTCTTCCCTTTCAATCTCCTTATAAAAAACAGTGATATCGGCCTCCGTTTCCTGATGAAAACGAAAAGCTTCATTAAAATTAATGTTACAGACAATATTGCTTCCGGTAATAATAACATATTCCTGTTTACTTCTGTGAAAATAATCTATATGACTGAAGAAGTTTTGAAGGTCTCCCCGGTAATATCCCAAGGGGTAATGTATGGGTGGCGGTAGGATAAAGAGACCATCCCTCTTTCTGTTTAAATCCCACTCTTTGCCAAACCCAAGATGATCCATAAGAGATCGATATTTATTTAAAGTAAAAACCCCAACGTTATAAATTCCGGAGTTCACCATGCTGGAGAGCACAAAGTCTATCAGGCGGTACCTGCCTCCAAAGGGCACGGATGCGATGCACCTTAGTGAAGTGAGGTCTCTTAAAAGCTCGTCTCTTCTGCTGACATTGATAATTCCCATAACGTTCTTCATGCCATATTCTGCTCCTCTCCACTCACCTGCAGGTCTCTTATACTAACAATGGTACTTTTTACTACGGAATTAACAGGTATGGTGATATCACCCTTTAGCAGAATAATCTCAGGTTTTTTTGCATCTGAAACTATTTGACAGTTGTCTTCAATAATGGCACCTTCCCCGATGATGGCCTTTTTAATTTTTACATTCCTGCCAATTTTGACATTGGACATAATTATGGAATCTCTAATATCCGACCCCTCCCCCACATGAACCCCTGTAAAAAGAACAGAGTGATGTATGGTGCCAAAAATCATACAGCCTTCGTTTACCATAGAACGGTGAACGTGGGCGGACGCTCCCATAAAATGCGGCGGGAGGTTGGAGTTTACAGAGTAAATTCTCCAGTTACGGTCATATAAATCCAGTGCAGGGTCATCGGACAGTAAATCCATATTGGCCTCCCAAAGGCTTTCAATGGTTCCTACATCCTTCCAGTAACCGTCGAAAGGATAAGCAAACATCCTGCACTTTTCTTTTAACATCATAGGAATTATATCTTTACCAAAATCATTGCTGGATTTTGAATTGTCGTCGTCCTTATACAAATATTTTTTCAAGGTGGACCAGCAAAAAATGTACACCCCCATGGAAGCCATATTGCTTCTGGGTTTTGAGGGTTTCTCTTCAAATTCAATAACACTGCCATTCTCCCCTGTATTCATAATGCCAAAGCGGTTGGCTTCTCCCCAGGGAACTTCGATTACGGCAATGGTAACATCCGCACCTTTTTCCTCATGGAATTCCATCATCAAGGAATAGTCCATCTTATATATGTGGTCCCCGGAAATCACCAGGACATATTCTGGATTATATCTTTCTATAAAATAAATATTTTGGAAGATTGCATTGGCAGTCCCTTTGTACCACTTTCCTTTTTCTCCTTTCAGCACGTAGGGCGGTAAAATACTGACTCCGCCATTTTTCCGGTCTAAATCCCAGGGAATACCGGTGCCAATATGAGAATTTAATATTAAGGGCTGGTATTGGGTCAGGACACCTACAGCATAAATGCCGGAATTGGTACAATTGCTCAAGGTAAAATCGATAATACGAAATTTGCCTCCAAAAGGTACTGCAGGCTTAGCCATATCCCTGGTAAGTATCCCCAACCTTTTTCCTGCTCCCCCTGCCAAAAGCATGGCCATACACTTTCTTGATGTCATATCCTCCTCACCCACTTTCCTAAAAATCATTATCCTTCTCAAATAATGATACTTTTTTTCATTAGTTGTTCTTTAACTCTGTTGAACCAGTTTTAAAAAAATAACTGCCAACGGAGGGATTTTAATTTTCAGGCTGTAAGGCCGGTTATGATTAGATTGGTTTAAAGCATTCAAGTTTCCGGTGTTTTCCTGGCCGGACCCTCCGTAAATACCTAGATCACTATTAAAAACTTCTCTGTAATCACCTGGCACAGGAACCCCTACCCGGTATCCTTCATACATTACCGGTGTAAAATTGCATATGATGATTACAAAATCCCTGGAACCTTTCCCTCGGCGGATAAAAGATATAACACTCTGACGGTAATCATGAGGATCAATCCATTCAAATCCATCATGGCTGTAATCTATTTCCCACAGCGCATTTTCTCTGCGATAAAAATGGGTAAGGTCCCGTAGAAACCGGTTTAAATTTCTGTGCATATCGTATCCTAAAAGATTCCAATCCAGGCCGGCCCCGGACCTCCATTCAATAAATTGGCCAATATCTCCCCCCATGAACAAAAGCTTTTTCCCCGGATGCCCCAACATATAACCATATAAAAGCCTCACATTGGCAAACTTCTGCCAATAGTCTCCAGGCATTTTTTCCAGCAGTGAATTCTTACAATGGACTACTTCATCGTGGGAAAGTGGTAAAACAAAGTTTTCAGTAAAAGCATACCAGAAAGAAAAAGTCAAAAGATTGTGATGCCATTTACGGTTGATTGGGTCCTGTTCCATGTACTTTAGTGTGTCATTCATCCAGCCCATGTTCCACTTAAAGTTGAAGCCAAGGCCCCCCACATATGTTGGGGCGCTCACCAGGGGCCAGTCTGAAGACTCTTCTGCCATCATTAGCACGTGGGGAAAAAGACGAAAAACATTTTCGTTTAACTTACGAAGAAAAACAATGGCCTCCAGGTTCTCCCTCCCTCCATAGATGTTGGGAGTCCACTGTCCGGGTTCTTTGGCATGATCTAGATAGAGCATACTGGCCACAGCATCAACCCTCAAACCATCAATGTGGAATATCTCCATCCAAAAAACGGCATTGGATATGAGAAAACTCTGCACCTCAGGCCTTCCCAGGTCAAAATTCATGGTTCCCCACTGAAAATTTTCGCCCTTTAGGAAATCCTGATATTCAAAAAGAGGCGAACCATCAAACCTTCTCAGTCCGTGAGCATCCCGACAAAAATGTCCCGGTACCCAATCCAATATGACCCCGATTCCCTTCTGGTGACAGCAGTCCACAAAATACATAAAATCATGGGGCGTACCGTATCGACTGGTCACCGAAAAATAGCCGGTAGCCTGGTAACCCCAGGAATCGTCATAGGGATGTTCCGTTAAAGGCAGCAGTTCCACATGAGTAAAGCCCATATCCACCACATAATCAACTAAATCTCCAGCCAGTTCCCGATATGTATAATAATCTCCTCCGGCCTTCCTTTTCCATGAACCCAGATGCACTTCGTATATAAACATCGGGCGATTATAAACCGGTTCACTTTTACTCCTCTGCCATTCCATATCCTGCCATTCATATCCCTCCAGGGAATATACAATAGAAGCAGTTTCCGGCCTCTTTTCTGAATAGAAAGCATAGGGGTCTGACTTTAACAACACTTCCCCTTCGTGAGTATAAATCTCATACTTATAAAGCTCTCCGGCCCCCAAACCTGGTATGAATAATGACCAGACTCCCGATTCCCCTACTCTGCTCATGGAATGGGAATACCCCTGCCAGTGATTAAAATTTCCAACTACCCTTACTTCCCTGGCATTGGGTGACCAGAGGGAAAACCTTACTCCTTTGATTCCATTCTCCTCATGAGGATGAGCTCCCAGCACTCGATAACTGTGGAAATGATTACCTTCATGAAAGAGATAAAGGTCAAAGTCGCCGGGTGCATTCTCAGACATAGATGATCTTCCCTTCTTTTATTTGCAAGTATATTATTATAAATTCTTCATTTTTCCAGGATTTCCTTTGTAATCCTGTTCGTTTGGTTTAATTATTGAGAAAATTTAAACACTTCCCGCTTCCCCTGTTTTATAGGAAGGGTTCAGTCCTTGAACAACCGAAAACTTCTCTTCAACCGTATGGCTTCATGAGGACAGAGTTCCTGGCAGCAGTAACAGCGAATACACCCGTTCTGATTTATATATGCTTTCTTTTCCATACTTATGACTCCTGGCGGACAGCGGTCAGCACAAACGCTGCAGCCTCTACATTTTTCAGGAATAATATCAGGGATAGGAACAAAAAGATTCCTTAAAATCCTGGCCACTAAAGGGTGATTAAACCCTTTTACAATAATTGAAGTACCGGAAGCCTGCTTAAAATTTTTAACTTTTAATTCCAGGGGAGAATCCCCCACCAGCTCCAGCTGATTAATTTTATGTATACCATACCCCATTTCCCCGGCATATTTCAAATGCAGTATTTTTTCAGGATCTATACCTACCAAACTGCAGGCAGCGGCATCTGCCGCTACCGCATCTTCGCTAATCACCATGAAACCTGTAAAGCGGGGGTTCCCGGCACGGGGCCCGGGACCTTCCATGGAAACTATCCCGTCCACCACGGAAAGGGCCGGTGGAATCAGGCCCAGCAGGTCAGCCAGCATTTGACTAAAATGTTCCACACTATTGTAACGAAGGTGAAATGCGGCTTTATGCCTTCCGCTAATACAGCCATAAAGATTTTTTACCGCTCCAGTGTAACGGGTTAGATTGTGAGTCTTTAACCGGGCAAGGCTGATAATCATATCTGTCTCCACCACCGGCCGGGCCAGAGGAAAACTTCTACAAATCCGCCCCTGGGGAAATTTCACTTCCACCGGTTCCTCAAAGGAAACAAGGGGGACCCCCAGGTTTTCCAGTACCTGGGATGCACCGCATGATTGGGCCACTTTAAAAACGGAACCCAATCCGGGACTGTCCCCTGCCTTAACCACTCCACCCATTTCTGCTGTAGTGGCTGCCACTGCCCCTATTACAGCCGGATGACTGCATACCGCCCTTTCAACAGGAGATGGAGCTAAAAAGTTAGGCTTTAATAATACCTGCTTATCTTTAAAAAAACCTTCCTTGAGGCCCAAAAGCCTCATCCCTTTTATTATAGCTTCCTTTACGCTTTCCTCCTGATAATCTTCCACTTTTATGACTGCTACTCGGCTCATTTTTTTCACTCCTGATACTGCCAATGTCAGCTGCTCTCTTTGAATGCTTTTTTTGATAAAAAAATAAACCCCCTGGTTTACCTTTCTATCCCAAAATTCAAACATATTATGAGAGTATGGACATATTTAAAGTATGGATATATTTTAACAAAACCGCACAATAGTAGCAAACCTTTTCTTTTTAACCTTTTCTTAAAGCTTTATTATTACTTTTTCTTGCCAAACGTTATAAAGATATCGATGCCTGGGCGGATAGCCCCATTTTTACAGAGGAATCCTTCGAGCGCCTTCAGGATGTCATGGAAACGGCAGGGGAGTTGGATCAAAGGGCGCCCTACGAAAAATTAGTTACCAATAATTACGCTGAGAAAGCCATAGAGGAAGTAAAGAAAGCTAATTATAAGTTCAAGGGAAGGAGAGGAACGGGGAAGAGGTATTATTTTATCACATCGGAATAACTGTTTTAGAGATTGTAGTGGGATTTGTCCTGGGAACGATCATCGGAACTGTTATTTCCATCGTTCTCCTATTATTAAATGGCATTAAAAAATGTTTTACCCTTTTTGAATTTCCAACATCACTTTGGCCAGATCCTCAATTCTATAAGGTTTGGGAACAAACCCCTTAAAACCGAATTTTTCATATTGAAAAATCACCGGGTCATCAAAGTAACCACTGGTAACAATGGCCTTCACTTTGGGGTCAATTTCCAGAAGTTTTTGAACCGTCTGTTTCCCCCCCATCCCTCCGGGGATGGTTAAATCAATAATCACCGCATCGAAAACATGGCCAATTTCCAGATTTCTCCGGTAGAGTTCCACTGCTTCTGCTCCATCCCGGGCAAAGACCGCCTCAAAACCAATCAGGGAAAGCATTTCCCCCACCACATCCCTGAGCATCTCCTCGTCATCCATCACCAGAACTCTGCCCTTACCCTGGAAATTTTTTTGTTTCTTGCCATATCCCTCCTCCACACCGGGAGAAGCGGGAAGATAAATATAAAAAGTAGTACCCTCACCCACCTGGGAATCCAAAGTAATGTAACCCCCATGCCTCTTAACGATGGAGTATGAAGTAGCCAGCCCTAAACCGCTTCCCTTTTCCTTGGTGGTAAAGAAGGGGTCAAAAATGCTCTGCCTGTATTCCTTGGGAATGCCCGCCCCTTCATCCCCAATAAAAACCCGGACATAATGCCCCTTATCTAAGGGGACCTTGCTTTCCATGTCGCTGTTGCTAATCACTAGATTCTCTGCACCAACACGAATTGTCCCCCCCTCGGGCATGGCCTGTAAAGCATTGATAATTACGTTATTAATTACCTGCCTGATCTGACCGGCATCCACCTCCACGGAATAAAGGTCCTCGGGAAAAGAAAACTCGCTTCGCACGTTGGAACCGCTGAGGATTAAGGAGGTGGTGTCCTGGACCAGTTCCTTCACCGAAACCGTCTGGGTCACCGGCTCACCGCCCCGGGCAAAGGTATGAAGCTGGTGAGTCAGGTCCTTGGCCATGATAGCAGCCTTCTCAATTTCTTTTAATTTTAAAGAAAATTTTTCCTTCTGATCCTGGTACATCCGGGCCAAAGATATATTGCCCAGAATGATGGCCAGGATATTGTTAAAATCATGAGCAATTCCCCCGGCCAACAATCCCAGGGACTCCAGTTTGCTGGCTTTAAAAAATTCCTCCTCCATTTTGTTGCGTTCCGTTATATTTCTTAAAACTACCAATACTGAGGGGCTTCCTTTATAAATGATTGGATTCAACACCATCTCCACATCAAGAACATTTCCATTGTGAAGGGTAACCTGTTCTTTTATGATGGAGATTTCTCGTCCCTTTGACAAAGCTTTGCGAAAATCTTCCCTGTTTTCTTCCCAAAAATCCAAAGAAAGAAAATCCTTCACCTCTTTATCAATCAAATCATCGAAGCTATTTACTCCAGCCAAACCAACGGCTACCTGGTTGGCAAAAACGATTTTTTTCTCCTGCAGAATGAGAACCGCATCGGGTAAACGTTCTACCAGCAGGCGGTACTGTTTTTCACTATCCTGCAGCGCCTCATCCGTTACCTTCTTCTCCGTAATATCTTCCACCATCGCAGTGACAAATTGAGGACTGCCCTCACGATCCCGGGCCAGGGCCACCGACAACCGCACCCAGACCGGGCACCCCTCCTTATGGATATAACGCTTTTCCATGCTGAAATAATCCCTTCTGCCTGCCACCAGTTCCTGGATTAGATCCAAATTCTTTTCCACATCTTCCGGGTGAGCAAAAACTTTCATTGCCTTTCCCATAAGCTCTTCTTCCTTATAACCCAACATTCTCTGAAGAGCCGGATTTGAGACCATGATTTTTCCCTCCAGGTCACAAATGGTGATTCCCATTGCCGACTTATCAAATATAGTCATTAAGCGGGTTTCACTTTTACACAGCTCCTCCTCCGTCCGCTTCTGTTGAGTAATATCTCTTAATTGTTCAACAATAAATTTCACCTTACCATGTTCATCCAAGATAGGGTGAGCTCGACATTCCAGGTAGACATTCAACTCAGGAACATATTTTTCTCTCTCCTTTGATTTTTTGCTTTTTAAAATATCAGGAATTATACAATCCTCACATTTAATTTCACGCCCCAAGAGCTGATAACATTTTTTCCCCATTACCTGCTCCTGAGTTAAATCAAGCCAATCATATCCTGCCTGGTTATACATTATAACAGAATGATCCGGTTTTAATACCGCCACCATATCGCTAATCCCATCGAGAACACCCTCCATAAGCGTGGTTGCCGCCTTCAGCTCAGATTCCATAGAGTATTCACTGGTAATATCCCGGGCTACGGAAATCACCTTTTCTTCAGAATGCTCTTTTAACAGCTTGCAGTTCCACTGAAAAAGCTTTTCCCGGCCGTCTGCACTTTTCAGCCAGGTTTCCAGCTTAACCGTTTCTGCTTCTCCCCGAAAAAGGGGCAGCAGCGCCTCCTGGAAACTCTGTGCTTTCTTTTTAGGTACATAGTACTCATGGAAGCTTTTTTGTAAGATTTTTTCCCCGAAAAATTCGCTCCCCAGTTGATTCACCCAGGTAACTTTTCCTTCCTTGTTAATCAGGGCAATAATTTCCGGTACCGTCTCCACCAGGGTGCAGTACTGGCTTTCCCTTTCTTGCAGTGCTTTCTCTGCCTGCTTCTGCTCGGTAATATCCGCTCCGGTACATATAAAATATTTTACGGAACCGCTTCTGTCCCGAAAAGGGGTGGATGACCACTTAACCAGGTGCTTTTTACCTTCTTTGGTAACCCAATGATGCTCTATTTTTACCGATTTTCCGGCCTTTAAATCTTCAAAAGCTCCCCTGGCCAGGTCTAAATCTTCCTGGGGAATGGGAAGTACCTGCCATAAATTCTTGCCTTTTACTTTATCCTGCGAGCTGCCAATCAAACGTTCACAGGGCAAATTAATCCTTGTAATTGCTCCCAGGGCGTCCAATATAAGCACCGGGTTGTCAAAAGTATCTACAATGGCGGCACAGAACTTCTTTTCTTCCTCCAGCTGTTCCTCCAGGTCCTGCAATCCGTAACTTTGGAACAACTCCCACATCCCTTTACACTTTAAAAGCACCCTATGATGTTTAAAAGCGGTCTGCACAATTTCTGGGGCATCAAACCGTTCCAGGGAATAACTGCAAATCCCCTTGACTTTGCATTGGCCTGCAGACTCCCGGAAAAACCTCTCAAATTCCCTGCCCTCTTTATTCAGCTGTTTTTCCGAAGAATTAAAAACTACAGCGATCCGCGCTCCAATATAACTGCCCTCAGTGCATTTTTTTAACCCGGCTTTTAAACCATGTATTGCCTTGTTAAAAGAATTGACCCCATCTTTGAAATCCCACGTATCATAAGAGACAATTATCATCTGGCCCCGTTCTAAATACTTGGGAAAATCCCGCACAGCCTGTCCCATTTCCCTTTCTGCTTCTTTCATGCTTATTAAAGGGGAAATCACCCACAGACATAATTCATTGTTTTTTAACCCTGTCGTAAAGTAAGGAATCAATATTTCAAATAGTTCCTCTTTGCTGCGAAAATAGTGACAGAGCTGTGCCCCCCAGGAAATCTGACCGGTCAAACTGTAAGATATATGGTTGTTATATTTATTCATTCTGCACCCCGTTTTTGATAGCCGCCCCAATATAACATGGAATTTGGTAATAATTACTATAAATATTTTGTGTGTTATTATAACTATAAGTTTCGATGCAAGCAAATGAATATCCTGTTAATTGCTGTATGAATTAACAAAAAAAACTAGTGTTATATTTGTATGAACAAAAATAAAAAAAGGGTTGTATCATGGATAAAAAGCCAAGAGCTGACAAGCTATAATTAAATCTCCCCGTTGAACCACTCCAAACCCCAGGGAATTAAAATCTTTGGATAAAATATATTCTAAATTTTGTTTCTGGGAGGTCAATTCATTAAATATCTCCTCCGGAGCGGCCGGTTGGAAACCCCAGTAAACATATACATTGGCTGAAAGGGTTGAAACCCGATGGCTTTTTGCGTTTAATCTTTTCATAGAAGTATTTAGGTCAAGAGACCAGTCCAGTTGGGCAATCACTTTATCCGCTGCTTCTTCCGCCAGGCGGCGGGCTTCTTTTTTTAAATCATCTTTATGGGAAAGCTCCCCTGCATTTGACTGTCGACGTTTGGAATTCACCAGAGTAGATAATTTTTCTTCGTGCCCCGAAAGAAATTCAGGTGCAGCTTTCCGGGCTTCTATCTTCATTAACTCCTGATGCTGTTCTTGAAGATAATCCGGGTTTCGGTGCATTTTTTGTAATTCCTCCGGTGATGTGAGAAAAAGCCGGGTAGGCCTTCTTATGAATTGGTTCACGTCAGGAGATAAAAAACCAGCCCCCCAGGTGGCATCCAGGGCATAAAGAACCCCGTCTGCCGAAACCTCATTCCAGGCATGGAGCTCACTCCCGGAAGCTGTGATTACTTTTCCCGTTTTCACCTGCGCATCAATCCCTGAGGCCAACAGAAGCTGTTGGGTAAGCTGTGCATAATCCTGGCAGATACCCTTTTTCGTCTGAAGAGTTTTTACAGGGTCAACATGATAAGGCATTTTTAATTTGTATTTCTCAATATCATAATCTATATTATGAATTACCCAATCATACACTCTTGCCATGGCTTCATACTGGTTTTCGCTGCCGGCGGTAAGATCTTCTGACTTCTTAAGAATAATAGGGTCTATCTGGGTTGAATCCAACCTCTCCTGAGTACCTTCAATCACCCTATCCAAAGTCTCCCGATATGTACCGGGGGAAACCTGAGGCAGAGAAAGGCAGCCCGTTAAATGACTTACTATGAAAAATAATAAAATAAAATAACCGATATATTTATTAAATGTCATGATTGAATCCTCTCAGCTCTGTTTTTTTGACTTGAAATCTATTCATATAATGGCACTAATCATCTATCTAAAAGAATATTAATTTTTAATGTCAATAAAAATAGAATACATTGGCAGTCTAGGGGATACCTGAATTTACTAAATAAGGATTGACGTATAAAATATTATGTGAAAAAATAAGTAAATAGACTGCAATTATTGTTACATCATGAGGTGAAAAAGATGAAAAGCAAAAAAAATAATAAACCGTGGCTCCGTTGGCTGGCTAACTTTTCGTTGTTGATTATTGCCCTTGTCTGGGGACTGACCTTTGTAACCGTTAAAAACGCAATAAACATCCTGCCTCCCTACAGCTTTAACTTCCTAAGATTTACTATGGCTTCCCTGGTAATGCTGGGTTTTGCCCTGCCTTACAGAAAAAAATGCAGTTGGAAAACCATAAAAGCCGGTTTATTAATTGGATTCTTCCTTTTCTCCGGTTATACCTTCCAGACCATCGGACTGCTTTATACCTCTGCCTCCAATGCCGGGTTTATCACCGGACTTTCTGTGGTTCTGGTACCGTTAATGGTTACCGTCAGCAGCCGGGAACTTCCCCGTTTGGGGGTACTGCTGGGTGTAATCAGTGCAACCATAGGACTGGGCCTGCTCACCATAAAAGAATCTTTATCCTTTTCTTCATCCTCCTGGCGCATGGCAATACCGTAATATTCTTTCTCAAAGCCAGGATCTCCAAAAGACCTCAAATTGGACTGCGGATTGTTCTTAATGTATTCAAGAACAACCGGGGAATCGGCAACCACCGCATCAACTCCACCGTTTACCAGTTCAGTAAGTGCGGTGAGAGTATCCTCGAACCTTAGTATTTCAACTTCAATCTTTTCATCTCCCCCTCCGCATCCTGCAAAAGATGCGGTCATCAACAGAACCACAATTAAAGTAAGGCTCTTTAACCAAAACTTTTCATGCTTTTTATTACCCCCTCAGGTCTTATTTAAACAAGCAATAAAATTCTATATAATTGTGTTTATTCCCTTCTTTTTGCCTCAGAAAGATATTTTTACTCTTACTAAACTTATTAAGTCAGCCGTCATATATATTCTGGCCAACATTAGTTGCAATTCCGTAAGTAATGCAAAGAAATGTGAATTACCATAAACATTTATCCACAGGGCGGTACTGCAGGGCTTCTCCTACATGTTCCGGTTGAATCTTCTCACAACCTTCCAGATCAGCAATGGTCCGGGCCACTTTCACCAGGCGGTGATAAGCCCTGCCGCTTAGTTTAAAGGACTGGAAAGCATTTTTGAGAAGTTTTTGACTGATATTGTCCAGTGCACAATATTTTTTCAAATGAACTGCTTTCATCTGAGAATTATAATAAATGCCTATCTCCTTAAACCTCTTATTTTGTATTTCCCGGGCCAGGGTTACCCTGTCCCGGATGTCTTCCGAGCTTTCCACGACACGGCTTTCGGTAAGTTCCTCGTAAGAGGGCCTGAAAACCTGGATATACAGGTCCATACGGTCCATCAAGGGGCCGGAAAGCTTTTTTTGGTACCGCTTTAGCTCCAGGTGAGAACATCTGCATTCCCGGTGAGGGTCGTTATAATACCCACAGGGACAGGGATTCATGCTGGAAATAAAGGTGAAACGGGCTGGGTAAGTAAGGGTGGCATTCATCCGGGAGATAGTAACCTCACCCTCCTCAAGGGGCTGCCGTAACAACTCCAGGGCTTCCTTCCGAAACTCTGTAAGTTCGTCTAAGAACAGCACTCCGTGATGTGCCAGGCTCACCTCCCCCGGTTTGGGAAATCGCCCTCCTCCAATGAGCGCTGCATTGGAGATAGTATGATGAGGGCTTCTGAATGGCCTTCTTTTAATCAATAAGTTATCCTTGAGGTAACCGGAAATGCTGTAAATTCTGGTTACCTCAAGGCTTTCCTCAAAAGTCATCTCCGGCAAAATAGAAGGAAACCCTCTGGCCAGCATGGTCTTTCCCGATCCCGGGGGGCCTACCATGAATACATTGTGCCCACCGGCTGCAGCGATTTCCAAAGCCCGCTTGGCATGTTCCTGGCCCTTCACTTCAGCATAATCAAAAACTGATTCCTCCGTATTTCCTTGTCCCCCCAAGGCCTCTTTAAATTCTACCCTCAGAGCAGCCCCATTATCTGTTAACAGGCCTACAACCTCCTGCAGAGTACCGGCGGCCAGCACTTCAATTTTTTTAACTAATACTGCCTCCTGGGAATTATCCCGAGGCACCAACAATCTATCCCTGGAATCTTCCAGGGCTCCCAGGGCTATAGGAAGGACTCCCTTCACCGGTTTGACCCGTCCGTCCAGGGAAAGCTCCCCAATCACAATAAGGCCCTCTAGTTTAGCCTTCTCCATTTGTTCTGTGGCTGCCAAAATACCCAGGGCGATGGGAAGGTCAAAAAGCGGAGCTTCTTTTTTTACATCAGCCGGGGCCAGGTTAACGATGATTCTCCGGTTAGGAAATTCAAAGCCGCTGTTTTTTATGGCGGCCCTTACCCGCTCCCGGGATTCCTTTACGGTAGAATGAGCAAACCCTACCAATTCAAAAGCCGGAAGCCCTTTGGAGATGTCCACTTCAACCTCAACTGGAAAACTGTCAATTCCCAATATAGTTCTGCTTTTTACTTTAGCCAGCATCTCCGTTTCCCACCCGTCCCTCTCCAGCCAGGGATAAAATCATCTCCACCGCCTCTTCCGCCTGTTTCGCCAGCGGGATGATGTTTTCTCCCCGGGGATTTTTAATATCCCAGGTCTTCAACCCCACCACCGGAACTCCTGCCTTTAACGCCAGGCCAATTTCCGAAAGGGTGCCGTACCCCCCGCAGACAGCGATGATTCCATGGGAAGACCGGGCAATGATTGCATTTCTGGCATCGTTCAGGCCCGTAACGATAGAATAGGTCAGGTAGGGGTTTTCCTCCCGCCTGTCAATACCCGGCAGAATGCCAATGGCCACTCCCCCCTCTTGGCTGACCCCCAGGGAGGCCGCCTCCATTACGCCCCCCCTGCCGCCGCACAAGAGCACCGCCCCTTTTTTTGCCACCTCCCGGCCCACTTCCTCAGCCAAACGATATACCTCCGGAGTGCAGTCCGCCGCTCCAATTACACCTATGTAGTACAAGGTTTTACCTCCTTCACAAAATAATGTCCTCGGCATATTTCCTGATTATGGTTATTATGTATATATATTCATTATACCACACGTATGTTCGATATGCAATAAAGGCCAAAATATTTCTATAAGCATTTTGTAAAGTGGTGATATTAAATTAATCAATATCACTATAAGCGGAGAAATAATTAACCGCAGCAAAGCTCTAAAGCCCCTGCGGTTTTTTTCTGGAATATTTTTAATACTAACTTTTTCCATGGCCCTGGTGGCTTCTCCCCGCTTTAATTCCCGTGGCCTTACCCGATGTGCCCCTAACTCTATATCATCCAGGGCTTTTAACTTTTCCCAGTTCGTTTTTAAATGGTGCCAGACAGTTCTCCAGGAAACACTGCCCTTCAAGCGTTTCACTTTTTTTATAAAGTCAAGGGGGGTTTTTAAGGGCGGCCAGAAAAAAATCATCTCCGGGTCATATCCCAGGTCCCGAAGAATACGGACATGTAATTCCCCATAATATCCCGCTCTGCAGGGGCCCTTTTCTCCGCCGCTTACAATCATATCCACTCCTCTAGGGAGTGTTTCCAGGTAATTGCCCAACACTATTTTAAAAGGTATACAGGCAAACTACCCTTTCATTGTATAAAAAATGCAGACAGGCCCAGGTGACCTGATTGCTGTAATACCAGAACAGGTCCACCGGTAAACGGCGCTTTGCCCGTTTTAGATTACAGGGGATAATATGTATAAAAATATAAAGTCCTGGCAATGCCAATTTTGGTTACTTCCGACATACCAATCACCTTCTATATATAACCATTTACTGACCTGAAAACTTTTTTTAACTAATTTTCTATAAGTAACTTTCAATGGGATTTTACCACAACTGGTAATATATTTATAGATATATCTTAAAAAATATTGTTTTAAGGGGTTATAAAAAATGATTATTCAGTTGTAGTTTTACAGAGCTTCAGCTGTTTTTTACCTGACCGGTAACGTATCCAAAATTTTGTATTCCCTATGTTGTATTATTAAAGTTAACTGTTTATGAAAGAAAAAAACTACCAGAGGTAGTTTTAAATAAATTTTTTTGCTTTTTAACATTTAATTTACCTTTAATGTAAGTTCTTTTTCTGCCCGGTCTACCTGAATACGGCTTCCCTCCCCGAAATCTCCCCTCAAGATGCTCTTGGCTAAAGGATTTTCCAGCTCTTTTTGTATCGCCCGCTTTAGAGGCCTTGCTCCGTAAAGGGGGTCATAACCGGCATCCGCCAAATATTTCTTTGCACCGGCTGTCAGTTTAATTTCAATGTTTTGGTCCCTCAACCTTCGGGCCAACCGCTCCAGCTGGATGTCCACAATCTGTACCAGATGGTCCCGATTTAAGGGGTGAAATACTACTATATCGTCTACCCGGTTCAGGAATTCAGGCCGGAAAAAGGTTCTAAGTTTTTGAATCACCTTCTCCTTAGCATGTTCAAAGGACTCTTCTCCTTTACCCACTTCTTCCATGATAATTTCACTTCCCAGGTTGCTGGTCATAATAATAACCGTGTTTCTGAAGTCCACCGTCCTGCCCTGGGAGTCAGTAAGCCGTCCTTCGTCCAAGATCTGCAGCAGCACGTTAAACACATCGCTGTGAGCTTTCTCAATTTCATCAAATAGAATCACCGAAAAAGGACGGCGGCGAATGGCGTTAGTCAACTGCCCTCCTTCTTCATACCCCACATATCCCGGAGGCGCTCCGGTCAACCTGGCCACCGAGTGCTTCTCCATATATTCGGACATATCCATTCTTATCATGGCGCTTTCATCATCAAATAAAAGATGAGCCAGGGAACGGGCCAGTTCTGTCTTACCAACCCCGGTAGGCCCCAGAAAGATGAAAGAACCGATGGGCCGTTCGGGATCCTTGATTCCTGAGCGGGCCCTGATTACTGCATCGCTGACCAGTTGGACCGCCTCCTCCTGGCCCACCACCCTTTGATGCAGCCGTTCCCCCAAATTTAAGAGTTTCTGCCGCTCCCCTTCCATCAGCTTGCTAATGGGGATTTTAGTCCACCGGGAAAACACCAGGGCAATATCTTCCTCGTCTACTTCTTCTTTTAAAAGCCGGGATTCTCCAGAATGTTTTTCAGCAATTTTATTTTCCGCCTCTGCCAGCTGACTTTCCAATTGAGCCAGGCGGCCGTATTTTAACTCCGCCAGGCGGTTTAAATCATAGGTCCTTTCCGCCTGTTCTATTTCCATTTTGGTCTCCTCAATCTGCTCCTTCAGTTCCCTGAGCCGGGTGATATAGCTTTTCTCTACCTCCCAACGGGCCCGGAGGTGATCCGCTTCTTCCTTCAGCCTTTGAAGCTCCTCATCAATTTTCCTCAGCCTTTCCCGGGAGGCATCATCCACTTCTTTTTTCAAGGCTTCCTTCTCTATCTCCAACTGTAGGACTCTTCGGGAAACCTCGTCCAAATCCGAAGGCATGCTGTCAATTTCCGCCCGGATTAAAGCTGCCGCCTCATCCACCAGGTCTATGGCTTTATCAGGGAGAAAACGATCGGTGATATAACGATTGCTCAAAGCCGCCGCAGAGACCAGGGCAGAGTCCTTAATCCTTACTCCGTGGTGCACTTCATACCTTTCCTTCAAGCCCCGCAGGATAGAAATAGTATCGGAAAGGCTGGGCTCTCCCACCACTACCGGTTGAAAACGTCGTTCTAATGCAGCATCCTTTTCAATATGTTTCCGGTACTCACTGAGGGTGGTGGCCCCGATACAGTGCAGTTCACCCCGGGCCAGCATGGGCTTTAAGAGGTTGCTGGCATCCATAGCCCCCTCCGCAGCCCCGGCCCCCACAACGGTGTGCAGTTCGTCAATAAAAAGGATAATTTCTCCCTGGGACTCCTGAATCTCTTTAAGCACCGCCTTCAGCCTTTCCTCAAACTCACCTCTATACTTGGCACCGGCAATCAAAGACCCCATATCCAAAGCAAATATCAGTTTGTTCTTCAGGCCTTCCGGCACATCGTTTCGGGCAATCCGCTGGGCAAGGCCTTCTACGATGGCTGTTTTCCCTACTCCCGGCTCCCCAATCAGCACAGGGTTATTTTTGGTGCGCCGGGAAAGTACCTGAACAATCCTCCTGATTTCTTCATCCCGGCCAATGACCGGGTCCAGTTTACCGGAGCGGGCGGATTCCGTGAGGTCCCTCCCATATCGTGTCAGGGCTTCAAAAGTCCCTTCAGGATCCTGGCTGGTAACCCTCTGATGTCCCCTTATTTTCTGCAGCACCTCCAAAACCTGGGTCCTTTCCAGTCCCTCCTGCCGCAAAATTTTGGCCGCATCACCGGCATCCATGGAAAGCAGCGCTAAAAATAGATGTTCCACACTGATATATTCATCTTTAAAAGCCTCTGCTTCGCTTTTGGCCTTTTCAATAATCCTGCCCACCTTGGGGCTCATATATATTTGTTCCTGACCGGTTTTTGAATAAACCTG
>PWJM01000166.1 GCA_003560915.1 Syntrophomonadaceae bacterium
AAATTTTCTTCTCCCCATCCACCGAATCATCCTTGGGAACATCCGGGGCGTATCCCCTATCCGCCTCCGCCATTTCGTAATTATCGGCATCCTTAGCTACCCCTGGATAATGCATGGTACTTACGGAATCATAGCTGCCCATACGCAAAAAGGGAAACCCTGTAATCATCAAGGCCGAAAAACCCAAACCCACCAGCAGCACAACTACCAGTAACACCACAAGTATCTTTTTAAAATTCATTCATTTTGACCCCCTCTCCAAAAATTACGGCTCATCCTTAATACTTTTAAATTGCACTGAAATACAATCATTTCCAAAGTCAGTCAGCTCCTCACCACACCTTATAATAACTATTTTCATTATACTCCTGGTATGGGCCTATGAAAATATATTACTAAGTGAAGGGAGCCCGTTTGTCTTAATTTAATTTGACATTGGAAGCTTTAATAATCCTACCTGCCTCAGGCCCTCCAGCCGGTTAGCCATGATATATTTCCTGGAAACGGTATACATAGTTCCTTCAATATAAAATACCCTTTCCACATTATTTTGGTAAATTCCTGGTTTATAATAAAATTCTGAGGTTTCCTCCAGGTGGGTGATGCCTCCCAAAAAATCAAAACCCTTATTCACATCCACCCGGTAAACATAAGCCCCCTGGAAATCAAAGCTCCTATTAGCCTGAGGATTTCTGGATTCCACTACCGTCAGGGGGAAAGCCATCAGCCCATCTTTAAACATCAGTGCTTTATGGTTGTGCAGCACTTCTGAATTCGTCCCCGCCCCACCGATAATCTCCACATGCTTTTCCACCGGCCGCTTTACATCGGACACATCAAAGATAGCTAGTTTCAAACCCAGTTCCACCACAAACTCCCGTCCATGCTGCCGGCTGACCGTGGTATCCCTACCGATCCCCAGCAGGTGATCCGCATCCAGGGGATGCAGGTAGGTGCTGAAACCGGGAATCTTCAGCTCTCCCAGAATCTTAGGCCTTTCGGGTACCTCCAGGTCTATTACGAACAGAGGGTCAATCATATCAAAGGTGACCAGGTAACCGCGATCTCCCATGAAACGGGCGGAGTAAATGCGTTCTCCCGGAGCAATATTTTCCACCCTACCCACCACCTTCATGGTTTGGTCCAGGACGAAGAGGTGGTTATTCAGCTTCTCCTCCCAGGTGGTGGTGGCAATGCGGAAGTACCCCCGGTACTCATCCATGGAAAACTGGTTGATTATTCTCCCCGGAACCTCCCCTCTGTTCCGGTACACCACCCTGGGCCCCTCCAACCGGAAGGCAAATACGGTGGTGCTCTCCCTATAATGACCCAAGCCCCAGCCCGCCCACCGGCTGACGGCGATGTACAGGCTTTCCCGGGACATGTAGAAATTTTCGCCGGACCCCAGGAAGGCCTCCACCGAAACTGCCTCCGCCAATCGACCCAGGTCAAAAGAGGTAATAATCAGGTAATTATTATGAGGCACCTCAGGGAAATAGCGGATCTGATCCAGAGGAATTTCCTCAGTGCCTTCCCCCCGGGCGGTATCCCGGTACATAACTCCCGGGTTTTCCTGAATTACATACTCATCCAACCATTTGTTGGTGATTAAGTATACGATGGACCCAATTTTTCGGGAAGATATATAATATCCATCCACTTCAATTTCCCTGGCCTTCTGAATATCACCTTTATCTGCAATGTCAAACACCAACACCTTTAGATGGGAGGAGTAGGAGTAATACCTCCTCAAAGAATCATCAGAGGGAATATCCCAGCCGGGATAAGGATAATCATGTTTTTGACCCAAAACCACCAGGTGCCGGCTGTCCACATAGAGCTGCAGAGGATGCAATCCCTCCTCCAGCTGAATCCTCTTGATAACCTCCATGTCCTGTACGGGGAAAACCCGGCTGACCAAAACCTCACTGCCGCTAATCTGATATATATATTCTCCATCGGTCTTGATGATATCTGCCTCGTCAACCCCCTGCACCTGCAGGTTGGTGGAGGAGTAATTTAGCTCCTTCTGAGGAGCACCGGCGGCACCTTCACCGAAATCATCCGCACCTGCACCCTCTTCCATTCCCCGTTGTCCTGAATATCTTCCAAGGGCCACCAGTTCCCACAGCTTCTCCCGGGAACCCACCACCGGAAGTTCCTCCCCGGGCTCCCCGGGATCAAGGGGACTTTCCAGGGAAGCCAAATCCGATTCAGGGGCAAAATCATTAGAAGCTCTGAAACCCTGAAGAAGCTCCAGAGGCCCTCCAGGAGGCATAAATCCGGTAAATAAAACTGCTATAAGCAGCAGAGAGGCCGCCACTCCCCCCCAAAAAGAGGCATACCGAAATACCCTTTTACTCCTGGGTTTTTGGGAGACCTTGGACTTCTTTTGCTCCCTGGCGTTCCGCACTCCCTGAAGGGTCCTTTGATTCAATTCCTCCGGCAGTTCAATTTTATCTATTTCTTTTTTTATTTTATTCATAATTAAAGTCCTCCCCTACCTGAAGCCTGAGTTTCTTCAGGGTTTTATAAAGGATGGTTTTCACAGTGCTCAGCGGGAGGCCCATGGACTCCGAAATCATCTCCAGGGTAAAATCGTGATAGAACCTCAGTACCACCACAGTTTTATTCCTCTCCGGCAGAGATTTCAACAGGTCCAGAAGAGAGAGGGAAAGAGAGAGGTCCGGGTCCTCTTCCGCTTCCAGGTGTTCTTTCAGCGGCAGACTCTCCATGCTGATCACTTTTTTCCGTTTCCTGATTTCATCCAGGGCGCAGTTGATGGCAATACGGACCACCCAGTTTTTAAAATACTTGGGCTCCTTCAGGGTGTTGATGGAAACAAAAGAACGGCAGGCCGTCTCCTGCACCACGTCCAGGGCGTCTTCCCGATTGTTCATGTACAGGTAAGCGGTCCGGTAGATCAACCCCTCCAGGGGTTGAAACAAAGCCAGAAAAGCTTCTTCATTCCCCTTTTGGGCTTTGTTTACCAGACGGACCGTCTCCTTCTCTCGGGCTTCCGGTTCCGCTCCTTCTATCTCCATCACTACCATCGGGCTGCACCCCCTTTTCTCTGTATATAATCATAGACGGACCAGGGGGTCATTTAGTTTCCCCCTAAGATTTTTTTCGAAAATAATTTCAAGACAGAAAAACCGTCCCCTTGTCTTCCTCGTAGAAATTAAGTAATAATTTCATTATAGCAGAAAAATACAACTGGTATTTTGATATAATGGAACAATATAATGCAAGGAAAATTTCTGAGTTTACATAATGCACCGTGAAGCCATGGCCAGCCATGGGGAAACTCAGGTAATAAGACGTAACAAACTACATTAAAGGGAGGA
>PWJM01000179.1 GCA_003560915.1 Syntrophomonadaceae bacterium
AACAGCATTACATATTTCACCACAGGTATCAGTATAATAATCCACAGTACTGCAAAGAACAGGATTCGAAAAAGAAGCCGTTTGGTATAGTCGGCTACACGGAAATAACGGCCTTCAACCCTTTCAAAGGGATTCACCTGTTGTTGAGGATAAAAAAGTTTTTTTATGAATTTCATAGATATTACCTCATTTAACTTTTATAGTGGGGTTTTTTCTCCTTCAACTACGAATGGAGATAATCTCCATCCTTAATAGTAAGCTTATTTCTTATATTCAAGGGAATTATGAGTTATCCTCTGATCAATATTCTCTTTATAATTTTGCCCATAATTTTTTTTCCTTGTAACTATTCCTTTTTTTAGTATACCGCATTTTCCTTCTAAAGTTCATATAATTTTTTCTCCAATGCAAGTAGATGCCATTTTTTACACTCTCTTTCAAAAACAAAACCCGGCAAAGTCTGGCCCCTGAGGCCATTTCTACTAGTTTTGGGCATGAAAAAAGCACCTGCTGCTAACAGATGCTAATCCTGGTTTATCATGATATGTATCACCGCTTGCTGTCTTTCGTTTTTTCAAGAACTTGAATTCGAATATCGTGAGCAGTAACTTTTTCTTCAATGGCGCTCCAGGCAAAGTATGGTCTTTTAAAGATTTCAGAATTGCAAAAATAGTGCTATAATGTAAGGTAAAGTTGACATGTTAAAGCATAAATTATTCTAATACAAAATATTGGCAGATGTGAGGGATTCACTTTGAATAATTATAGAAATATTTTATTTAAATTTTTTAAATACAAAAAAGAAGTAATTTTTGCATACTGCTTTGGTTCAGTTGTTAAGGGAACAGATAATAAGATGAGCGATCTGGATGTAGCCATATATTTGGATGAAAGTATAATTCCACAGTCTGGAAGCTTTGGTTACCAGGGAGAACTTTTGCTTAAAATGGAACAATTATTACAGCGCAAAGTAGATTTAGTGATTTTAAATAAGGCTCCCCTTTATCTGGCCCATCAGATTATAAGTGAAGGAATCCTTGTCTTCTCCCGTTCTAACCAAAAAAGAGCAGATTTCCACTTCCGTACCGTAAGGGATTACCTTGATTTTAAACCATTTATTAGAGTTCAAAATGAATATCTGAGAAAAAGACTGAGTGAAGGACGATTCGGAGGCATATAATCCTTTAAGGGGTCAGTCCCCCATTTGCTGTTTTTCTAAATTACCGATAAGAGAAAGCTTTAAGGGCTTACTTTAGATTTACTAGGAAATCGCCCTTTTTTACTCGGACCAATTTTCAAGTAAAAGGTTTGGAACATTAGTAAAATCCCTAATGTTGTTCGTCACCAGTACAGCATCCTCTGAAAGCGCATGTGCACCTATTAACAAATCATATGCTCCAACAGGTTTTCCTTTTTTCTCGAGAAAAGCACGGATTTCTCCAAACTTTGCTGCTGCTTTTAAAGAAAAAGGTATTATTTTAAATGGAGTTAGAAAGCCAGTTAGAGCAATTTTGTTTTTTTCCCGCTGCTGGCTTTTTTCTACTCCATATTCCAATTCAGCTAAAGTAATTACGGAAAGGCATATTTGTCCAATTTCTATTTTTTTTAATGCTTCAATTACTTTAAAAGGTTTCTTTTTAATTATATAAATACAAATATTTGTATCAAGCATGTATTTCATTAAATTTCTTCTCTCTTTTGTATTTCTGGTTGGTTCCTGTTACTCAAGAAGTCTTCAGAAAAAGAATCTATGCCTGATTCAAAAGTTTTCCAACAGCTGTTTTTGGGTATCAATAACACAACATCATTAAGCTTTTTAATATAAACTTCAGAATCATCAAAACGATATTCTTTAGGCAAACGAACTGCCTGGCTCCTACCATTTTCAAATATTTTGGCTTTATCCACAAAAAAACCCCCTTAATTTAAAAAATATATATCATAGTATATACCACGTTTCTAGTCCTGTCAAGCCAAAAAAACCTATCTACCCCGGAGCGCCAGCCGTACATTTTACAGGCAATAATTTATTTTTCTTCTGTGTTCCTTTCTTCTGTAACCGTAGGATTACAGTTGATGTCATTATAAAAGATTATTCCATACACCGAAACCATATTGAATATAGTGTCTATCAAAAGTAAATGCGCTGGTTATACCTAACCGTTCCATAGCTGCAAAAGTTGTTGCATCCGTAAAAGAGTATGTTTTATCCGTAAAGTTGAATTCCCTTCCGAGAATGCCATCTAAAGAAGGAAGGATAAAACGAAGGGCCACCCCCATGAGAAACGGCGCCGGCAGCAGGAGAAGAAGCATTCCGTCCCGCACGACCTGCCCCATACCCATCAGAAAGATCTTCCAGGCTGCACCCATATTTTATAACCCTCCCTGCATCAAATAGCTTGAAAACCGCCGGACTGCCAGATGGTATATAAACAGCAGCCAGATACCTAACCCTGCCGCGCCAATATAGGCATTGTAAGGCACATCCAGGCCCACTGCGGCGTAAAGAAGGCGCAGCAGCAGTACTCTGCGGGAGATATTTCAAAAATGGGGTGCGTGACCCCTAACAGCGTAAAGACAGCGGGCATCATCAGTACCATCCCCACAATGAAACCAATCACAAAGTAGTGATTTACTGAGCGGGCCATGGTACCCGTCATTAAACCCAAATTCCGCTTAACCTCTTTAAACAGCTTCATAAGTGCATTGATAAAACGTTCTCGCGGACTCCCCTGCTCATGTAACAGCACTTCCATCAAGTACTGCTTGATTTGATCATGGCCGTGCTCCAAAACTTCCATAAAAAAAAGCTCCTTGCTCTTGAAAAAAAGATAAAAAGCACCCTTGGAAATCCCTCTGATATAAATAATTCCGGCCTTGCCTTAGGCAATTTCCAGAATCTCCTATAAGGGTCTGCCCCCAGTCCCCCATCATGCCAATGGCCTTTGCTGGTTTTGGGTGATGCCTTATTAAGGAACGGTACAACCACTATGTTTTCTTATCCCGGAGGTTATTGATAGAACGGGAATACGTTTTAATTAGATCCTTCATATATTCCCCGGAGGGAACGCCCTTAAAGTTTTTAATTTCAGTGAAACGCCGGGGAATTACCGTTTCTTCCGGTGTGAATCCCGTAGAGAACTTAACCCTCCAGCGTAATCGGCGGATTTCCTCACCTAATTCTTCCAGGTTCTTCCCCTGGTCTTTGAGGCCAACTGCCTCCAGGGCCTCCTGCAGCACCTCCGGTGTATAAAGTTTCCGGGCGAACAGGCAGGCTACCATGGAGGTTAGCAGCACTCTCTGCCTTTCTTCCTTCTCTAATAGTTCCACAACCCTTTCGGGGGTAAATTCCTCGCGCATCTGGTCAAGCTGGTATCCCGCCGTGTCCAGGTGTGAAAGGCGAAAACCCATGGCCTGGGATACAAAGAAGATTGGCCCCGTGGCATAACCGGCCATTTCCTGACCTAACACGCAGGCAAAATCCTCACCTCCATAATTAGATGCAGCGGCAGAAACCCCCTCCCCCAACAGCCGGTAAAATTCATTAGTTCCTTCGGACAGGTACTGTATTCCCTCCAAATATTCTTTGCTGCTGCCGAACTTATAGGGGGCCAGAGTCTCTTCCTCTGAAATTAATCCCTTTTCCAGGGCTTCCGTTGCCCAAGCCAGGGCCACTCCGGCGCTAATCACGTCCAGCCCGAATTTCTCCACCTGGTCCAGCAGAGTGATGACTTCTTCCGCCCGGGAAATTCCCAGCATGCTCCCCATTGCAAAAACCGGTTCATGGTCATAGGAAACCTGACGGTAGCAATATTCATGCTCTTCCCCAAATTTTTCCCGCAGCAGGCCGATATGTATGCAGCCAATGGGACAGCCGGTACATGCAATCTGCCTCAGGAGCAGTTTATCGGCAAAGTATTCTCCCGAAATTCCTTCTGCTTCAGGGAAGGTAGTGGCCTGCAGGTTTTTCACCGGCAGGGATTTCATCTTCTCTAAGGGAAGAACGTTTCCCGTTGTCCCAAGACCATGATATTTCGTCATTAAATCTGACCCCACCAGGTCCTGGAACAGTTTCTTGTAAAGCTTTTTATAGGAAGAGCCAAAATTCAGATCAAAAGAAGTGTCCCCAATAAGCATTATGGCTTTAAGGAATTTTGAGCCCATGAGGGCACCGGCCCCCAGCCTCCCAAAATGGCGAAAGGTGTCTACGTTAATACCGGCAATTTTAACCAGGTTTTCCCCGGAAACACCAATCCTTAAAATGCTGCGTTTCCCATGGGCCCTGGCTTCCTTCTGCCGGATCAGGCGGGCTGTTAAGGTAGTGTCCAGTCCCCAAAGGTGACGGGCGTCCTTTAGGTTCATTTCCCGGGAACCCACAACCAGGTAAGACGGCCTTTGGGCCTTTCCCCGGATAACCAGGGCATCAATATCTGCAAAACGCATTATTGTGCCCATGCGCCCCCCAGCATGGGTTTCGGCATAATGCCCGTTGTAGGGGGATTTAAATCCCAGCACTACCTTGCTCATCAGGGGGAAAAGTCCATTTAGGGGCCCTATGGCAAAGATCAGGGGTTGGTCCGGATGAAAAGGTGATTCTTCCGGAATGCCGTACTCCTGGTACAGAACTGCCGCCAGGCCGCTGCCCCCCAGGCAGTTTACCAGATCTTCCCGCTTGATAACCCTTCCCTTCCCCTTGTCAAGGTTTACCTCCATTATTCTAACATAGCCATGAGAAAGCATTATATCACCTCTCCTTTGGGCTTTTTACCCTCCGTCATAATCAGACAGCTGTGAGGACAAAAAGGGACACAGCGTCCGCAGTGATAACAGACGACGGGTTCTCCGGTTTCCCGATCCATGATTATGGCATCCACAGGGCAGGCCTCCTTACAGGAGCCACAATGAATACAGGCTTCTCTGCTGTACCGGACTCCTCCTCCCTTTCTCTGACGGAAAGCACCGGTGGGACAGGCTTCTGCACAGGGTGCCGGCCGGCAGGCCAGGCAGACCACCGCCTGGAATCCAGCAGTCAAGCCTCCCAGGGTGCGAATGTGGATACCGGAACGATCTAAAGAAAGAGAGCTGTGTACCTGTCTGGCACAGGCCAGCATACAGCAGTAACATCCTATACATTTTTCCATCTCTGCGGCCCTCATTATTTTTGCCAAATCAATTCTCCTTTCCTGGTTAAATAATCTTGGTATTTCCTCCGGAAAAAGGTAATGCCGGAGCCTTTCGTACTGTATATAAAAATACCGCAGAATGGCCCTGTATCTCCAGACATTTCCGGCAGTAAGGTAATTTACTTCCACGATAGGTTGAAAAAGCTTTTCATCCATTAGCTTTACCCCTCCATGTTAATAATTGTAGCATAGATTAGACGCTGCTACAATTGAATAACCCTGCCCTGAATGATTATAGTAACACCGATGGCCTGGGTATGGGACAAGTGAATTACGACTGGAACCATAGGATGACTTGTTTTTTAAATTTTTACTTGACTCTACCGTAACGTTATAGTTTATTATAGTGCCAGGAGGTTATGCTCATGCCTTACAGGGTTAAAGAAGCAGCAGCGACCCCTTCTTCTAAGCAAAGCGAAGGTAGGGGAGAATTCGAATTTGCAATTTTAGCAATCTTACGTTATAATAATTACGTAAGTTTTTTACGGAAGTTGGTGTTCTTATATGAAGAAATATACTGAAAGATTAGAAATCAGGATTAATCCTCTACAATTGGAAAAATTAAAAGAAGAATCAAAAGAAAGGAAAATATCGGTAGGAGAAATTGTTAGGGAAGCTATTACAAATAAGTATTCCGTTTCTAGAGAAGAAAAAATTGAGGAAGCAAAAAAGATGTTCCAGCTTAATGCTCCTGTTACAGAGTGGGAGGAAATGAAAAAGGAAATAGAAGAAGGGTCTAAGGAATGAAAGTGTTTTTAGACACCAATATACCAATGTACGCTTCCGGAAAAGAGCATAAATATAAAAAAAGCTGCCAGGACATTATTCTGTCTGCTTCTTCCGGCAGTATTACCGCATACACAGATGTAGAAGTCTTTCAGGAAATTTTAAACAGGTTTTATTACATTAAACAAATAACCGTTGGGCACCTACTTTTTGATTCTTTTTTTAAGATTATGGAGGGATTTATCCTTCCTGTTACCCCTGACGATATTTTAACAGCTAGAAAGCTATCTCAACGATATATGGAAACCGGCTTGTCTCCCCGCGACCTCATACATACTGCGGTAATGTTAAACAACGGTATAAATCATATCATTACCACAGACAGAGATTTCAACAAAGTTGAAGGGATTAAGGTTATAGCCCCTTCTTGAAACTTAAAGCCATAAGGCGGATTCCCTCCCGCTGAACACTTTGTCTTAAGGGCTTGTCGCCACGAAAATTGGAACAGCAGCGGGTACCCCCAGGGCTGAAGGGGAAGAAGCCCTTCAGGATGTTACCCGGGATGCCGGCAGTCGGTTTGATCCTAGCTAATTCAGGTTTTTGCGGATATGAGGGAGGACATTAAACTTATCTTACATCAGTAATCATGATACTCCGGCTGATGCCCCGCAGCAGCCGTCCTAATATATCAGAACCGGTTATTATCCGGCGTTCCGTTTCGGTCCATATTAGAATAAGGTCTTCGTCCACAACATCGTCGCCCGGCTTATCGGGACGAACCGTGAGCTTACCCAATACCTGACCTAATGGAAGATTGGCATTTCGGACAATAAGAGGACGATGACAAAATTTCTTAGGGTTAAAATTATCGCTGCCAAACAGGGCTTCTCTTAAAAAAATATGGGAATCTATAACAAAGCGTGGTTCTCCTCTTTCGTCCGTAATAACCACCCACTTTTTGCTGGAGGAAGCAATCTTTTGTATGAAGGGATCCTCTGAATTTCGCTCAAATGGTGGGAAAAGGGGATATGCATGTTTTATAGGAAGGCTTATGATACTGCGGGGGGACAGCAGTTCTCCTTCCTGCTTGACGGGCAAATCATCCAATGCTAAAAAATTGATGGCGCCTATGGCCTCCAAACGACTAATCTCGGTAGTAGCCTTGCGGGCATGCTGCTGAAGGACGTCCTTCAGCTCATCCTCTTGAAACCAGGGGATTACCTCATGTCCCACCAGGATATCCAAGAGCTTGCCCACCGGCCTGGCTACAGGCCAAAGGATTATCTGATACAGCCGCAGCAGTGGTGAAAGCCGTGCTGCCACGAACAGTGCATATCGGGTAAATACGGCCTGTGGAATAATTTCCCCTACGAAGGTAATAACCACAGTGGAAAACAGGAAAGCTACCACTCCAGCCATTATAGAATCTGCCAACAGCGTTAGAAAAACATTGATGGCTACGTTGCCCCATAGAATTGTAACAAGTGTAAAGTTTGCATCCCTGCGTAAAACCAGCACACGTTCAGCGTCCGTATCCCCCGATTCTGCGGCAGCTTCCAATCGAAGCCGGCTTAAGCTGAAAACAGCCAGATTCAGTCCGGATAAGGTGGCTGATTGGGTTATACAAAAGATTATGCCCATCCAAATAAATGTATTGTTCATGGCTTTGTTACCCCCCTGTTAACCTTTATGCCAGGGCACTTTCCAGCCCCGAGTCTTTTATGAAAACAATGCTGTGATTGGTTGTTTCAATAATTTTCAGCACCTGTTCATAGCTCTCCGGCATACCAAGAATTGAAAGATCCCCGGGTATTTCATTTAAGATTTCATAAAAATTACCCGTTATAATGTTTTCTTCTGCACTGTTGGGAAGCCGGGCCAACTCTTTAAAACGTTTAATATCTGCCTGGGCCTGCTTCACCTGAACCGGGTCATCTACTACGCGGTCTCTTCGTCCAAAACAATTATATGCCATGCTTGCCAAATATGGACCAGAATGGTTTATGCGCACTCTTTACTATGTTGATGTTAGTCCTGGTAGACTGCCTCGGCAGTATTTTCCCTTCACTTTTATTTGAAACCATTCCCCAGCCGGCAAGAGTATTGAGAACATGAAATACTGATTCTGCCAGGGCATTAAGATTATAACCGCCTTCTAATAGCAGCACCACTTTACCACCGCAGTGTTTGTTGGCAATTTCCTTAACTATGCCTGCCATCATGCCGTATGCCTGGGAAGAAAGAACCATTCCCGCCAGAGGGTCGTTTTGATGGGCATCATAACCTGATGAAACTATGACCATCTGGGGTTTATATTCATCGCATACGGGCACTAATATTTCTCTGAAAATTTGTTCATAATCATCATCTCCTGAATAAGGAGGAAGAGGAACATTAATAGTGTACCCTTTTCCTTTACTTGCTCCAACCTCATCTGCAGCACCTGTGCCCGGATAGGCCGGACTCTGGTGAACTGAAAAAAACAGTACCCTGGGATCATGATAGAAAATAAGCTCTGTACCATTTCCATGATGAACATCCCAATCAACTATTAAAACTCTTTCCAGCTTGTACTCCCTCATGGCATAACATGATGCTATGGCTGCATTATTAAACAGGCAGAACCCCATGCCCCGACCGGGCTCCGCATGGTGCCCCGGCGGACGGCCCAATACAAAAACATTATCCAGTTCATCCTTCATAACCTTGTCCACCGCAGTTAGAGCCCCACCTGCAGAAAGCAGCCCTACCTCATAGCTGTCTTTACAGATCATGGTATCCATATCAAGGGCATCATATCCCTTAGCACAGTAATTCTCAACATGTTCAATATATTTTCTGGTATGAACAAATTTAACTTCTTCAACGGCTGCCTTGCGAGGTTTTATCAACTCCAGCTTATCTAAAACCTTCTTTTCTTCCAGGTAAGACATAACCGACTTGAGCCTTGCCTTTCTCTCCGGGTGCTTTCCTGTTTCATGCAGGAGATACCTATCATCATAAACTATTCCCGTCCTGGTACCGGTACTCATTCTTTATTGTTTCTCCTTTCATTGTTTTTTACCGACGCCAATTCTTAAGTTGCCATTAAATATCATTCTATCTATTACCCTCTAACGGATTTGAGTATTGTTACCCCCTTTGTTAACCCTTATACCAGGGCACTTTCCAGCCCTGAGTCTTTTATGTAAACAATGCTGTGATTGGCTGTTTCAATAATTTTCTGCACATGTTCATAGCCAAGAACCAGGTATTGTATGCGAAAAGCTGCCCGGGGAGGGGGTAAAGACTCCTTCGAAGGTGCCCGGCTTCTTTCTTCTTTTCACCATCGATTTCATATAATAAGTATAAATGTTCTATATAAGCGGGGTTACATCCTTTATTAGCGGTACAATAATTAAGTGTGTTACATTGGTAGGAGATACTATGGCTGTTCATGTTCCCTTCTTTTATGAAATTTATTTCAATTAAAACACAACCCTTTTGGTTGTGTTTTAATTGAAATAAAAAAAACTTTGAGTTTGAACACATAGTAAGTAGAACGGCAGTGGAAAGGCAGCAAAAAAAATGACTGTAGGCAAAAAATGCCGGCAGTCAGCCTTGAAATATTATTTTTATTTTACCTTTAGAAATATCACCTTTAGGAAACTTATTTATCCTCTTGTTTTTTACATTTATTTGATCAACATCTCATAAAGGTTATTCTGTTCAGGCAATGGTACGTTTAAACTGCCAGACTGAGATAAAAAATGCCGCCAGGGCAAATAGAAAGGTTATGGTCAATCCCGGAATTACTTTTTCCCAGATCCATCCTTCAATGGCCAAAACCCGCATGGGAGTAACCGCGTAGGACAGCGGATTTACGTATGAAATCATCTGGAGCCATCCCGGCATGGCCCCCCGGGGGAAAATAGCATTGCTGGTAAACATCAGCGGCAGAATAAAAAAATTAAGTATGGGATGAAACCCTTCGGGAGTCTTAATAAACGTGGCTATGGACAGTGAAATTGAAGACATTGCCAGGCTGAACAAAACAGTAATGACGGTCATCAATAAAAATCCTGGAATTCCCGTAGTAATTCTTACTCCCAAAGCCAGGGCGACCAGTCCAATCACCACCACCTGAAAAACGTTTTGCAGGGCAGAGGCAGCCATTTTCCCCAGGGGTACAGCCATCCTGCTGATGGGAGCAGATAACATCTTATTTAAAAAACCTATCCGTCGGTCCCAGATTAAGGACATCCCGCTAAAGGCACCGTTAAACAAAGCAGTCATAATCATTACTCCGGGGGTCATAAAATCAATATAGTTTTCCGTCCCCAAAAGGCTGGCTGAAGAAGTAGTTTCTGTCATTCCAGACATCATGTTGCCCATGAGAACCAGCCAGATTAAGGGCTGAAACAGGGTTGCAAAAACCCTGGGCTTTTGTACGATAAACCGTTTCATTTCCCGCCAAAAAACAAAATAAATATCGCTTAACCAGGCCGTACTGCTCAACTCCTCATCCTCCTCATCACGTTTCGAAAGCGCGTGGCATCTTCTTTGCTGCCGGTTTCATTGCCCAGTTCCTTCCCGGTATAACTAAGATAGACATCATCCAGGGATGGTTTTTTTAGCGTTATGGAACTTATTTCTATCCCCGAATGCTGAAACACCCTGAATATTTCGGGAATGTCTTCATCACCATTTTTCACCACGGCTGTATATCTGTCCTTATGGGGTTTGATGCTGGAGACCACCGGCAGGCTGCGGATTGCCTGCAGCACTCCAGAGATTTTTTCCGGTGCGGTTTCGGAAAACTTTATATTTACAATATCTCCCCCTAACTTATTTTTTAAATCACAAGGCTTATCGATAACCTTGATGGTTCCTTGGTCCATAATAGCGATACGGTCACAGAGAGCATCTGCCTCCTCCATGTAATGGGTAGTGAGAAAGATGGTCATGTTATATTCATTTCTCAAATAATTGATATAGCTCCATATATGACGCCTGGTTTGAATATCCAGGCCCAGGGTTGGTTCATCTAAAAATAAAACTTTCGGTTTATGAATCAGTCCCGCCGCAATATCCAGGCGCTTGCGCATTCCTCCGGAATACGTTTCCACAGGGTCCCCGGCTCTTTCAAACAAGTCTACCAGCTTTAATATTTCCTCACTCCTGGCCCTTACCTCTCTCTTCGGCAGGTGATAAAAACCGGCCTGGAGATAAAGGTTCTCCCATCCCGTTAGGCTGTCATCAACTGCCAGTTCCTGAGAAACATACCCGAAATTAAAGCGGGCCTGATAAGGTTCCCTGACAACATCCAGCCCGGCTACACTGGCCCTCCCCGAGGTAGGGGCAATGAGAGTGGTTAATATCATAATGGTAGTGGACTTGCCCGCGCCATTAGGACCCAAAAACCCAAAAATCTCCCCTTCTTCCACTTCAAAAGAAACGTCATTTACGGCCATAACTCCCCCGGAGTAAGTTTTCGTCAGCCTGTCCACCCCAATCATGGAAGCCACTGCTTTCACCTCTTTTCTAATACGATATTTTTAATATGAATTATTAATCCCTGGCAGGATACAACAGCCGCTTACTTGAACTAAAAAGACGTAGAAATATTATTCCAGTATTCCCCTATCTTTTCCCTGCCCTCCAGTATTTTTACCTCTCCCCTTTTAAATGCCAAAGCCCGGTCTCCCAGGTTCTCCGCTGCCTTGCGGTCGTGGGTGGCGGTAATGATGGTCATCCCCTGTTCCCGGTTCAGGTAATTCAGCACCTGGATGATTTTCTGCAGACTGTTATAGTCCTGTCCGATAGTGGGCTCATCCAACAAAAGGATTTGGGGTTGGTGAGCCACCGAGGCAGCTACGGCCAACAGCCTTTTCTGCCCCTGGCTTAAGGAGAGGGGATGCCTCCCCGATAGCTCTTCCAGCCCAAAAAGCTCCAGGATGTTTTGTACCTCTTCATGGCCGGGGGCATTCAAGGCCACTTCCAGCTCTACCGTCTGCATGAACAGCTGGTGGTTAGGATTCTGCATCACAAAGCCCATGCGGCGGCTGTAAAATGGTTTTCTGATTTTTTTTGCAGGAGATCCCAGGAGCTTAAACTGCCGGTATCCGGCTTTTAAGCCTCTTCTAACTCCCCCCAGGAGCTTTAAAAAGGTAGTCTTACCGCACCCGTTCTCCCCTAAGAGCACCAGCCGTTCCCCCGGCTCCAAACGTAAATCCAGGCCGCTCCACACCTTTTTTTTGCCGTAAGCGGCCCACAGGGCTTCCAGCTCCAGGGAAGGCCTGTCAAAACTGCCGGTGCTTTTCCCCTTACCTTTACCGGCGGCCGCCTGTTCACCAACAGCCTTTCTATCCCCAAAGCTAGTTGGATATCTTCCGGCCATGTTCCCTTTTAGGGCTTCTTCCTGTAAAATCCGGTCCCGGTTCCGGAGGTCCAGGGTTATTCTCCCCTGGTCCATGTAGAGCAGGCGGTCCACATAGCGGGCGGAGAGGTCCAGCCGGTGTTCCACCATGAGAACCGTTTTCCCCTGCCTGCACAGCTCTTTTAGAAATATTAAAAACCGGTGGGCGCCGGGAAGGTCTAAATTCGCCAGGGGTTCGTCCAGCAGAATCACCCGGGGGAGCATGGCCAGCAGGGCTCCCAGAGCCAAACGCTGCTTCTGCCCCCCCGACAGGTCCTGTAGTGAAGCCTCCCTCTCCAGGCTTACCAGGGGAAGCACCGAATTCAGACGCTCATCGGATTCCTCCCTGGACAGCCCGATATTTTCCAGGCCGAAAACCAGTTCATCCTCCACGGAAAGCTGGGTCAGCTGGGATTCCACATCCTGCCAAAGGGTTCCCACCTGCTGCACCAGCTCTTTTAAAGAGATAGAGGTGGTTTCCAGCCCGCCCACCAGAACTTCCCCCTCCATCTGTCCCTGCCAGACATGGGGAATTACCCCGTTCAAGCAGTTTAACAGGGTTGACTTACCGCAGCCGCTCTCCCCACTTAACAGAATAAATTCCCCTTCTTCCAGGGAAAAGTTGAGTTCTGTAAAAATGGGTTTATCCTGCC
>PWJM01000116.1 GCA_003560915.1 Syntrophomonadaceae bacterium
CATAATCGTATTCCATCATCTTGGTGGGCTTTTCAAACCAATCAAGGTATTCTTCGGCCATTTCCCCCCAGAAACCCTCGGGGTCTTCGACGGACCTCTTCCACATTTCATCATACTGTTCCCTGGTGCTGATGTGCGCCTTCTTTGAAAACTCTTCAGACGCGGGATACCATTTTACTTCTGACATATAATTCTTCGCCTCCTTAATTAGTTGTTCTTTCATATTAAGTAACCTGCGGCTTTGCCGCTTATGTCACTCTTTTCAAACTTTTAGACTATGGGAAACTGTTTTTTTGTATCAGTTTTTTCCCCAGGCCAACCCCCCTTCAAAAAATTTCCTGTAACAGAATCAGGCAAAAAAACAATAGAGTAAAAATCAATGATATTTACCCTTTAAAGTTTCATTCTTTTCCAACAATGGGTATAGTTTTAGAATGATAAAGGTTTCTTCTGTAACCCTCCTCTCCATACAAACATGAAAAAAATTTAATTAAAATAGTTTTCAACACCCTAACCAATATTGACAGAATAATTAAAACACAATTCCTTTTCAACTGACCCTTCTGCTGAAAGATAAGCACTTTCCCCCTGATTGAAAGTAGAATAAAAGAATCAAATTTGACCTGCAAAGGTGTTGAAAGCATACGCATTTGCATATATTATCTATTCTTTATAAATAAGCAGATTCCTTCTTTTTCCGTTGAAAATTTCTGAATATTTTTACTATAGCTCCGAAATAAGAAAATACGGGCTTTTAAAGCGCCCGTATTACTTGCACAAGCTGCTCATAATTAATTAAATTACTGCTCAGTTTAACATCAATAAGACATGGGAACGATTTTAACGTCCCCATGTCTTATCTGTGGGATTCCCCCACAACACACTTATCCTGGCGTAAGGGCTTTACATTGCTAATCATCCCAGCCCTTCACTGAGCACACCATCAGTAAATTAAATATATTTTTTTTGATAATACGCTTCAGGATTTACCCCTGCCAGCTTGAACAACCAGAAAGGCCCATGGCCAGAGCAGGGAAGATTTATTTGTCGGAAACTCTCATTGGCTGCCGCCTTAAAAAGACGGATTTCCTTAAGTGTTTCCTCTCCTTGAGTTAAACTGCTTCCTTCTTTCGAGAGTTTGAGCATATTATTTTTCAATCTCAGGGAATAACAGTCCCTGATTTCCAATACTGTGAAAATCAAAAAAGCCGTTAACAAAACAAATGTCATAGCCTTTTTACGCTTTTTATTCCGTAAATATAACGGAAGTGATTTAAGCCTTCCCTGAAACCTGCGAAAGATTTTTCCTGCGCTTTTTTGCTGTAGATATTCTTTTAAAGTAAAACCGGGGCAGCTGCCCGGAATATTGGTGATGAGCACAAAACTGCTTTTTCTTGCCAGGATCTTTTCGACGACATCTTCCCTGGGAACAATAGAAATTTTTAAACGATAAACAAAAGCGGGCCTTTGTCTGTCCTCCAGAGAAGGTCGCCCGGGCTTTCTTTTTTCCTCTGAGACAACGGATCCCGATACCCTGAGGTAATCACACCGGGAGGCATCCGTAAATGCCTGCAGAGACAGCAGTGCCTCCTGAGGGCTTTCAAAAATCTTTTTTTCCACCTTTTGTACAGCCGTTTTTTTCAGGATACGGAGTTTCTCCATCATCTCTTTTTGTAGGATCTTTTCTCCAAGAGGTTCCGGGTTTCTGTTTTGCACAACGACGAAGGAGTATTCCTTTCCCCAAAGTCGTTCTTTGAAAAACTGCTCATAAAAGCAATAGTTTTTCCGGTAATAAGAAAAGCTTCTCAAGTCATCGGACATCCCTTTTTCCCAGGCCCTTTCAAATAAATCTTTTTCCAGGGATAGTCCCTTGGGCAGCCGGGATATGAATCCCAAATTGAACCGGGAAAATCGATCCAGATTTTCGCTGTTGATTAAGCCGCTGTCAACAACGTGGATCATTTCCGAACCCAAAATTACCTGCACTAAACCCAATGCCTCCCGGGGACAGGCAGAAAAAGACTCCTCCCGACAGAAGGTATGCATGCTCAATGTAGAGAAAATCCTCTCGGGACCTGCCTCTGCCACCTTATCCAGAGCCCGGGTCAGATTGTAATCTTTTAGATAGTCAGGTTTTACTCCCTTTCCAAAAAAGTTTTCCGTATCCATTTGACCAAAATAGTGATTGAGCATGTACAGGGGAGCCGGACTGGACAGAACATTTATGACCAGAGCCTTAATCCGGGTTCCCGGGGAAAGCAGGCACTGCCTGGAATCCCAGGTAACCAGGCTATCGATTAAATCCCCAAAACCCAACTGGTCGTACAGGGCAGCAATCAACCCCTCTGAACCTGAGTGAACATTGATAAACATCATATCATCTCCTAAGATGACATAAAGAAAGAAGCCCCGGCCCGGGGCCCCCTTCATTAAACTATTACTTTACATCTATTTACCTTTCTTAACCATCTCTTGTATTACAGTTACTATTTCCGGGTTAGCCAGTGTGGTCACATCACCTGTATCAGCATTATTGGATATAGCTGCCAACACACGGCGCATAATCTTTCCGGAACGGGTTTTAGGCATATCAGGCACAATCCAGACACCCTTAGGGGTGGCAATAGGCCCTACCTCATCCCTAATCATAGCATTAATTTTCTTCTCTAACTCAACACTGGGCTCAAACCCGGGCTTGAGGGATACATAAAGGTCAGGTACCATACCTTTAATTTCATCTTTGGCAGCCACAACCGCCGCTTCGGCAACTTCCGTTACTACCAGCGCAGCAGATTCAACCTCTTTTGTTCCAAGACGGTGACCGGCCACGTTAATAATATCGTCAATCCTACCCAGGATACGGAAGTAACCGTCTGCCGCCAGCACAGCTGCATCACCGGTCATATAAGGCCAGTCCTGCCAGTCTTTACTGTTGGGATCCTTGCAGTAACGCTCATAATAGGTCTTGACATAGCGGTCCCGGTCTTTCCAGATAGTCTGCATAGAGCCCGGCCAGGGGTTTCTCATGCAGATGTTACCGGCTTTCCCAGCTCCAGGTGCCAGCTCTTCGCCTACGTCATCATAAACCACGGCGTGAAGACCGGGCACTGTTTTACCGGCGCTTCCCGGTTTCATGGGCTCAATACCCGGAACGGTGCTGCAGAGGAAGCCTCCGTTTTCCGTCTGCCAGTAGGTGTCAACGATAGCTGCCTTGCCCTTACCTACTTTTTCATAATACCACTTCCATACTTCCGGCTCAATAGGTTCTCCAACGGTAGTCATATGCTTGAAATTATGGTTATATTTATCAGGCTCGTCATATC
>PWJM01000082.1 GCA_003560915.1 Syntrophomonadaceae bacterium
AACACCAGGGGGAAGCATTGGACGCCTTGAATAGAGGCGAGAATGTGGCGGTAGTTACCCCTACGGCTTCAGGAAAGACCTTATGCTATAATCTTCCGGTAATCAATGAGATAGTAAAAAATCCTTCTACAAGAGCCCTTTACCTGTTCCCCACCAAAGCACTTTCCCAGGACCAGACAGCTGAACTGAATATGTTTATCAGTTCCCTGGGGACAGCAATAGAAACAGGAACGTATGACGGAGATACCCCGGTCAGCTTGCGAAAAAAAATTCGAAATAAGACACAGGTTGTGATATCTAACCCGGATATGCTTCATAAGGCGATTCTGCCTCATCACACCAGGTGGGTTAAACTATTTGAAAACTTAAAATTTGTGGTTATTGATGAAATGCATACATACAGAGGGGTTTTTGGAAGCCATGTAGCCAATGTGATTCGACGTTTAAAACGAATCTGCAAGTTTTACGGAAGCAGTCCGCTGTTCATCTGCTCTACGGCCACCGTTGCCAATCCTAAAGAATTTGCCCTTCGCTTAATAGAGTCAAATATTACCCTGATCCAGAGCAATGGCGCCCCGTCGGGGGAAAAACAGTTTATATTCTATAACCCTCCTGTAGTTAATCAAGCATTGGGTATCAGGCGTAGTTCATTGTTAGAGGCAAAAAAAATATGCTCTTCTTTTATAAAAAACGGAATACAAACCATAACTTTTGCCCGCAGCCGCCTGGCGGTAGAGGTTTTGCTTTCCTATTTAAAAAATGACTTTAAGGGCAAAGGCAGCAGTTATATTAGAGGATATCGAGGTGGTTATCTTCCGCTTCAGAGAAGGGAAATTGAAAAAGGCCTTAGAAACGGTGAGGTGGCAGGGGTGGTCAGTACCAATGCGTTGGAGCTGGGTATCGACATAGGCAATCTGGAGGCCGGTATTATAGTGGGTTACCCGGGGTCAATATCCAGCACCTGGCAGCAGGCAGGCAGGGCGGGAAGAAGCTCAGGCCTTTCTGCTGTAGTGATGCTGGCTTCTGCGTCCCCCTTAGACCAATTTATAATAAATAACCCCCAGTATTTTTTCGATTCTCCGCCGGAATCAGGATTGGTCAACCCGGATAACCTTTTTATTTTGATCAGCCACCTGAAATGTGCCGCTTTTGAACTTCCTTTTAGGGAAGGTGAAATATTCGGTGTTGAAACTACGGGAGAAATACTTTCATTCTTACAACAGGAGGGAGTTCTTCGTAAAACCAGGAGTAAATATTATTGGATGGCAGAGTCATTTCCTGCGGAGGAAATCAGCCTGAGAAGTGCTGCTGGAGATAATTTTATTATTATTGACCTCACCAGGGATAGTACACCCATAGGTGAGGTTGATCGGTTCAGCGCTCCCATGTTGATTCACCAAGGGGCTGTTTACTATCATGAAGGAAAGCAGTACCAAATAGAGAAGCTGGATTATGACAATAAAAAAGCCTTTGCCAGAAAAGTTCAGGTTAATTATTTTACCGATGCCAATTTAGAAATTGAAGTAAAGGTGTTGGAGTGTTTTCATCAGGAGAAAACGCCGTTCATTAAAAAAAATCTTGGGGGGGTTATGGTTCATTCCCTGGTATCCATGTACAAAAAAATAAAACTGTATACCCATGAAAATATCGGTTCTGGATCCGTCAGGCTCCCCCCTGAGGAGATGCATACTTCTTCTTTCTGGTTTTCATTAAACCCGGAAATTTCCATTAAATTTTCTGATTCTCAAAGACAATCAGCCCTGTATGGTTTAAGCAATGTATTAGTAAATATCTGTCCAATATTTTTATTTTGTGACCCCAGGGACATTCACAGTATTTTTCAACCAAAATCAACCTTTACAGACGAACCTACCGTGTTTCTTTATGATGCCTATCCCGGGGGCATCGGACTCAGTGAAAAAGTCTACCAAATAATTGACGAACTGTTGGTATCCTCTTACCAATTGGTAAATCAATGCCCATGCCAATCAGGATGCCCCTCCTGCGTTGGAGTGGGGGAGAAAAACTCCACCATTAAGGAAGATTGCAAAGAGGTTTTAAAGGAGTTGGTTCGAGTTGGTGGATGAAAATTTTATGAATAAGCTGCACCAGATGAAAGCAGCCCTCGGACTTCCCGGGAACCTGAAGAATGCAGAAAAATTGGTAGAAAAGCGGAAGCAAACTGGACTTAATAATAATACGAATAACACATTGTCGCAGAAAAGGGACGAAAGGAAGAACGGACTAGACAGGGGGCCGGTTATCAATTTGTCCTACAGAACGCAATATAATATTGAGAAATATGAAAGTAAAATTGGTGAACAAAGAGGCAGGATTGTGAATACTCCCTTTGGAGGACATATTATTTTTGAAAAACAGTATCCCCTGGAATTTCAACACGGGAAATGTTCATTAAAAAATTGCCTATGTTTGAATAGAGATACTTTATCTTACCTTGGAGAAACGGGGAAGAGTGATATCCGGTCCTTTCTTTTTTTGGATACAGAGACTACCGGGCTTAATGGGGGGGCTGGAACCATACCGTTTCTGATTGGAACAGGGTACTATGATTGTTCGGGTTTTCATTTGGCCCAATATTTTGTTGGCGATTTTCACCAAGAGGAAGCAGTTCTTTATAGCCTTAATACACTTTTAAAACAGTTTAAAGGGGTTGTTACCTTTAATGGAAAAACCTTTGACTGGCCTCTCATTAAAGACCGCTTCACTTTACATAAAATGCAGTTTTCCCTGAAAGAACCTTATCACATTGACCTTCTTTATCCCGCAAGAAAATTGTGGAAAGAAAGAATTAACAGCTGCAGCCTGATCAACCTTGAAAAGAGAATCCTGGAATTTCACCGGTTTAATGACATACCAGGATATTTAATCCCAGGTTTATATTTTCAATACCTGAACTCATTAGATTGGTCCTGTATAAATCCCATAATAAATCACAATACCCTGGACATCCTCTCCATGGTATCCTTAACATCAAAGATTGGAAAGGCTATTGAAGATCCCCTGGGGAAAGGAGCTAACTGCGGCACAGAATGGTTTGCTCTGGGGAAAATCTTTGAAGGTAGGGGTAATGTAAGGGAATCTGAAAAATGTTATCAGGCTGCTGCTAAAACTGCTGAAGGGGGCAAGAAAAAAGAGGCCCTATTGCGACTGGCACAGATGTATAAGAGAAATAAAAGCTGGGAAAAGGCAGTTTATGTATGGCTGCAGTCAGTGGAAGAAAATGTACAGACTATTGAGCCATTTATAGAGCTGGCCAAATATTATGAACACCGGGAAAAGAATATTGAACTTGCTGTTAAATACACTGAAAAAGCAATGCACCTGCTGAATAATCGTTTTCTTATGTTTAAGATGATACCGGACCAGCAGCTTGTGGAAAAAATTGAACACAGGCTGCTCCGCCTGCGTAAGAAGAAAACTAGAAGAAGTTTTGATGTGAAATGAGCCAGGGCTTATCCCTGGTAAAACATAAATAAGATTAAATTTGAAAGTAGTAGCACACAACAATACAATGTTGACAAATATAACTTGGCATGTATTATATGTCAACATATATATATTTATTATTTTTAAGAGGGTGGACCTGGTATGATTATGTCCAGGCCCACCCTCTTAATTTGGCAGCTGTCTTGTAATTGTAAAATACAGAGTGGAAATCAAATTTCCTGCAGATATTTTACTACTAAATCCCCTACTTCAGAAGTTGAGTGTCCCATAGCCCCTGCAGCAAGGCTTTTCAGTTCATTAACACATACCTGGATAACTGACTGTTCTACCATAGATGCAGCTCTGTATTCTCCCAGCGTTTCCAGCATCATGGATAAGGCATTAATGGCTGCCAGGGGATTAATAACATTTTTCCCAGCATATTTAGGTGCAGATCCGCCGATGGGTTCAAACATGGATACTCCCTGGGGATTTATATTGCCTCCGGCGGCAATTCCCATTCCTCCTTGAATCATAGCCCCCAGATCAGTGATTATATCGCCAAACATATTATCAGTGACTATTACATCAAACCATTCAGGGTTCTTTATCATCCACATGCATATGGCATCAACATGGGCATATTCGGTTTTAATTTTGGGGTATTCCCTGCCCACCTCATAAAATGCTCTTTCCCACAGGTCAAAAGCATAGGTTAACACGTTTGTTTTCCCACAGAGCGTAACGGTGCTTTTATTTTTTCTCTTCTGACAGTAGTCAAAAGCAAAACGGATACATCTCTCAACGCCCTTACGGGTATTAATGGATTCCTGGACGGCCACCTCATCCTGTGTGCCTTTTTTTAATACCCCACCGGCTCCGGCATAAAGCCCTTCGGTGTTTTCCCGGACTACTACAAAATTAATATCTTCCGGCCCCTTGTCCTTTATAGGCGTATCTATCCCGGGGTACAACTTCACAGGCCTTAAATTTATGTACTGGTCCAATTCAAACCTGAGTTTTAATAGGATACCTTTTTCTAAAATACCCGGTTTCACTTCCGGATGTCCAATGGCTCCAAGGTACATGGCATCAAAACCCTTAAATTCTTCAATGACACTTTCGGGAAGTATTTCTCCGGTTCGAAGGTACCGCTCACCACCCAGGTCATATGAAACCTTCTCAAAGCTAATGTTAAATTTATCACTGACCGCCTCTAATACTTTTAAACCTTCCCTAACCTGTTCCGCACCGGTGCCATCACCGGGTATTACCGCAATTTTATACATGTTTAGTCCCCCAGTCTTACTTACTTTTATTGATTAGTTATCGTATAAAAAACTACTAGGTTAAATTTTAATATAAAAAAGCTAAATAGTAAAATTATTTCCTGTAAATAATAAAAATAATTTGCTTTGTGAATAATTATTTACTTATATTAATTATTCCTTTTCGAAAATGGTTATACTGGACAATATTGAAATTTGCCTACAAGCCGTTGTTGACGGGATGCTTGGTTCTGGTTAGATAGCCGGAATCTCTCTCTTCAAACCTCGAAGAGGTTAAGTGGGAGTAGTTCAATTGGAACGAACCTTTGGGAAGGTAGAAAAGAGGATATTTAAGGGGAATAAAGAAATATTTATTTGTAAGTTGAAAATAATAAATTTTTAAACTTGTATACCCGCTGCATCTTATATATGAGAGAATAAGGAGGAGAAATGGTAATGGACAAAGTAAGTGACTTGGCTGTCCAGGGGAAAGATAAAATTGAGTGGATTGCTCAAAAAATGCCTGTTTTAAATGAAATATCCAAGAGGTGGGAGAAAAGCAAGCCCCTTAAAGGCATAAAGGTATCTGCCTGTCTTCATGTTACTGCCAAAACTGCAAATTTGATGAAGGCTTTAAAAAAGGGAGGGGCAGAGGTGATGCTTTGTGCTTCTAACCCTTTAAGCACCCAGGATGACGTAGTAGCAGCTTTAAATGAAGCCTATGGCATTGATACATTTGCCTCCCGGGGTGAAAGCAAAGAAAGTTTTTATCGGAATATCCATACTATATTAGACCTTAAGCCCAATGTAACGGTGGATGACGGTGCAGATTTAGTAAATACTCTCCATAAAGAAAGATCGGACCTCATAGAAAACGTTTTGGGGGGCACTGAGGAGACGACCACCGGGGTAATTCGCTTAAAGGCTATGGCAGAGGAAAAAGTTTTAAAATACCCCGTGATTGCTGTTAATGATGCCCTTACCAAGCATATGTTTGATAATCGTTACGGTACAGGTCAATCTACTATAGACGGAATATTAAGGGCTACCAACTACCTGATTGCCGGAAGCAATTTCATTGTGGTGGGATATGGATGGTGCGGCCGGGGAATCGCCAGCAGGGCCAGGGGAATGGGAGCCAGGGTTACGGTGGTAGAAGTGGATCCCATTAAGGCTTTGGAGGCAGCCATGGACGGTTATGCTGTTTCCAGCATGGGGAAAGCTGCTCCAACAGCTGATTTTGTGGTTACCGCCACCGGGAACCTTCATGTGGTAAGCTTGAGACACCTGGAAATGTTAAAAGACGGGGCTATAATATGTAATGCAGGACACTTCAATGTAGAAATTGATTTACATTCCCTGACTCAAAAAAGCGATGAAATAAGGCAGGTAAGGGAAAATATACAGGAGTTCCGTATGAAAAGCGGGAAAAGGGTTTATCTAATTAGTGAGGGAAGGTTGGTCAATCTGGCTGCCGGAGAAGGCCATCCTGCGGAGGTGATGGATATGAGCTTTGCTAATCAGGCTTTATCCGTAGAATGGATTGCTAAAGAGGGGAAAAAACTTAAGAATAAAGTCTACTCGGTTCCGGAACACCTGGATCAAGAAATTGCCCGTTTAAAACTGATTAGCATGGGTATGGAGATAGAAGAACTCACCCCTGAGCAGGAGGAATATTTGAAATCCTGGAGCCAGGGAACATAACATAGGCTAAACAAAAATAATAACAAACGAAAAACAGGTTCTTTACAGTATAGGTACTATAGAGAGCCTGTTTTTATGTTTACTAATCTTTCCCTGTGATAACACAAAAGTTTTTTCCGCATCTGTCACATTTCAAATAGTAATTACCCTTGCATTCTCCTGTTTTTCTAATATTGTTACCACCGCATCCGGGACAAACCCACTTTTCAATTTCCACTTCTTTTTTTTCCAGAATGTTGTTAATGGTTTTAATAGATTCAAAAACACCTGCGGCAAAGCCCTTGGAAAAGAGATTATTTTCTATCAACCCTTCCTGTCGATACTTCTGTCCCATTTCCTCTAATTTATTTATGATTTCTTTCATCTTTTCATCAGGTATCATGATCTATTGAACTAACCCTCCCTGTGAATAAATCAGACCCTTTTTTCTCTCAATTATTCTCTCTGTTTTTGCCAACCTTTCAATCTTATAGAATAAATTTACAAAATCACCTATATTTTTTTAAGGTATAAGCTTTTAATTCATATATATATCTATGTAATTGGAATTAGAACAGAAGTATTAAAAACGCACACCTGTTAAAATAGAGAGAATTTAAAAATTCTTATAGTTTAATTTAAATATTTTAAAGGAATTTGTAATATTTTGTAGAATGTGTAACAGGTCATTTTTACAAAGTGAAAAACTATTTTAATTTTATAAAATGTTTCAACAAAGTGATTTTTTTGCATAAACATAAAGAATAATCTTTGACGTAGTTTTGGCAAATAGGGGTGTTTTTAAAGTCCATTACCTTAAATGCCAATAATTAATAACATTATTATGTAAACTATTGTGCTATACTTATGTAGAATGCTTGAAAAATCGGTGACATTAGAAAGGAGGGTTAGTATGAACAAAAAAGAACGCCTTCCAAGAGTTGCATATCTGTGTATGGAATATGGATTGCATGAAGAACTGCCTATTTATTCAGGTGGGTTGGGAGTATTAGCTGGAGATGTCATTAAGTGTGCCGGAGAAAAGAAATTTCCTATGGTAGGAATCGGTATATTGTGGAGACAGGGATATACCACCCAGAAAATTTGCAGCAATGGAAAACCCTACGATGTCTTTGAGGATATTGATTTAAGCCTGCTGAAAGAAACCGGGGTTACCGTTAAAGTTACGGTTAAGAATAAAGAGGTGGTCTGTAAAGTTTGGCTGCTGGATAGATATGGAAACGCTCCTCTATATCTATTAGATACTCATCTGCCGGAAAATGGTGAGAATATGAACATTACCAGCAGGTTGTATTTAGGTGATGATGCTGACCGTGTAGCTCAAGAGATTGTCTTGGGTGTAGGGGGAATTAGAGCATTGAGGGCTTTAGGTATCAAGGTGGAGCTTTACCATTTCAATGAAGGGCATGCGGTTTTAGGTGCAGTAGAAATCATTCGAGAAAAAATGAACCAGGGGCTTACTTTCGAAGAGGCCTGGGCTGAAACAAGAAACATGGTAGTCTTCACCACACATACTCCTGTTTCCGCCGGAAATGGCTCTTACAGCCATGAAACCATGTACCACATGGGTGGGTATAATGGACTCACCTATGAACAGATGTCTCGAATAGGGGGAGACCCATTCAGCATCACTGTAGCAGGCCTTCGTCTATCTAGAAGGACCAACGCAGTTTCCAAAACCCATGGGGAGACCGCCAGGAAAATGTGGGATCATATTAAGGATGGTTCACCAATTATATCCATTACCAATGGTGTTCATCGAACTACCTGGCAGGATTCGAGGATTAAAGAAGCTCATGAAAAAGGAAAAGACCTTTGGGCTCCTCACCTGGAAGCTAAAAGAGAGCTGGTTTCAGAAATATTTAAAACAAATAATGTTTTGTTTAATCCGGAGGCGCTTACCATTGGATTTGCCCGAAGAGTTACGGCATACAAAAGGTGTGAGCTGATTCTGGGAAATCCGGGTGAGTTGGAACCTATGCTGGCAAATGGCACTCTGCAGCTCATATTTTCCGGGAAGTTTCATCCCTATGATGAGTACGGCAGAAGTGTAATTCCGAGAATTGTTGATTTATCTAAAAAGTATCCTCAAGGAATAGTATTTTTAGAAAATTACGATATCAAGCTGGGCAAACTGCTTACCCGGGGTTGTGATGTCTGGTTGAATACTCCCAGACGTCCCCTGGAGGCCAGTGGAACGTCCGGTATGAAAGCAGCCATGAACGGAGTACTGAATCTTAGTATTCTGGACGGCTGGTGGCCAGAGGCATGCCGGCACGGAATTAATGGTTGGCAGATTGGGCATGGTTATGAAGGATGCAACCAGGATGAACATGATTTAAGCTGTCTATATCAGGTGCTTTTGAATGAAGTCATCCCAATTTATTATAATGACCGGCCAAAATGGGTTGATATGATGAGAGAAAGCATCAATTCTTCCAAATGGAATTTCTCATCAGAAAGAATGATCACGGACTATTATTCTCGTTTATATGCAGAAGGAGAAATAGAAGAAGAGAATGAACTACCGGAAATAATATCCGAGTTCTGTTCCTGCGCTCAACAAGGATAAAAACCCGGGCAGCCGCCCGGGTTTTTTATATTGACTTATTGGCTGTATGATTGCCTTTCCAGTAAAGTAAAATAATTTGACACTAAAAAAAAAGAATGTTACTATATGTCTTAGAATATTAAGTAAGGCAAAGCTAGGAGGTATATAGGACTTAATGAAACAAGGAACAATTAAGTGGTTTAACAATCAAAAAGGGTACGGGTTTATTGAAGTAGAAGGTGAAAATGACGTTTTTGTACACTATTCAGCAATTCAAAAAGAAGGATTTAAAACCCTGGAAGAAGGCCAAAAGGTTGAATTTGAAGTGATTGAAGGCAACAGAGGCCCTCAGGCTGCTAACGTAATAGAAATATAATGATGCCTTGCCGGCTTAAATAATATTATTATTACGTTCGGTTAAAAGCGCCTTTCTTATATGAAAGGCGCTTTTAACATAACTAACATTTGCTTTAAAATAAGGGAAGAGGGGGGGTATTATGTACTATATAAGCACCAGAGATAATTACCGCAAAGTTTCTGCGGCGGAGGCCATTAAACTGGGTATGGTCCCTATGGGAGGCCTTTTTGTGCCGGAACAAATACCAACAATGAATACACAGTTAATGGATATGGTTAGATTTACATACGGCCAGTTGGCTCAGGAGATATTAGGTTATTTCTTAACAGGTTATTCCCGGGAAGAAATAGAAGAATGTATTTACAGGTCTTACCATCCTGAAATATTTCATGCTCCGGAAATTGTGCCCATCCATAAGCTGGAGGACGGTTCATTTATTATGGAGTTATGGCATGGCCCTACTGCTGCTTTTAAAGATATTGCACTGCAGATTATGCCCCACTTTTTATCGAAAGCCATAAAGAAAATACAGGCAAAAAGAGAAACAGTAATTCTGGTAGCTACCTCCGGAGACACCGGTAAAGCTGCCCTGGAAGGGTTTAAGAATGTAGAGGGAATTAAAATTATTGTGTTTTATCCCTACGGCGGGGTTAGCAGGGTTCAGGAACTGCAGATGACCACTACAGAAGGCAGCAATACATATGTAGCTTCCCTGAAAGGAAATTTTGATGACTGTCAAAATGCCGTGAAAGAGGTATTCTCGGATCCTGAGTTTAATAACTTGCTAAAAGATAAAGGGTATGAGCTCTCTTCAGCCAATTCCATTAACTGGGGGCGGTTGGCCCCACAGATTGTATATTATTTCTGGGCGTACTTAAATCTCTTGAAGAAAAAAGAAATAAAAGAAAATGAAAAGATTAACTTTTGTATTCCCACCGGTAATTTTGGAAACATACTTGCCGGTTATTATGCTTATTTAATGGGCCTTCCCGTGAAACGGTTTATTTGCGCTTCCAACGAAAACAAAGTATTGACGGATTTTATTAATACGGGGATTTATGACAGAGAACGGGAATTCAAAAAAACCAACAGCCCTTCCATGGATATACTTATATCCAGCAACCTGGAACGCTTTTTATTTGAGATTACCGGCCACGGGGGAGATAAAATCAAGGGATGGTTTGAAGAGCTTCAGTCCAAAGGGGTTTTTCAGGTGGATTCTTCTACCCGGGATAAAATTACCGGGATTATGGAGGGTGACTGGGCTTCTCAGGAAGAAACCCTGGAAACCATAAAAGAAGTATACAATAAACATAACTACCTTTTAGATACCCATACCGCTGTAGGGGTTAAGGTTTACCAAAAATATCGTTTGAAGGACCCTGAAACGGTTACCGTCATCGGTTCTACCGCAAACCCTTACAAATTTAATGCCTCTGTACTGGAGGCTTTAAAGGGAAAAGAGGCCCTGGTGGGAAAAGATGAATTTGTCTTATTGGAAGAACTTAAAGAAATTACCGGACAAGAGATTCATGCAGGACTTAAGAATTTAGATGAAAAGAAGGTGATACACAAATTGTCCGGCGAAGTAGAAGATGTAAAAAAGATTACAAAGGACATATTGGGAATATAATTCAAAAAGTTTTACTTTTTTAGAAAGGGGTTTTAATGATGCCTGCCAATTTAACTCCACAGTACTACGCCGCTGAGGAAGCTTACAAAAAAGCAAAAACAACGGAAGAAAAGATTGAAGCCCTACAGAACATGCTGGCGATGATTCCAAAACATAAAGGGACGGAAAAACTGCAGGGAGATCTGAAAAAGAAGCTGGCCGTGCTTCGTAAAGAGGGAACAAAGAAAAAAAGCGGCAAGAGTTCCTATAATCCATTTTACATAGAAAGGCAGGGGGCGGGACAGGTGGTCCTGGTGGGGTTTCCCAACACCGGTAAATCCTCTCTGGTGGGAGCATTAACCCGCGCAAAGGTAAAAGCAGCGGATTATCCGTTTTCTACTTCCGTGCCCCAGGCAGGCATGATGCCTTATGAAAATGTTTATATTCAGCTGGTGGATACGCCGCCTATCACGGAGGACATGGTACCTCCTGGGCTTTTGGGGACCATCAGGGAGGCAGATGCCCTGGTAATCCTAATCGATGCCAGCGCCGATGACTGCCTGGAACAACTGGATATTACCTTAAACTTTTTAAAGGAGAAGAATGTAATACCGGAAGATCTAGAGGATGATTCCTTTCCCTATTTAATCACCGCCAATAAAGTAGAAATGAAAAACAGTGAAGATAATATGGAAATCATTAAGGAAATGTATCCTGGCCTAACCATATTTCAAATTTCTGTTCTGGAGGGAGATTTAGAATTCTTGAGGGAATTAATTTATAAAGCGGTGGATGTAATCCGTATTTACAGCAAGGCTCCCGGGCAGAAACCAGACAAGGAAAAGCCCTTCACACTGAAGAAGGGCGGAACCATCCTGGATTTTGCTGAAGCTATACACCGGGATTTCCCGGATAAACTAAGAAATGCTTATGTCTGGGGTTCAACCAAGTTTGATGGTCAGGCTGTGGCTAAAGATTATGTACTGGCCGATGGGGATATTGTGGAACTGGATATTGGCTGAGCTTATATTACTTAACGATTAATGTCGGAACCATGGAATGGCGAGAGACTTTGTTCGCTACACTGCCCAGCAGAAATTCTTTAATACCGCTCAAACCATGTGCTCCTATAACAACCAGGTCAAATTTTTGAGAGTCAGCATACTTGATAATCTCTCTTGCAGGGTTCCCCTGAAGCATTTTATACTCCACGTTCACCTTAGACCCCTCCAGTTCTTTTTTGGCCAGGGAAAATACTTTTTCAGCTCGTTCTTTCAACACTGGAGCATCCCAGCTAATAGGTTCAATAATAGTTACATCGGATTCAATTTGTACGTTTAAGACAACTACCTGAGAATCTATTTTTTCTGCAAAATTTACAGCGTAGCGTAAAGCTTGAAGGGACTTCCTTGATCCATCAATAGGGATTAAAATTTTCATAATAAAACCTCCCTTAAATTATAATAATTACAATTTAATTATACCGTAACCAATGGACAAGCCACAATGAAAGTTTAGAATATTTAAACAATTAGCAAGAGATGTTAAATTACCGTAACCTTTATAGTTTAAAGATCTTTAATGATAAAGTGGAAAATAAGAAACTATATTGTTGTTTTTATATTTTTTCTAAGAGGAAAACAAATATTTTTATGGAAATCTTAGTTATCAAAACAACTGTAATGTGAATAGACCGGTATAAGACCTACAGCCAAAATTTATTTTTAGAGGGAGGGAAAAAATTGAAAATAGATGTACATGTCCATATACTATCCCCTGAATTTATTGCTGATGTGGAAACTTATAAGAAGAGGGAGTCTCACTTCTGCCTGATACATACGGGACCCAAGGTAAGATATGCAACCGCGGAAGATGTTCTGGCTGATATGGAAAAAACCGGGGTGGACCGCACCGTGGTCTTTGGTTTTCC
>PWJM01000061.1 GCA_003560915.1 Syntrophomonadaceae bacterium
CCTGGGAAGGGTTGGAACGCCTGAAGATATCGCTTATGCAGCCCTGTTTTTAGCCTCCGATGAATCTTCCTTTGTGACTGGAACATCCCTGATCGTGGACGGAGGTTTTACTGCCAAGTAATTTGACTATTAAAAAGGCGGTGGTCAGGTTGTACCTGATCACCGCCTTGCTTTTTATAATCGTATATCTAAGCTGTTTAATTACCGATTAAAACATTAATATTAAATTAGAATTTAGAGCCCTTAATATTCTTCTACCTCTAAGACATTGGCCATCAGGTCCTCTTTGGAAATAAAACCATTCTGATAAAGGGACTTAACATGGCTATCCATGGTCTGCATCCCATTTCCTCCCTGGGCAAGCACTCCATAGATATTTTCGATATTACCCTCTCGAATGAGTTTTCGCACTTCCGGTGTTATACTCAGGGTTTCTACTGCAGCAATTCTGCCCTTCTCATCTTTTCTAGGAAGTAATCTCTGGGACACAATGCCTTCTAAGGCTCCAGCCAACCTTATCCTAATTTGGTGCTGCAGGTGAGCAGGGAATATGTCTACAATGCGCTCAATAGTTTTCACAGCATCCAGGGTATGTAGGGATGCAAAAACCAGACGGCCTGCTTCTGCAGCGGAGATAATAGTTTCAATGGTTTCGGCATCTCTCACTTCTCCCACAAATACTACATCAGGATCCTGCCTCATGGATTCCTTTAAAGCCCGCTGAAAAGATGAACTGTCCTGCCCAATTTCTCTTTGGTTTACTACACATTTTTTATGAGTATACAAAAATTCTATTGGATCCTCAAGTGTCAGAATATGGCCAGAACGGCTGTTGTTAATCTTGTCCAATAAAGCTGCCAGAGTAGTGGATTTCCCACTTCCCGAGGGACCGGAAACCAGAACCAACCCCTTACTTTTCTCGGCAAACTCACCCACAGCTCCTGGCAGGCCCAAATCTTCAAATCTTGGAATGTCCGGCCTAATAATTCTCATCACCAGGGCTACAGTACCTCTTTGTCTGAATACATTGACCCTGAATCTCCCCAATCCATGAAGGCTGTAGGAAAAATCACACTCTCCATACTTTTTAAATTTTTCAAAATGGCTCAGGGGGATAATTTCCCTGGCTATACTTTCTGTTTCCTGAGGACGAAGAGGCGGCAGCGAAGTAGGTACCAGTTTCCCATCCTGCCTTAAACTGGGTGGGAAATTTACCGTCAAATGAAGGTCTGATGCTTTTTCATTTACCGCCATCTTGATCATCGTCAACAACTCATAATCTTCCAAAAGTTTCGCCTCCTTGAACTTGTTACTATATACCTCAGACATCGTCTAATTGAATCCTTTTCTTTAGCTTTCTCCATCATCCAGAAAATTTCTTTTATGTTACGAGGAAAATAATGAAGTAATCAGTCAATAATTGTAGTACTTAACCATAATTAGTATTGTAAGGAAAGTATTTCTCTCTTTTTTTCTTATTTCCTTCTTTTAATACACTAATTTTGTATTGAATCTCTCATAATTTTTTGCGGAGGCTCTTGACCGGTAAATATCCGGAATGCTTGGATTCCCTGATACAAAAGCATACCTTCACCATTATAAGCAGGCAGCCCTTTTCCCCCGGCTATTTTCATTACCGCAGTCTCCCTGGGATGATACCTCAGGTCAAACAATGACATATTTTTCGGAAATGCTTCGGGGTTAATGGCCCACCTTCCTCCGTCAATCAAATCTGTTGGAAGGCCATAAATTAAAAAATCACACTTTTTCGTAAAAGCGTTAATAATCTCCTCTTCCAGGGAAATACCGGTTACTGCTATCTTAGAAATCTTCTGCAGAAGGTTGGCATAGGCTTCAGCTTTTCCCTGATTCCGATTAGCAATAACCAAACTCTTAATGTTTTCCTTACACAAGAAAAAAGCAATGGATTTTGCGGCTCCACCCAAACCTACCATTAGAATCTTCTTCCCTTCCAGTTCTACATGAAGCTGTTCCTTCATGTATCGGGTAAACCCCGCACCATCAGTATTGTAACCAGATAAAATACCGTTTTCGTTTTTAACTGTGTTCACAGCGCCAATGACTTCCGTCTCTTGGGAAAGCTGATCCAACAAGGAAAGCACTGTTTCCTTATGTGGTGAAGTAACGTTAAATCCCTTTAGGTTCATGGCCCGCAGCCCCTGAACTGCAGCAGGTAAATCCTCGGTTTTCACCCTGAGGGGAATATAAACACAGTCAAGGTTTAAATATTGGAACGCAGCATTGTGCATTTTCGGTGAAAGAGAGTGTTGGACAGGATCCCCAATCAATGCAAATACCCTGGTTTTTCCACTAATATCAACCATTTATTCCACCTCCGTATGTAAAATATAACATATATTCGCAATTAATTCATGATATACTTAATAATTATATTTTTCCCCAAAGTATTAAGCTACTCTCCAGGTTATATGAAATGGCAACAAAAAACCCCGTAAGCTTACTGCGGGATTGAAAGCGTCACATCCTAGTCCTGTACAAAAAAAAGCTCCTCTACAAGTAAAGGAGCAGTTGTTACTATTACATTTGCAGCAAGCCTTTGTGTTCTAATTTTTTCAAAACCCATCTTTCTGCTTTCCTTACGATCCTGGTGCCAAAAAACTCCCTTTCACTTACAGGGATCACCAAAACTGTAAACAAACCCAAACGGTTTCCCCCTAATACATCGGTAAAAAGCTGATCCCCTACCACTGCTGCTTCATTGGGTTTTAACCCCATTTTATCCAGCGCTGAACGAAAGGCCTTTCGCCTGGGTTTTACGGCCTTAGGGATAGCCGGGATATCCAGCATATCCGAAAATATCTTAACCCTTCCCCGGGAATTATTGGAGACAATGCATACTTTAAAATTTTCTTCTTTAAGCATTCTAAACCATTCATCCAACTTTGGATAAACCGTGTTATCGTTCCAGGCAATCAGGGTATTATCCAAATCAGTAATAATCCCCCTTATACCCTTTTGCTTCAGCTTGTTCAAATCCAGTTCATAGATAGACTCTAGATAAACATTGGGACAAAGTAAATCCAGCATGTGACCCACCTCAAATATTTTTCGACTTAATTACAGTATATTTAGTATAACATATTTTAAAACCCTTTTAAATCTCGCATTTAGGGTATTCCTGTGTTTCGAACTCCTCTGCCAGCTTTCGTATTACTTTTTTTTCAATTCTGGACACATATGACCTGGAAATACCCAATTTTTTGGCAATTTCCTTCTGGGTTTTCCGTTCCCCTGTAGGTAAACCAAACCTCATTTTTAATACTTTTTGTTCCCGAGCCTTTAAGGTTTCAATGATTTCGTAAAGTTTTTTTTGGGCAATCTGAAATTCCACTGTATCCAATACCACATCTGAATCAGTGCCAAGAATATCCAGCAAAGTTATTTCATTTCCTTCTTTATCTACTCCTATGGGTTCCTGCAGAGAAACCTCCCCCTGATTTCTTTTAGTACTTCTTAAATGCATTAATATTTCATTTTCAATACAGCGGGCTGCATAGGTAGCCAGACGGGTGCCTTTCCCCCGGTTAAAGGTATTAATGGCTTTAATCAAGCCGATGGTACCTATAGATATTAAGTCTTCATTCTCTTCTTTACAGTCAAACTTTTTAATAATATGGGCGACCAGGCGAAGATTATGCTCAATCAGCTTTCTTCTGGCATGATCATCCCCATTCTCCATCAGTTGGAGATACTTCTTCTCATCCTTCGCAGAAAGGGGCTGGGGGAAAGAATTATTGGTGATATAAGAGACTAAAAAAATAAACTCTCGAATAGCAAGCGTTAATGCACCTATCACAGGAAGCATTTATCCACCTCCAAAAATAAAGTCACCTTTATATATATGTATTAAGGTGACGGAAGGTGCATGGTTCGACATACTTTTTATTGTTATCTTTTTCATAGAATGGCAATGATATTTATCTCTTCTTTTCCAATATTTCTTCCATAATTTCACTGTAAACAAAGTCGGCATTGTAACCCTGCCTCATTCTTTCTTCAATAAAGACTACTACAACCGCCACCGGGTATTCAACAGGGGTAAATCCGGCAAACCAGGATGGATTTTCTTTATTCTCCGCTTGAACGGTCCCGGTTTTTCCAGCGGTAACATATCCCTTTACCGATGCTGCCTGGCCGGTTCCGAAACGGGACACCCCCGTCAACATCTGCTTTAACTGTTTTGCCGTGGAGGGAAGCAGAACCATTCTTCCCCTGTCCTGCGGAAACCTCTGTACCGTAACCCCTCTGGAAGTAGTCAATTCCGTAACAACCCGGGGAGAAACCATTTTTCCGTCATTGGCTATGGCAGCGAACATCCGGGCAATATGCAGGGGGGTAGCCTTAACCTGGTCATGCCCTAATACTGCATTGGAAATACCTCCCGGACTCAATAACTCTTCATCGGGAGGAAGTCGCCCTAAATTTCTCTCCCTCTCTTCATGGGGATAAGGGTACAACCCTGTCCTTTCCTCCAGCCCCATTTTTTGCGCATATTCAATAATGCTTTCCCCCCCTATTGCTAAGCCAATCTCCACAAAAGCCTTGTTGCAGGAATGGGCCAGGGCTTCGCTCAGTATAACCTCCCCATGGGGGCCGTGGTGACAGTTCACAATATGAGAAACAACGTCAATCTGACCGCTGCAGGTAAACCGGTCATTCATCGTAAAATACCCCTTTTCCAGGGCTGCGGCAGCCACAACCACTTTGAAGACGGAAGCCGGCAAAAAGTTTTCCAACGAATAGTTTAAATAATTATCGGGAGGAGTTGGACGGCTGGCCATGGCCAGGACATCCCCATTTTTTGGATCCATCACCACAACCGCCCCTTCCTGGATATACCGGTCCATTTTTTCCTCCACAACCCTTTGAACTGAGGAATCTATGGTCAGCGTTACATTTAAGGGAGCCATATTTTTTTCTGAAGGGATATGCCTGTATCCCAATCCAGGCAAAATCCTGTCTTTTCCATCTAAAAATACCGCCAGCAGCTCAGGACTCCTTGATTTCAGTTCTTTTTCAAACATTCCTTCTATTCCACTTACCCCTACCTTATCCTGCATATGACCAATTAAATGGATGGCCAAGAGTTCAGAAGAAGTATAGCGAACTTTTTCCCAAGTTAAAACTATACCAGGGATCTCTTTTGCTTCAATATTCCTTATCTGTTCTTGATTTAATTCCACCCCATTGACAGGAGCAATGAGAACTGCCTTTTTATCGGAGGTATTGCGAATTTTTGTTTCAATAATTTTTAATTCATCCCTGTTAAAAACGCTTCCCAATTCTTCTCTAACCTGGTTGATATCTGTAATTAAAAAAGGAAAAGCAATCAAAACCTCCCGGTGAAATCCGGTTAAGGAAGCCCCCTCCCGGTCTAATATATCCCCCCTACCAGAATCAAGTTGGTACGCCACCATCCGCTGGTTTACAGAGCCCGCAGTAAGATTGTGGGCCTGTAATATTTGAAGACTGAATAGCTTTAGTATTAAAAAAATACTGCAAACAAAAAACAGCAATAAAAGAATAGTAATCCGCCTCTGCCTGTTAATCACGCCCATAAAAAAATCTCCCGTTTTTAAGTTATTGTCAACCTTTTTCGGGAGATTTATGCATTTTTATTATTCCGGGGCCTTCGCAGGATATCGTAGGCATTTAATTTTTCCTTACAGGGTAAAACTAAATGCTGTTGTGGATGAGGGGCTCTGTCCACTGCTTGCCCCTCCAGGGTGTAAAGCTCTTCAATTTTCGTTGGAAAAGGCTCCCTTTCAGGACTTAATATTTCGATGGTCTCACCCACAGCAAAATGGTTCCTCTGCTCCACCAGGGCCATCCCTTTCTCATAATCATATTCCTTTACCATCCCAATAAAATCATATTCCTGATGGTAGGAGCTTTCTTCATAAATCTGATCCTGGGTTCCAGGTTTATCCAAATAAAACCCGGTGGTATAAGGCCGGTGGCTTACCTTCTCCAGTTCTTCCAAGAGACTTTTCTCCGCTTTGTAGCCTTCAGGGTTTACTTGGTATGCCTCCAGGGCTCTGCGGTATGCCCTGATTATAGTAGCCACATAGTGAACACTTTTCATCCTTCCCTCTATTTTAAAACAGTTCACCCCTGCTTCTACCAGGGCAGGGATGTGCTCAATCATACACAGGTCCCGGGAATTCATGATATAAGTGCCATGCTTATCTTCATAAACCGGATGGTACTCCCCTGGACGTTTTTCCTCCACCAGGTGATAACTCCACCGGCAGGGATGAGCACACTCCCCCAGGTTAGCATCCCTGTGGACCATATATTTGCTCAGCAGGCATCGGCCGGAATAACTGATACACATGGCTCCATGTACAAAGCACTCAATCTCCAGTGCAACCCGGGAGCAAATCTCTTTGATCTCCTTAAGGGACAGTTCCCTGGCCAGCACCGCCCGGGTAAACCCCTGCTTTTCCCAAAATTTAACGGTACGCCAATTGGTCACCGAAGCCTGTGTGCTCAAATGAAGGGGAATTTCCGGAACAACCTCCCTGCACATCTACAGCACAGAGGGGTCAGATACGATAAGCCCGTCTGCTTTCAACGGGCTTATTTCCTTTAAATAATCTTTTATTTTGGATAGGTGTTCATTATGGGGAATGATATTCAGGGCCACATATACCTTTTTCCCTCTTTGGTGGGCAAAGGCAATACCCTCATTCATTTCTTCCGTCGTAAAATTTCCTGCAAAAAATCTCAGACTGAAATCTTTGCCCCCGATATAGACAGAATCAGCACCGTAGTGTAATGCAATCTTTAGTTTTTCTAAGTCCCCTGCGGGAGCCAGCAGTTCAGGCAGTTTCATACATTATATCCCCTGTATTTTCTTATTCCCTTGTGAGATATTCATAATACTCATCAATCCTCTTCCCTTTAAGATTCTCTTTCCCTGACGGCTTTCCGCTGGTAATCCAGATGCTCCCGAAAAGTTTTGCTGAAATAATGCCCACCGGAATTATCCCCTCTTAAAACAAAATAGAGATAATCCGAATCAGCGGGATACAAAGCAGCGTGCAGGGCATCCCTGCCGGGACTGGCAATGGGGCCGGGGGGAAGCCCGGTATGAATATAGGTGTTATATGGAGAATCTATCTGCGTATCCCGGGTAGTGAGCACCGGTTTCACTTCGCCCAGGGCGTACTGAACGGTAGCACAGGACTGAAGCAGCATATTTTTTTGAAGCCGGTTATGAAAAACGGCAGAGATTACCGGTCTTTCTTCTTTCAGCCTGGCCTCTCTTTCAATAATGGAAGCCAGAGTAACCACTTCATGTACCGACATTCCTAACTCATCTGCCCTTTGACCGTAGGTGCTGTCAAAAACCTCTTCAAATCCCCTCAGCATACGGTGAATAATTTCATCCTCCGTAGGTTCCTCCTCCAAATGATAGGTATTCGGAAACAGGTAACCCTCTGCAGGATAAGGAGATTGGGAAATATCCTCTAGAAACCAATAATCAAAATGCTCTTCCGAAAGCAGTTCCAAAAATATATCTTCATCCACTACTCCCTGGCCTGCCAGCCTGGCTGCAGCCTGTTCCACCCTGAGGCCCTCCGGAAGGGTAATCCTGACAAACCTCTGGATTACTTCTCCCCGATTCAACTTGTCCAAAATTTCATCCATAGTCATAGAGGATGAAAGCTCATACTCACCGGCTTTCAAGCTTCCGTCATAACCCCTGTACCTGGCATAAAACCTGAACAACAGGGGATTGCGAATAACCTCTGAATGCTGAAGGATTTCAGCAATACCGGCAGAAGAAGATCCCGGTGGAATCTCCACCACTACTTTTTCACTTTCCATCCCGGATACCGGCTGAACCTCCTGTATTAGCCGGAAAGAAAGAATAAAAAAAATGAGAAGACCAAGGCAGAAAACAATTAATAACTTTTGCCAGCTGGTATGTACTCCTGACATAAATACACCCCAATCTCCTCTGAATAATCCAATCAAGCTTCATTCATATTGTAACCTTTTTCTTGTTAATCTTCAATGTCCATTTCTTCTTCGTCTAAGTCATTGGCCCTTTCTTCCCAGGCGGTAGCAACGTTTTCCCACTCTTCATCATCTTCAACCACCATGAGAATCTGACCTTCTTCATCCTGAACCACTCTAAAAATAATAGCCTCATCCGCTGCCCCGTCGGTTTCTTCTGCATCAGGAGCCTCAAAGGGCATCAGGATAGCATATTCTTTTTCCTCCACCATGATCAAGTCTACCACTGAAAATAAGTGTTCTTTGCCTTCTTCATCTACCAATGTGAGTATCTCATTTCTTTCTTCCATTTTGCAATCATCTCCCTCTTATTAGTCACTTTAAGTTGCAGCAGTTTCGCATTATAATCACCCTAATTATATCCAAATGAATAAATATTATCCTCTGTTTTATCTACTTTCTTTATCCAAATAATTCTGTAATATAAAAACCGCTGCCATTTTGTCGATCACTTTTTTTCTCTTGGCCCGGCTCATGTCGGCTTCCAGCAAAATTTTTTCCGCTGCCACCGTGGTGAGCCGTTCATCCCAGAAAACTACAGGAACTCCTGTTTCAGAAGTAAGCTTCCTGCCAAAATCCCTGGCCATTTTGGCACCGGGACCTTCAGTATTATTCATATTCAGTGGAAGCCCCAATACAATTTTCTCCACTTCATACTCCTGCAGCAGGGCAAAAAGATATTTTACATCTTCCTCCATGGTCTTCCGCTTAATTACTTCTACTCCCCGAGCAATCATTCCCATAGGATCGCTCAGCGCTACCCCAATGGTCTTTTCCCCCAGGTCAAGTCCCATAATCCTCATGGTTTCTCCTCTACATTAATAAATTTTAATGCAAATGTCCTCACAATAAAGTCCGCAGTAACCACAGAAAATACAGAGTCTCTTATCAACATAAGCTTTATGCTCTTTAACGGTTAAAGCACCCTGTGGACAGTGATGGGTACATTCGCCACAACCCTTACACCAGTCTTCAACCACAACCCGTCGGGGCTTATGCTTAAGCCCCGTCTTTAATTCTTCAGGCACCGGCTCCCCGGAAAAAACCGCCCGGTTGAATAGAAGCTCTTCCCTGGACTGCATCCCCACCGCTACAGAATGTATAAAGTTGTGGGAGAGCAAAAACTGAAAGGCATCCTCCGCCTGCTGTATCAGGTGTCCCCCTCCCAGGGGCTTCATGGCATAGATCCCAATATTTTTTCCGGCTGCTTTTCTTATAACCTCCAGCATCTGTTTTGGAGTTCCATCCCGGATACCAATTCCCCTGATGTTAACCAGGGGATGAATAATTTCAATTTCCGGAAAATTCAGGGCAGCCTCTACCGCAGCCACCGTATGGCAGGATATTCCTACCGCCCTGACATATCCTTTCTCTTTTGCTCTAATTAAATACTCCAGGGCTTCAAAGTGTCCCTTAATCGTATTTTCAGATTCCTGCTCATGCAGGAGAAAAATGTCCACTGCCTCCAGGGCCATATCCTTTAGTGCCCTGGAAAGACTCTGTTCCATGGTTGAAGCTTTGTAAGCATAGGACTTGGTAGCCACCACAGGCTTTGGATTCATCCCTTTAAAAGCTGTCCGAAGGTAATCATAATTATGATAGGTTTCCGCCGTGTCAAAAAAATTAATGCCTCTCTCAAAAGCTTCAACAAGAAGAGAGGCTCCTTTCTCTAAACTCAATCGGGCCTGAAGAGGGCCAATGGTTAGAGTTCCAAAACAGAGCCTCGATACGGCAATTTCCGTTTTCCCCAGTTTGCTGTAATTCACCAAAATACTCCTTTTACAATCCTTCCAGGTAGTTTTTCACCAGTTCCTCTAAAAGTTCATCCCGTTCAATTTTCCTGATAAGGCTCCGGGCATTGTTAAAGCTGGTGATATACGCAGGATCTCCCGAAAGCAGGTAACCCACAATCTGGTTTATGGGATTGTACCCTTTTTCTATTAAAGATTAGTATACCTGTTTCATAATATCTTTAACTTCGATAATTTCTTCGTCTGCTTTGACATTGAATTTCATGGTATGTTCAAAAGAATTTTTCATGCTGTCCCCCCCTCACAAGAAAGGAATTAGTAAAGGAATACATAAGATATTCGCCAAGAGGAAAAATAATCCTTTAAAATTTAGAATTTACACCAGCAGTTTTTCAACCATAAGTACCGCCTGCTCCAGAGCCTGGGGAAGTTTATCCTTTTCCTTGCCACCGGCCTGGGCCATATCCGGCCTTCCACCGCCGCCACCACCGGCTTGTTTAGCCGCTTCTCCCACTATTTTGCCGGCATGCAGGCCTTTTTTCACCAGGTCCGGGGTCACTGCAACTATCAGCAGCACCTTTTCACCTTTAGCCGACCCCAGGACCACCACTCCAGAACCCAATTTAACCTTAAGCTGGTCGGCCATGCTTCGCAACCCTTCCATTTCGGAAACCTCTACCTGGGCCGCCAGTACCGGAATACCTTTCACCTGAACTGTAGTTCCCAGCAGTTCATCGCCCTCCTGGGCGGCCAGTTTATTGAGCAGACGCTGTTTTTCCTTTTCCATCTCTCTGTAAGATTGTAAAAAGGCCTCCAGCTTGGGAATTAAATTTTCCTCTTTAGTTTTTAATTCCGCCGACACCCGGTTTAAAATCTCTTCTCTTTCTGAAAAGAAATGGTAAGCTCCCGGCCCGGATAATGCTTCTATTCTTCTTAAGCCGGTTCCGATTCCGCTTTCGGATAAAATCTTGAAAAGGCCGATATCTCCCGTTGATTTTACATGGGTCCCTCCACACAGCTCCAGGCTGTAATTATCAATGCTTACCAACCTTACGTTTTCTTCATATTTTCCTTCAAAAAGAGCCATTGCACCTTTTTCCCGGGCTCCCTGTAGAGTAGTCTCCTCCGTTTCAACAGAAAAGTTTTCCCATATCTGTTGATTAACAATCTCTTCTACTTTTTTCACCTCATCCCTGGAAAGGGGAGCAAAGTGTGTAAAATCAAAGCGAAGCCTTTCCGGGGACACCAGGGAGCCGGCCTGGTCCACATGCTCCCCCAACACTTCTTTTAACGCTTTGTGCAGCAGGTGAGTAACCGTGTGGTTCCTACAGATGCGGCCCCTTATTGTGGAATCCACCGCTGCTTTAACTTTCTGCCCTGTATATATTTCTCCCCGATTTACTCTACCTCTATGCAGTACCAGATCATAAGGGCCCGGTTGGGCATCCTGAATCTCTACCCAGGTATCTTCCCAGGTAAGCTTTCCCTGGTCGCCTACCTGTCCACCACTTTCCGCATAAAATGGAGTCCTATCCAAAATCAGGTTGATTTCCTGGCCTTCTTCTGCCTTATCTACAGATACCTCCCCGTTAAATATGGCCACAACCCGTGCTTCTGCCTCCAGGGTATTGTATCCTAGAAACTCTACACTTTGTCCTTTAAAGGGTTCAAGATTGGCCTTAATTTCCACAGTATCCTGCTTTTGAGCGGAACGGGCCCGTTCCCTCTGCCTCTCCAGTTGAGCTTTAAAGCCCTCTTCATCGATCTTCAGGCCTTTCTCCTCCACAATCTCCCGGGTTAAATCCAGGGGAAAACCAAAGGTGTCATAAAGCTTAAAAGCTACTTCCCCCGGCAGTTCTTCCTCTCGCTGCCGCTGCAGGTCTACCAGGTGGGTGCTGAGCATATTCAATCCCTGTTCCAGAGTTTCCCGGAAGCGCTCTTCCTCCAGCTGAACCACTTTAACGGTATATTCCTCTCTCTCCTTCAGCTCCGGATAAACATCCCCCATCACCTGGGCAACCAGAGGCACAGCTACGTATAAGAACAGGCCCTCCAGGCCCAAAAGGCGTCCATGCCTTACGGCCCTTCGAATGATTCTTCGCAAGACATAGCCCCTTCCCTCGTTGGAGGGAAGAATTCCATCTACCACCATGAAAGTCAGGCTGCGCAAATGTTCGGTAAGGATACGTAGGGAGACATCCTCCTCCGGGTTTTCACCGTAACGCACTCCCGTAAGATTCACAAAATAATCCAGTAAGGGTTTTACAATATCAATCTCATAAAAGGTGGGAACATTCTGCAGGGCCATGGCCATCCTCTCCAGGCCTGCACCGGTATCGATATTTTTTTGGCTTAAAGGCTGATAGTTACCCCCGGCATCACAGTTGAATTGGGTAAACACCAGGTTCCAGATTTCCACAAACCGGTCACAATCACAACCTACCTGGCAGTTGGGCCGTCCACAACCAAATTCAAAGCCCAGGTCGTAATAAAGCTCAGAACAGGGACCGCAGGGGCCCTGACCGATTTCCCAAAAGTTGTCCTCTTTACCCAATCGAAATATTTTCTTCTCCGGAAGGCCCATGGTTTTGTGCCAGATATCATAGGCTTCGTCGTCATCCTGGTAAACGCTTACATACAGCCTGTTCTCTGGAAGATTGTACACCGTTGTGACCAGCTCCCAGGCCCATTGTATGGCCTCTTTTTTAAAATAGTCTCCGAATGAAAAATTTCCCAGCATCTCAAAAAAAGTAGCGTGCCTGGCTGTCTTGCCTACCCGGTCAATATCCGGCGTCCTGACACATTTTTGACAGGTTGCCACCCGGAAGTGAGGAGGCTTTTTCTCCCCCGTGAAATAAGGTTTTAATGGTGCCATTCCCGCTCCGATTAATAATAGTGTGGGGTCATCCTGAGGAATTAAAGGATAACTGGGCAGCACCAGATGTTCTTTATTTTTAAAGAAATTCAAAAATTTCTCTCGTATTTCTTTGGTTTTCATTATATGCCACTTCCCTCCTTAATTGGTTACACAAC
>PWJM01000149.1 GCA_003560915.1 Syntrophomonadaceae bacterium
CATTACCATAGTGGGCCAGGGCAGTGTCAGCGAGCATATGATCGCGGCCAAGAGCTACGAGCATGGCACTTTGGTGCGCCTGACGGCGTATCCTGACGAGGGATGGCAGTTTGTATCCTGGAGCGGAGATGCCAGCGGAACGGGCACCAGCGTGGACATCACTGTGGACAGCGAGAAGAATGTCACGGCCACCTTTGAAAAGCTCATTTGGTTACAAGTAGGCACATATACTTACACCACGGATGGTTTCTTTGGAGATCGTCCAGGCTCTATGCTCATTTCTCAGCCTGTAGAACCCTTCGTGGTCGACGGCAAGACATATATGTATGCTACAAATGATATCACTGCCATGCTTTTCGGAGCACCCATGCCCTACGCATTTAATGTGGCTGCTGATGGCACCGTAATCGGCGCACCATTCTCACATGAAAATGATGGAGTCAGGCTGGACCTTGGAGGAAGCTATGATCCGGATACCAAGGTGCTTATATTTGACTATATCTTCCGATGCTGCGGGGTTGATGGTGCTGCGATGATAATTACAGCAACTTATGAGTTGGAAAGTGAGCCTTTCAAAACCATCTGGCAGACCGATAACGAAGGATCCAGCGCGGACTATCAAATCACCATTCCGGGAATTGGCGACAACTACCAAATCCAGTGGAAGCAAGTAGTGCAGGCACAAGGGGGCTGGCAAGAAGTGGAAGGAGGTCATACCGGCAGCGAAACGGCCGAAGGTGAATACACGATCACCTTTCCCGAGCCCGGCACCTATGAGGTGAGCATCAGCGGCGGTTTGTCACGAATCCATTTTGGAATGTATGGATGGGAGGGTGGCGGTGATGAGCAGAAGATCCTTGATGTGACGCAGTGGGGGAATATCATGTGGACATCGATGGCAGGAGCGTTCCAAAATGCGTCTCATCTTCAAATCTCGGCTTCGGATGCCCCGGATCTTTCACAGGTAAGCGATATGTCTTTCATGTTCACCCGTGCAAGCAACCTCAACCAGGACATCGGCGGTTGGGATGTATCGAATGTTGCGGATATGTCAAGTATCTTTTTTGGTGCAAGCAACTTCAACCAGGACATCGGCGGCTGGGATGTATCTAGCGTCACCAACATGCCACAAATGTTCGCCATTGCATCTACCTTCAGCCAAGACATAAGCGGCTGGGATGTTTCGAACGTTTCTAATATGAGAAGTATGTTCTATGGTGCGAGTGCCTTCAACCATGATATCAGCGATTGGGACGTATCGAATGTCACAAACATGAGCGGCATGTTCTATGGTGCGAGTGCCTTCAACCATGATATCAGCGATTGGGACGTATCGAATGTCACAAACATGAGCGGCATGTTCTCTGTCGCATCATCCTTCAACCAGGACGTTGGAGGTTGGGACGTCTCGAACGTTACAGATATGAGGAGTATGTTTGTAAATGCTAGCGCTTTCAATGCATACATAGGATACTGGGACGTTTCGAGCGTAACGGTCATGTCTAGTATGTTCAACGGTGCGAGCGCCTTCAACCAGGATATCGGCAACTGGGACGTTTCCAGCGTCACTGGAATGAGCAATATGTTCAGAGGCGCGTCATCGTTCAACCAGGACATTGGCGGCTGGGATGTCTCAAACGTAACGGACATGGAGCGCATGTTGCAGTCTGCGACATCCTTCAACCAGAACTTGTCGGGCTGGTGCGTAGAGTTAATCTCGGAAATGCCGGTTGGTTTCGACGACGGCGCAACGAGCTGGACCTTGCCTGACTCACGCCCGATCTGGGGAACCTGTCCCTCACCCGAAGACCAGATAGTGGATGTATTTAACCCCACCACGGGCAAAACCTGGATGGACCGGAACCTTGGTGCTAGCCGCGCAGCCACCAGCAACACCGATGATGAAGCCTATGGCGATCTGTACCAGTGGGGACGTGCGGCCGACGGGCACCAGAGACGCAACTCGCCGACGACCAACACGCGAAGCAGTTCCGATCAACCGGATCATGGGAATTTTATTCTTACATCAGATAGCCCATACGACTGGCGCAGTCCACAAAACGATAACCTGTGGCAAGGGGTGAATGGTATCAACAATCCATGTCCTGCCGATTATCGATTGCCTACTGAAGCGGAGTGGACAGCCGAGCGTCAAAGCTGGAGCAGCAATAATGCAGCAGGAGCTTTTGCTTCACCACTGAAACTGCCCATGGCGGGCGGCCGCAGCGGCAGCAGTGGTTCGCTCTTCGATGTAGGCTCCTTCGGCCACTATTGGTCGAGTACCGTGTCCGGTAGCGGTGCGCGGTTCCTGATCTTCTATAGCGGCAGTGCCAACATGTACGGCTACGTCCGGGCGCACGGACACTCTGTGCGTTGCATTAAGTCGACATTTTATATAGTTCCTTGGCCGTAATGATGAAAATGCAGTTAGCCTGTACTTTTGGAACATAGATTCTTAGAAACGAAGTCTGGACCGTGTCAACTGGCGCCCTAAAAAGTGCACTGAAAAAAAACACTAAGGGTTTCGCGTACAGGTTCGGCAGGGCTGGCAGGAGGAGCCTGTCTGAAACCGATTCCCAGGCTAAATAAGTCCGCCAACTCCGCGTAAGGCTGTGGTTATTTTTAAAAAAATGCAACTGATAGAAATTGTAGATAATGTTTGCACTTGAACTGATTCAGCGACCACAAAATCAGCTCCTATGAAACCAATCGTTATATTTTTGCTAATGCTTACCTGCTTTGGCACCGCAACCGCCCAGACCGTCTCCGGCACCTTTCCCGGAATGGCCGGCAAGGAGATCCGGCTGGAAGGCTTCCGCGGTTTTAGCATCCACGTGATCAGCCGCACCAATGTGACGGACGACGGTACATTTACGCTCCCCCATCAGGCCGAACACATTGGCATGGGAAGGCTCGTATCCACCAGTGACCAGTCATTCATCGTTGTGCTTTCCGGGGAGGATATCCGGCTGGAGGGCGAATCCCTGGCGTATCCCGAAAGCATCGAAATCCTCCAGGGCGGGGAAAACAAGCTTTTTGACCGGTATGCCAGCGAGCACCCCCGCCGCGAGCAGGCCCTTAGCGCATGGGTCTTCCTGGAGAACATCTACCGCAGCGACTCCCTTTTTGCCGTGCACGACACCCCGCGCCAGGCCATCGCCCGGGAGAAACAGCGCATCCGGGACGAGGACCAGGCCTTCCTCGACCAGCTGGATCCGTCCACCTATGTGCACTGGTACCTGCCGGTCCGCCG
>PWJM01000139.1 GCA_003560915.1 Syntrophomonadaceae bacterium
TACCCCTGTTGTTGTATGAAACCACTTACTATTGATGCAACCATGTCTAACCGTTGATTAATAACATCATAAGCATGGTGCCTATAGTTAAGGGCTGCAGATCGTTCAGATCTTCTTGGTAATTGATCAACAATATGATTAATTAACGAAATACCTAAAGAAATAGAATAGGGAAAACTCGCAATCTCCGAACCACCTTGACTAAGAATGGCTTTCTTCGCTTTTGATAAATCCGCAGCGCCAAAATAAGTAACACCGTTCTGAAGTGCCAATTCTTTTATCCACTCGGTTAAACCCACTTTAATCATCCTTTCTACCCCAAATATTACCCGCAAGCTAATTTAGAAGATTTCGTCTAACTTGTTAATCTCCGAATTACGCAGATAAAGTAATATTAATGTTATTCGCGTATTTCGTGAACACCTCTTTTCAACAATCCATTCATTTCGATTTTGACACGGATCAATAATAATTTCAACCTAAATCGTACTGAACTTCGAAGTTCTGATGGAATCATATGTGTAAATTTGACGTGGAATTTAGGAAATAGGCTTGGGGAAAAAACCCATACGTTTAAGGGGGCCTTTAGATCTATGAATGCCGAAAATGCACTGGACTAAAGCAGCAGTCCAAATAAGTGAGCCTGCCATCATTCAGAAAATAGAGGGGGATGGAATATGAATACAAATACATCCAGGGAGGAGAAACTCATATGGATAGCGTTACCTAAGGAGTGACGGACATGGCCAGCACTGCTGTTATTTTCAAAGTCAGAAAGGAAAATGGTTGTTAGTATGGAAATATAATGTAAAGGTTATATTCGTGAATAAAAAGTTATACGAAACCGCCATACAAAGTCCGCACGTATGTATGCATTGGAGAATAGTTTGGTTATTCTAATTTGTGAAGAGACAGGAAAGATGGATATGAGTAGTATTGTTGTTATCACAGGTGCAAATTCAGGGATGGGTAAGGCGACTTCCATTGAGCTTGCTAAGACCGGAGCAGTCATAGTAATGCTTTGTCGAAGCAATGAGCGGGGAGAAGAAGCTCTTCAAGATGTGCGAGCTATAAGTGGAAATAATTCCGTGGAATTAATGCTCTGTGACTTAGGTTCTATAAAAAGTATAAGGGATTTTTGTGTAGAATTTAAGAAAAAGTATCAACAGCTTAATGTGCTTATTAATAATGCAGGCGTTATTCTGCCTGGATATCATAAGACAGCCGATGGATATGAACTTCATTTTGGAGTTAATCACTTGGGTCACTTTCTTCTTACTAATGAGCTTCTTGACATTCTTATTGCAAGTGCTCCTGCAAGAATTATCAATGTTACATCAGGTGCACATAAAACTGGCAAAATATATTTTGAAGATGTTAATTTAAAGAAAAACTATACATTTTGGCGGGCCTATGCACAATCTAAGCTGGCGAATATTATGTTTACATATGAACTGTCAGAAAGGCTGAAAGGAACGGGTGTTACTGCAAACTGTCTTCACCCTGGTGCAGTTGCTACTAGCATGGGGATTAATAGAGATACTGGCTTTGGCACATTAATTACTCGCCTGTTAAGACCATTCTTCCAGACTCCAGAACAGGGGGCAGAAACGGCAATATATCTTGCAACTTCTAGTGACATAGAAGGCGTAACTGGAAGATATTTTTATCGTAAAAGATCGGTACCGTCCTCGAAAAGTTTATATGATAAAGCTATTGCAAAAAAACTCTGGGACCTAAGTAAGAAATTGGTTGAGTTTAAGGGTTTGAGTTAGGTCATATGATTGGAGCAAAGGGTACACTTGTTGAAGAAAAAAAAAGACGCCAAAACACCCGTAAAATATGGGCGAAGAAACAAACTACAAACAAACTGCAAACTTTTTCAAAAATAGTGAAAAGCAGCAGCTTGACAAACTCCAAAAACATCGTTAGAATGAGGCTTGAAGACATGCTGGGAGTAGAAAGGTAGCTGGTGCGCCTCTTGGACTTCAAATCCAATGGTGGGCCGAAAAGTCCACGGTGGGTTCGATCCCCATCTACTCCCGCCATTTGATTTTCAACAAAAGCGCTCTGGCGCTTTTAATTTTATGTTTTCTGAAGATAACCTTCTCCTGCGGCATGATGAGATAAGGGGATAGTTTTTGTGTCGGATTATATCATTACTTAGTGCTTTAATTTATGAGCGGGAGTGAATGTTCTATGGATGACAATACCAGGCAGAGATACCTGAGGTCCCTCCCCGGGGTAGACCAGGTACTGCAGAGCAGTGTTTTACTGAAAGTTCAAGTAAATTACCCTCAGCAGGTAATGAACGATGCCGTCCGAGAAACGGTGAGCAGTCTCAGGACCAAAATCATACAGGCGGAATCGGAAGAGGAATTGTTGGATATGGATTTTCATGTGGAAACTTTAGCCCAAAAATCATTAGAGATGGTGAAAGAAACCCTAAAGCCTAACTTGTGTAACGTAATCAATGCTACAGGAACTGTTCTCCATACCAATTTGGGGCGGTCTCTGCTGGCGGACAAAGCCGTTGAGGCGGTCAAGGAAGTTTCCAGACACTATTCAAACCTGGAACTGGACCTGTCTACCGGAGAAAGAGGTTCTCGCTACTCTCATGTGGAGGATCTGCTCTGCCGCCTGACCGGTGCCCAGGGGGCCTTGGTAGTAAATAATAATGCCGGTGCAGTCATGCTGGTTTTAAATACCCTGGCCCAGGGAAGGGAAGTTATTATTTCCAGAGGGCAGATGGTGGAAATCGGAGGATCCTTTAGAATCCCCGATGTGATGATTCAGAGCGGGGCACATCTGGTGGAGGTTGGAACTACAAACAAAACTCATCTTTACGATTATGAGAGGGCTATTACTGAGAATACAGCCATGCTTTTGAAGGTTCATACCAGCAACTACCATATTGTGGGATTTACATCTCAGGTCAGTGGAACTGAGCTGGTGGAACTGGGCACAAAATATAATATCCCTGTGGTTGAAGACCTGGGGAGCGGTGTGCTGATTGATTTGTCCAAATACGGTTTAATGGGCGAGCCCACGGTACAGGAAAGCGTAAAAGAGGGCTTGGAGGTGGTCACCTTCAGCGGTGACAAACTTTTAGGAGGCCCCCAGGCAGGAATTATTGTGGGGAATAAAAAGTCTATTCAAAAGATTAAGAAGAATCAGCTTACCCGGGCTTTGCGGATTGATAAGATGACCCTGGCAGCCCTGGAAGCTACTCTGCAGCTTTACCTGGATGAAGATAAAGCGGTAAGGGAAATCCCTACCTTAAATATGCTCACTCTGCCTCATATGGTCCTGGAGGCCAGGGCTTCCAGCTTAGCTGCTTTTTTAAAAAATCACTTGACCGGGAAGGCCCAAATAAAAGTGATTGATGGTTTTTCCCAGGTAGGAGGGGGAGCGCTCCCCCTGGAAAATATTCCGACCAAACTGGTATCCCTCCAGCCCTACCGAATGGTTACCACTTTAGAAGTGACACAGCGGCTTAGGGAAGAAGCAGTCCCGATAATTGCACGGATACACAAAAATCAGCTTCTTATTGATTTACGGACGGTGCGGGAGGATGAAATGCCTCTACTTCAGGACAGCCTGGTAAGAGTTATGAAGAAGGTTTAAGGCGAAAGGGAGAAAGTCCTTATGAAATCTATTATCATTGGAACTGCAGGACATGTGGATCACGGTAAAACTATGCTTATTAAAGCCCTCACCGGTGAGGATACGGACAGGCTGAGGGAGGAAAAGGAGCGGGGAATCTCCATAGAATTGGGGTTTGCCCCCTTTCAGCTTCCCAGTGGACGGATTGCCGGGGTAATTGATGTTCCCGGACACGAAAGATTTATTCACAACATGCTGGCCGGGATTAGTGGAATTGACCTGGTTTTATTGGTGGTGGACGCTTCGGAGGGGGTTATGCCCCAGACCCGGGAACACCTGGGGATTTTGCAGCTGCTGCAGATTAAAAAGGGTATTGTCGTGATTACAAAGATAGATTTAGTGGAGGACGAATGGCTGGATCTGGTAGAGGAGGAAATTAAAGAGGAATTAAAAGGAACTTTCTTGGAAACTGCAGTAATCCATCGGGTTTCGGTGGTGAAAGAGGAAGGAATAGAAGAACTAAAAGCCCTTCTGGACAAACTTATTGAGGAGGTCCCCACGAAAAAGCAAAATGCTCCTTTGCGGATTCCTGTGGATAGAATTTTCAGCGTGTCGGGATTTGGCACAGTAATAACCGGGACTTTACTCAGTGGAACTATATCTACAGGGGAAATTGTAGAAATTTTACCTCATCAAATAGAGGCCAGGGTCAGGCAGATCCAGGTCTTTGAAACTACGGTGGAGACAGCTATGGCTGGACAGAGGGTGGCATTGAACCTGGCGGGAATCGAAAAGGCCAGTATAGAGAGGGGAGATGTTATAGCCAGTCCAGGATTTTTTAAAGCCACAAAGCTCATTGATGCCCGGTTGAATCTGCTTTCCGTGTTAAAAAAGCCCATGAGCAACCTTACTCCAGTGCATTTTTACCTGGCAGCAAAGAGATTGGTTGCCAAGGTGGTGCTTTTGGAGAAAGAGGAACTTTCTCCAGGGGACTCATCCCTGGTGCAGTGTATATTAGATAAACCGGTGGTGGCCCATTCCGGGGATCATTTTATTATTCGGTCCTATTCTCCCATGACTACCATTGGGGGAGGGGTAGTTTTGGACGGGCAGCCGGTAAGGCACAAGCGTTTTCGGCAGGAGGTTATTGAGCGGTTAAGAATCCTGGAGGAGGGAGATCCCGCGGAATTAATCCTTCAGGTACTGGAACAGCAGCAGGCCGTTTCCCTGCAGGAACTGAAAGTGGTGACCAAGCTTCCTGAAAAAATTATCCATGACCAGCTGGAAAAGTTAAAACAATCCAATAGAATCCTACAGCTTTCCGGAAGCCTTATTATAAAAGAAACAATGGATTCCTGGGAAAAAACAACCATTGAAAAGATATCCCAACACATATCTAATAATAACTTATCCAGAGGGCTTTCCAGGTCACAGCTGAAAGGTTTCCTATCTTCCCAGATTGGGCAGAAGGACTATGATTCTTTTTTAACTCTGCTGCAGAAAAAGGAAATAATCCAGCTGCAGGGGGAAATGGTATCTCTCTATGGTTATGAAATCCAGCCAACTCCGGAGGAAATGAAAATGCTCGCTAAGATAGAAAAGATGCTGTTGGAAAGCGGGTTTTCCCCTCCAGTGAAAAAGGAGTTAATGGAATCTTTAAAAATTTCTTCCGGGGCTTTGGACAGTCTGCTGGCCTATCTTCAAGAAAACAAAGTGTTGGTGAAGATTAGTGAAGATATTTACTACCATATTGAGAACTATAAAAAAGCAGTTCAGCTGCTGAGAGAACATCTTTCCTCCGCAGGGGAAGCAGCGGTATCGGACTTTAGAACTCTGCTGGATACTTCCCGCAAATATGCGCTGCCGTTAATGGAACATTTTGATCAGAAAAAATTAACCCGCAGGGTAGGAGATAAAAGAGTGGCCTGGAAAATAAAAGAAGAATTATAAACGGGGGCAGTTAAATGAAAATATCTATTTTAAAAACTTTTCTTACCGTAGTGCAGGAGAAGAGCCTGACCCGGGCTGCTGAAGCTCTGTACCTGACCCAACCGGCCGTCAGCAAACACATAAAAATGTTGGAGAAGTATTTCAATACCCGGCTTTTCCATCGGCAGGGCCAAAAAATCACCCTGACCGAGGGAGGCGAAATCCTTTATATTCAAGCAAAAGAAATCTTGAAAGAATGGGAAAGCACTAAATTAAAAATCAGTGAGTTAAGCAGTACCGTGGGAGGAGTCCTGCGAATTGGAGCCAGCACCATTCCGGGAGAATATCTGCTTCCCTACCTGCTGGGGTCTTTTAAAAAGCAGTATCCAGAAGTAGCAATTAAGCTGGAGGTGGGGGATACCCAGGAAGTAGTAAGAAAAATACTGGCAGAAGAAATACACCTGGGAGTAGTTGGGGCCTGGATTGAAAGAAAGAAACTGCTGGCCAAAAAATTTGCCGATGATGAAGTGGTTTTAATTCTCCATCCGGAACATCCCCTGGCAAAAGAGGAAAAGGTAAAACCCTCTGTTTTAGGGAAAGAGAACTTAATCTGGAGAGAAAAAGGATCAGGAACCCGGAAGGTGGTAGAGGAAAAACTTCTTAAAGCGGGTATTACTGTAGAGACTCTCACACCGGTTATGGAGCTGGGAAGCACCCAGGCGATCATCACAGCGGTTGAGGCCGGCCTGGGAATCTCCTTTGTTTCCTTTTGGGCGGTGCGCAGGGAAGAAGCATTAAAAAGATTGGTGGTCAAAAAGCTGGAAGGGGTTTTGCTGAAAAGAAAGCTGTACTATCTGTACCCTAAAGAACAATATCTTCCCAAGGCAGCGGTAGAATTACTTGCTTTCAGTGAAAAAACGGATATCCCGTCTCTTATGCAGGTCTAAATTAAAATATTCCGAAATTAACAGGTCCAGTTGAGTACTCAAATAGTACATTTCGCTGTTATCTAAGGAAAAATCATTTTCCTCAGCCATATAATTAAGTTTGTTTCTAAGCTGTTCAATTTTAGTGGAAATTACTCTCTTTCTTTTGGTATATGTAAGCACTTAGAAAACCTCCCGAGAGTTTAGTTAACAGTTTCGACATGAACTGCTAAATTCCTGCTTAAATATTCCTAAAAAAGTAATAATTTAGTCTATGCGTCATTTTATAAAAAATTTTACCAAAAATTGTGCTTTGTGTGTCTTATAGTGACATGTTTTCTGAATAAAAGTATCTTCTCAGCAAAAAAAATTATAAATAAAGGATTTTTTGCATTAAAGTATAATTATTAAGTAATTGAATGTGATGTGCCAAATTTTAATATTTATCTAAATTTATATTTAGAAGGAGTGTCACAAACAATGATCGACCAGCCTAAAATTGAGGAAGCTGTAAAAATGATTTTAGAAGCCATCGGGGAAGACCCCAACCGGGAAGGTCTGGTGGAGACCCCCAAGCGTGTTGCCAGAATGTATGCAGAGATTTTCAAGGGGCTGGATGAGGATCCTAGCCTTCATCTTAAAAAATGCTTTACTGAAGATGATCATAATGAAATGATTCTGGTTCGGGATATTGCTCTTTACTCTATGTGTGAGCACCACCTTCTGCCCTTTTACGGAAAAGCCCATGTGGCGTATATTCCTTCCCAAGGGAAGATAACGGGATTGAGTAAACTGGCCCGGGTTGTGGAAACCATCGCCCGGAGGCCGCAGCTGCAGGAGCGTTTAACCAGTAATGTGGCCGATGTAATTATGGAGAACCTGGATGCCAAGGGTGTTGTGGTGGTAGTGGAAGCGGAACATCTCTGTATGACCATACGGGGAATTAAAAAGCCAGGATCTTTTACCATAACCTCAGCAGTAAGGGGAATTTTCCGAAGGAATCAAGTTTCCAGGTCGGAAGCATTTTCCCTGATCAAGGGCCCCTTGAAATAACATGGAAAAAGTCAATAAAATTCTACAAGACAGGCGTTTCCAGGAATATGTGGAGAAAAACCTTATTGCAGAAAAGCAGCGAAAATTTTGCAATCATAACTTTGACCACCTGCTTTCAGTAGCCCGCATTGCCTATATTTTGGTTTTAGAGCAGGGCCTGGAGCCTGATATTTCCCGGGAAACCGTATATGCCTCAGGCCTGCTGCACGATATCGGCCGCTGGAAAGAGTATGAAACGGGAAAAGACCATGCTCTGTTGAGCGCAGAACTGTCCCGGGAGATACTGGAAGAAGCCGGCTTTGAGAGAAAGAATATCGCTGGTATTATTCGTGCTATAAAGGAACACCGGGGAACAGAAAAAAACAAAGAGAAAGAGAGGTCTCTGCTGGGTGACATTCTACGCCGGGCAGATATTCTTTCCCGTCCCTGCTGGGACTGTACTGCTGAGGAGGATTGTTATAAATTTGACCGAATGCCCACTAATCAAGGACTTTGGTATTAAATCATTATTTTTGTTTATAAAGGAGCAGTAAAATGTCTAAAGTAAGAATTCTTCTTCCCCACAGCAGGGAGGATATAAAAAAGGAAATAAGTAAAATTGGTGCCAGCAAACCGGGTTCAGTAATTATGCTGGACAAGGGCCAATTTTTTTTAGTTAAAATTTATGAAGTTTCCTTAAAAGGCTCTATCTTTGTTAAACAGGAGATGCTGTCCAAGGGAGGCGAAGCGGTAGTTGCCCATGGGGTAGGGGATTTGTCATCACAAGAAACAGATATCCTCCTTATGGGGACAATGAAACAATACCGTTTATTAATAAAAAAGCTAAAAATGCAGCCCTTTGGATTAAAAAGCATAGCCGCGGATATTGAAGAAGCCCTGGCTCAATATAATGGCCATCACTGGATGGATACTTCTAAAAAAAGGGTTTTAAAGGTAGGGGACAAAAGCTTTAACTTGGGAGACAGAACCTTGTTGATGGGTATTTTGAACGTTACTCCCGATTCATTTTCTGACGGTGGGAAATTTTATGACTTAAATAAAGCCCTGGAACAGGCAAGGTTAATGGTTCAGGAGGGAATTGATATTCTGGACGTGGGGGGTGAATCTACCCGTCCCAATTCTCAGCCCTTATCGGAACAGGAAGAGATGGAAAGGGTAATCCCCGTGATAGAGAGGGTTTTAAAGGAACTGGAGGTACCGGTTTCTGTAGATACTTATAAGGCCTCTGTGGCAGAGGAAGCATTAAAACTGGGAGCACATATGCTCAACGATGTCTGGGGGCTAAAAGAAGACCCTGGGATGGCCTCCGTGGCTGCCAGGTATCAGGTGCCTATTTGTATCATGCATAACCGGAAGGTTCATCAGTACCAGGATTTAATGAAAGATATCATATTCGACCTGAGGGAGAGCTTGAAGTTAGCCCTGGAGGCGGGAGTAAAAAGTGAGAATATTATCCTTGACCCGGGTATCGGCTTTGCGAAAAATATGGAGGAAAACCTGGAGGTTATGTATTACCTGGAAGAGCTGGTGGCTCTAGGATATCCTATCTTACTGGGTACATCCCGAAAGTCTACCATTGGAAAGGTGTTGGATTTACCGCCGGAAGAGCGCCTGGAGGGCACAGCGGCAACATTAACGCTGGGTATTACCAGGGGAGTTGATATTGTGAGGGTTCATGATATAAAATATATGAAGAGGGTAGTGGATATGACCGATGCAATGGTCAGAAAGCTTGAAGGTAAATAAAAAATCCAGTACTTAATGGACACTGGCCAATAAGGATCAGCTCTATTAGGCGAAAGGAGAAAAATATGGCAGTTGGTAAAATTATTTTAAATGAGATGTCTTTTTACGGGTATCATGGGGTGCTTCCTACAGAGAGGATTCAGGGTCAAAAATTTCTAGTTTCCCTGGAAATTTTTATGGATTTTGCTAAGCCTGCAGAAACTGATCGACTGGGAGATACCATATGCTATGTCAAGCTTTACGAAAGAATTAAAAAACTGGTCCAGAGGGAACGCTACAATATCCTGGAGACACTGGCGGAAAAAATTGCGGATATTGTGTTGGAGGATCCACAGGCATTGGAAGTGATTGTTCTAATTAAAAAACCCTGGGCGCCAATACCAGGAAACCTGGAGTATGTAGGAGTAGAAATTAAAAGAGGCAGGAATAATGACTAAAGCTTATTTGGGTCTGGGGACGAACCTGGGCCAAAAGAAGGAAAACCTGGAAAAGGCTTTGGAGGTTTTAAATTCCCACGGCAGTGTTCAGGTGCTCAAAGTTTCCTCTTTTTATGAGACGGATCCTGTGGGATATGAAAATCAGGATATATTTTTAAATGCAGCCGTGGTTTGTGAGACCTCTCTGGGACCCTATGAACTTTTAGATTTTATTCAGGAAATCGAAAAGGCTTTAAAGAGGGTCAGGGAAATCCGTTGGGGGCCCCGGACTATAGATGTGGATATTTTGCTTTATGATTCCCTGGAACTTCTGGATGAACCCCGGCTAATTATACCTCACCCCAGGATGGTAGAAAGGGAATTTGTCCTGGTCCCTTTGTCAGAGATTGCTCCGGAGATGGTACATCCGGGAACCGGGAAAAGCATTGCCCTGCTTTTGGAAGAATTAAAGAATTAGTACCTTTAAATGTTTAAAGGCATATAGTAGTATATTGTTCAAAAAATTATATAAAAAATGATAAAAAGGGAAACCTGTAATTAATGGTTTCCCTTTTTAATTTGAGCCCCCATGCTTCAGCTTATGAGATGTCATGTGTTTTTGTTTTCCTAATTGCTTCCTTTGTCCACAAAGGCTAGAAGAATAATTTCCCTGCCTTTTTCGTCCGTGGACCGCTTTTCCGATTGAGTGTTCAGAGTTTTTTCCGTTTCTTGCAGCTTGGTTAGTTCATTGTCAGAAAGATGGGCAAATTGCAAATTTTGTAATTCCATTAACATACCTCCCTATATTTTCATTCATCATTATTATTCTTAATTTCACTGAACTTTATGCAACTTTAGGATGGTAACTTACATAAAATAGAATATCAGTTTTTAAGGAGGGATAGTTTTTGTGCGGAATTTGCGGAATTTATAACAAAAGAGGAAACAAGGTAAAATCCCAGAATATTGAAATTATGAAAAAGATGATGATACACCGGGGGCCTGATGAAGAAGGCAGCTTTCTTTCGGGAGAGGTGGGGTTGGGTTTTCGAAGGTTGAGAATTCTTGACCTGGAAAGGGGCAGTCAGCCCATGTCCAATGAGGATGGAAGCGTTAAAGTAATCTGTAATGGAGAGATATATAATTATCTTACCCTGAGGGAAGAGCTGAAGAGAAAAGGTCATTACTTTAAAACGAGAAATGATGTGGAGGTTATCGTACATCTGTACGAGGAGGAGGGTTTTGAGTGTGTTAAAAAGCTTAGAGGAATGTTTTCCTTCGTTCTCTGGGATGATAAAAATAAGCTGATATTTGGTGCCCGGGACCGGTTTGGAATTAAGCCCTTTTATTACCTTGACAGACCGGAAGAATTTATTTTTGCTTCAGAGATGAAGGGAATTCTGTCCCTTCCCCAGGTAGAGGCGGAAGTAGAGCCGCTGTCTTTGGTGAACTATCTGACTTTTCAGTATGTACCGGAGCCGGATACCATGGTACAGGGAATAAAAAAACTGCCTCCAGCTTCTTACTTCGTATTGAAGGGAAGCAGCCTGCAGATTAAAAAATATTGGGAAGTGATATTCCATCCCCAAGATAAGCCGCTGGCCTATTTTCTAGAGGGGATCCAAGAAAATCTAAAGGAAGCTGTAAAATTGCATACTCAGAGTGATGTTCCCTGGGGAGGTTTTTTGAGCGGTGGAATCGATTCTTCTATTATTTGTGCGCTGATTCGTGAAATGGGGAAAGTGTCCACTTTCAGCGTAGGATATAAAGAACAGGGTTACAGTGAACTGGAGGAGGCCAAATTGACAGCGGAGTATTTAAAGACTGATCATCATCAGTATTACATATCTCCAGAGGAATTTTTAAAAAACCTGCCTAAGCTGGTATGGCATTTTGATGAGCCCGTGGCGGATCCCGCTGCTATTTCATTGTATTTTGTAGCCCGTATGGCTAAAGAAAAAATAACGGTGAGTTTATCCGGAGAAGGTGCTGATGAAGTTTTTGGAGGTTACGGGATTTACCGTGAGCCCCACTCTTTAAGCTATTTCAGGGCGCTGCCCCAAAGTATGCAGAAAGGGTTAAAATACCTGAGCGGACTTCTGCCCGAAGGGACTCCAGGGAAAAATTATGTGAGGCGGGCCAGTGTAAAGTTGGAGGATCGTTATGTAGGAAATGCCTTTATTTTTGGTGATACCATAAAAAAACAGCTTTTAAGGGAGGAAATACCCCTGGTTTCCTACAAAGAGGTAACCCGGAGGTATTTTGAGAGCCATATTAAGGATTATGATGAAGTTACCAGGATGCAGTACCTGGACCTTCATACCTGGATGACCGGAGATATATTGGCCAAGGCGGATAAGATGACCATGGCAAATTCTTTGGAACTCAGGGTTCCCTATCTGGACCATGTCCTTTTTGAATTTGCGGCCACCATTCCTAACCGGTACAAAATAAGAGCTGGAACTACCAAGTACGCACTTCGACAGGCCTTTAAAGACATCCTTCCCAGGGATGTAATACGCCGCCCCAAAAGAGGTTTCCCTGTTCCAACCCGGGTCTGGCTTTTAAAGGAATTGAAGGAGCCTGTACATGAGATTTTAAAAAATAGCTTTACCCCTGAATACTTTAATTATAGTTTTGTTGAAAAGCTTTTTACCGACCATCTGCAGGGGCGGGCTGACCACAGCCGAAGGCTCTGGACCATTATTATATTTCTTCTCTGGCATGATATATTTATCAAGGGAAAAAATTTTTTTAATAGGCATAAGAATAATTATATGTAAAAAAATATGTAATTATGTGATAAGATACTTTTTAGGGAGTTTGACCTCTCCCCAAAGTTGTGATAATTTAAGGGAAAGCGGTATATTTAGTAACAGTAAAATATGTTTTGACAATAGATAAACGCCCAATAAACGTTACCAGGGGTACACATGAGTATTTATAGGTAAAAGGAAGGATATAGACTTGATATCTATTCAGCTGAA
>PWJM01000025.1 GCA_003560915.1 Syntrophomonadaceae bacterium
TAATTCGCGATTCGCGAATTGCAAATATAATTATAAAAACTATTCAAACAAAAAGTATTCTCCGGATATTGCAACCAGGTTGTCAGGATGTTACCACGGAGGGGTTAAATGTCAATAGCCCTGGGTGTCAACCCGGGGATAATGGTAAAGCGAATAATCGGCGCTGCAAGCAATTTCCCGGGAAATGGGAATACGGATTTTGCAGCGCAATGGAAACCAAATTTATAATCCAGAAGTCTTTCAGAAAATAAAATGATTCTTACTTTTTTCTTTTTCCACTTTTGCCTGATCAAAAGTGGAACAAAAATAAAGGCAGGAAGAAGTGTTTATTGTTTAAGTGTTTATCGTTTGGTTTCTCAACTTCAAACAATTTAACAAATAAACGATAAACCATCCATCATCTATCCTCTCCCCTCCATCCTCTTTAAAAAGGCCGGTTTCCCTTCTTTCAAAGGTTTTTAAGAACAAGGCATTTTTCATCTTATAAGTGGTTTTTCATTTTAATTTGGCATAAAAGGGTGTTAGACCCGCGCGGGGAGGTTGCCCAAACGGGGGGACGCCGTTGGCGGGAATGGGATAAGGCCTGGAATTCCGCCAAAGGGGCTTGCCTACTTTGGCTGGAATTCCGGTCTTATCACAGGGCGGGCTGACCCATCGTTTGGGCTGGCCTTTTTGCCACTTTTTTGGCGATGAAAAAAGTGGAAGAAAAAGTTTTTTTATTGTTTTACTTTTGGCTTGAGCCAAAAGTAACAAAAGCTCAAGGGTTCGCCCAACTCCCGACAAGACGGCGTTCGCTACGCTAAAAAATTTATCCCGTACGTACGGGAGCAAATTTTTTTACGCTCCGCTCACTGGTCTTGTTACCGGGAGTTGGCCAAGGCCGGTCCCGTGCTTTCAGGGTTGTTGCAGGCAATGCGTTTTTGCATCTAAAAAATTCCATTGAAAATGTAAAACAGGTGGGCGGAATAACCTGCCCACCTGTTTCCCCTTTTCCAAGCACTGCCCTGTCATCCTGAACGGAGCGTTAGCGGAATGAAGGATCTGGTTCCCGAAAAAGAAAACCCGGGGCTTTTCAAGGCTCAAATCTGTTTCTCTGGAAACAATGTTGCCTCGAAAGTAAACAGATGCGAAAACCTTGTTAGCCCTAGACTTTCTAATATTCTGTTAAGATTACTTTTTTATAATTTTAATGCAATACCTATACTCATATTTATCGAACCCATAACCTGGCTCCAGGTACTTGTATCTCTGTTGCCATCGCTATCGATTATTTCAACATTGGAGAATTCAGGGTTTGAGCCGAGGTAGTCAAGGTTTGTCAAAAGGAGCAGTCTTTCTCCTATGTCAAAACTAAAGCCGGCTCCTAAAAGATAGGCGAATGAAGTTGCGTTTTGGCTTCCTTGTTTTAACCATATACTTTCACCTGGTATTGTGCCAGTGATAGTAATTTCCGGAGATTGAGCATTAAGGAATCCAATCATTGCCCTTGCGTCAAAAGATGTTCTTTCTGATACTGGAAATGAGCCAAATCCTCCAAACAGCAAACCTCCAATACTCCAGCTTTCAGATTCAACGGTCCAATTAACAGTTGGAAACATACTTCCGAATTCATCAGCCATAGCTTGTGCGTCTGTTGGATTAGCCTGCCCTCTTAATAGCGCGGTGATCCCATAATTACCCTCACCAAGCTGGTAAGCAAAAGAGATATCGAAAACTCCTCCGGTATTTGCAAATCCTGCTGCGTCATTATTAACGTCACTACTGGCTAAATCACCAATTGGAATGCTTGGGCCCACTGATATTCCGATAAACCCTTTTCTATCTTCAGCATAACTTTTTGCTATAATTGATACTAATACTATTGCAGTGATAATTATTTTCTTCATATTTAGTTTTCCTTTGTCCTACTCATATGGCTTTTCGGTGACGCCCCGTTTTTTTAAGTGGTCGCTAGACTCCACTATTACTTCAGATAAAAATTTTTATTACACTAACTGTCATGTCTTCAAAAGCCGGAGGTTCTCTTGTCTGTTCCATACCGTTGCTGGGTTTTTTAAAATTGTCCATAAATAGGGTTTATTAAGTGATGAATGGTTGCTGGATTAATTATTCCAGTTAATATTATTCGTTAAGACTTTTTTTTCGTTTTCAGCTTAATCTATGAAATGCGAATAAGTTATACCGATATTTTTTTTGTTTTAAAGATGGTCTGTTATTAACTCGCTACCAATGGATTATTTAAGTTTTTATTTTTCAACCCTTATTCAAATTTCAGAAGTCAAAAAAAGAAAAATAGAAGTATAAAAAAAACAGTAATATTACCTGAGTTTGCGATTTAGGCTTTACTGGCCTTTTGAGAGTAGGGATAAAAACTATTCTTTTTTCTTTCATGTTTACCTGAAGCAGATATTTTTTTGTCAAGTTTTTATATTGGTTTCCTATTAGTAGTTTTAAGGTAATTTATTAATAATTAAAACTTTCCACCAAGGTTTTTTTCTTTCATATTGAAGTGGATTATTCATAATCAATTGGGCTGCTGATAGGATTTTATTGAAATAGCTGTGGTTATTGAATCTGGTATCAAATTTATTTCTCATAATTGGGTCAAATATAAAGAAAAGCTCCTTAAATCCAGAGACCTTCAGAAATATTATCGGATTTTTCCTTTTTGCCACTTTTTTGGCGATGAAACGAGCCATGCAAAAAGTTTTGACAAAAAAGGAGCGACCATACTATGGCGAGTTCCCCCGCATGGGCGGGACAGGCATGTGACCTATTTAATCAAATTATTGTCACATGAAAAAAGTGGAAAAAAATTAATAAAGGATAAAAGACCCGCATTAACAACCCCATTGCCAAAACTACGAGATTTTTCGCTTACGCTCAGAATGACAAAACCGATTAAAGAAGAAAGGAAACAGGTGGGCGGAATAACCTGCCCACCTGTTTCCCCTTTTCCATGCGCTGCCCTGTCATCCTGAACGGAGCGTTAGCGAAATGAAGGATCTGGTTATTTTCCGGAAGGATTTTATGATTCAGGGCTTTTATTTTTTTCTCTCTTCAAACAATAAACCGATAAACAATAAAACAATAAACATTCTTCTAATAGTGTATGCTAAATAAAAACAGCCACTCAGGGGTTTATCCCGTAAGTGGCTGTTATTGTGGTGGGCCCAGCTGGACTCGAACCAGCGACCAACTGATTATGAGTCAGCTACTCTAACCAACTGA
>PWJM01000022.1 GCA_003560915.1 Syntrophomonadaceae bacterium
ATATTGTTTGTATTCATTTTGATCTCCGGTTTGGTTTTGGTTCATCAGGCTATTTTTCGAAAAATGTGCTCTTCTCATGTAATTTAAAATCCCATCGTTATACAATCGTTCTATGAAACTATCTTTTCCAAGCTGTTCAATGCCCGCTGCTCAAAAAATGGCATTTTATAACGCTGTGAAATGGAAAGGGCCTTTTGAAAACTTTTTTGAGCGTTCTCCACATCCGGCGGACTTTTTCTCGTATAAATATTCCCTCTGATCAGGTAAATCTCCGGCAGCACCCACAGATAACCGGTCTCTTCACTTTCTTTCACAGCACGGTCAGAGATTGCCAACGCTTCCTTCCATGCATCTACTCCATGTTTACTTAACGTATCCGCGACAAGGCTGCTGAAATATGGACGTTCGACCCAATATCCTCCAAGATCAAGCAACCGCACCCCTTCCCGCATTCTGCTTGTTCCCTTTACTTTAAATCCAAGTTGATATTGTGAAAATCCGAAGAGAATTTCGCACATTGAGATCCAATATATAAATCCATGATCGTACGAGTTTGCTAAAACCTCTTCAGAAAACTTGAGAGTTGCGTTACCATCCTGTTTAAGATTATAAAACAAAGCTAAATAAGTCTTTACATAATCCAGTGTATAGGGGTGATTTATTTTTTTTGTTTTTTTCAGGGCTTCTTCGCAAAGTCGCTGCGCATTCTTATCATCACCAATCAGCCATTCCACTATAGCCCAGCGAACCATACAAATCACTGAGGGTTCCTGGCCAAACCGGAGAATGTGCTCTTGCTGATCCCCGGGGTTATATAGGTCCAGCCCTTCTTCAAAGAATTTTTTGGCTTCAGAATATCTGGCCTGCCTGCTGAGTGTTACACCCAACACATAGCAGGCTTCCACACGTTCGATGTTATCTCCGGTTGATTTGGCTTGGTCAAATAATTCTCTGCCGATCTGTACAGATTCTTCGATACGGCCATGTACTAAAATGGATATGGCATAAATCCTTTTGACCGGAAAAGGAGGCAGCTCATTCAATTCTTCGGATAATGAGAAAACGCGGTCACATGCATCTACAACATCATCTGCACCGTAACCTTTTATATGGAACAAGGCTAGTACAAGCCCCGATTGGAGGTCGCGTTCCAGCCGGTTTCTCTCTTCTCCTTCCGGGAGTTGGGTCAACAGTTCAACAGCCCGTCTTAAAAGCTTTTCTGACTCTTCATTGACATAGATCTCGCGGGCATGTTCGGAAGCGGTCTGGTAACAGGCAATGGCCTTCTCCACCATCCCGGCACGATCATAATGAAAAGCCAGCCGGCCGCTGACGGCTTTCAGGTTATTGCTGTGTAGAGCCTCAATGGCCCCGGCAATCTGTTTATGGAGGTATCGTTTCCGGGTGTTGGTCATGGAACTAACAGCAACTTCACGCAGTTTGTCGTGGCTGAAGTCGTACGCCCCGGAACGCAATTCTTTGATGATATGATGGCGCAACAGTTCTTCCAGCGACCGGATGATCGCCGTCTCTTCCAGGCCGGAGGCATGTACCAGGATATCAAACCTGAATTCACTTCCGATGGCTGAGGCCAGCCACATCAACTCGCGGGTTCGTTCGGTAAGCTGTTCAAAACGGGCTGAAATAATGGCATTTACTTTCGGAGGCAGTGGCACAGATTCGCCATACTGCCCGGGATCCAAATCAGCCAATAATTTCTGATTCTCAAAACCTGATCCCACACCCCGGAAATATCCCTGTCTGATCATCTCCACAACAAACAGTGGATTTCCCTCACTTTCTCTAAAAATATGCGGATTGGGATTTATATCGTTCCCGGCCACCTGTGCTGCCAGATCCAAAGAAGCTGATTCGTCAAGGCCCTCCAGATAGATCTCTGCAATACTGCCGGCACTGCGCAGTTCGGTCAGCAGGTTTTGGAGGGGTTCATTGGAGGCACCTTCCATAGGCCGGAGAGTACCGATAACCAGCAGTTTTGCTGCTTCCTCAACATGAAACAAATAGGCCAGCCAATCCAGGGTTTCCCGGTCGCACCACTGAAGGTCGTCCAGGAAAAGCAGTTTGGGTTTTTCTTCGAAAAGGAACGCTTTAACAAGTGCATCAAAAAAATGACGCCGCTGCCACTTTTCACTGAGAGGGCCGGGGTGCGGGAGCTCCGGAAAGGAAACCTGTAGCTCTGGCAGCAGACGGGCTAATTCTTTCAGCCAAACAGGATCCAGCCGGGGCCATTGCCTGTAAAATCCTTCTTCACGCAGCCAGCCGGTAACCGGCCCGTAACTGAGGAGTCCGGCGGTTTCATACGATCTGGACCAGGCCGCTGTATATCCCTGTCTTCTCACGCTGTGTAGTAATTCCAGCCCCAGCCGGGTTTTGCCGATTCCCGGATCTCCTGATATACAGACAAACCGGCAGGCACCGTTCAATGCCTGCTTCCAGTTGTTCAACAGGGTGCTCCATTCATCTTTACGCCCCACCAAATCCCAATCTGTTGAAATCTTTTTCCCGGTTTTAGTTTCTTTAACCGAGGTGTTTTTACCGGGTATCTCACCGGCTTCCAGGCGTTCGGCCGCTTTTTGGATATCCCGGCCAGGCTCAATGCCGAGTTCCTGTTGAAGCAATTCTTCATACTGTTTGTAAACTTTGATAGCTTTTGGTCTGTCGCCATTCAGCGAATGGAGGCGCATCAGGTCCGACCAGGTTTTTTCGCGCAGGTTGTCGCAGTCCAGCAGCCGTTCGGCATAAGTGATCGCTTTTGTGTAATCCCGGTAGGTTTCAAAATGTACTATCAGCTTCTTCAAAGCCGTGGTATATTCTTTTTTCAGAGCGGTGCGGATCGGCTCAATCCACTCCTCGTAACATTCGGGAAAGAGGTCGCCCCGGTAGAGTTCGGCGGCCTTCTCAAATGATCCGGCCATTGCAGTAGAATCACGCTGTTCTGCCGATTGTTTTGCCTGTGCAATGGCAAGTTCAAATTCAGCCACATCCAGGGTAAAGGGGCCGTCGGGGTTCCATTGAACGGTTTGTTTGTCAACATAAAAAAAACGATCGGCTTCAGGAAGGGATTGGCGCAGATGATGCAGCAACTGCCTCAGGTTGGTGCGTGCCTGTGCTTCGGTTGAATCGGGCCAAAAGCAAAAGGAGAGGTGCTGGCGGGATTGGGGTGAACCTCTGTTCAAAACCAGATATGCCAATA
>PWJM01000086.1 GCA_003560915.1 Syntrophomonadaceae bacterium
TGTGGGCATATTTAAATTCATTCCCCCTGGTAACAGGGTTCATCCCTGCCTATATTACGGCAACTGCAATACTGGCAAACCCTAATATTTTATAATCTTAATATAAGTTTGCGCTCTTTCTGTTGAGTATATACATTATTTCTTGCAACTTTACTGCTTACCTGCTATACTTTGAATGTTCCATAAGGAGGATTAAAAGCAAATTATGAAATGCTTACCCAAAGATAAAATTAGAAATATTGCTATTATAGCCCATGTGGACCATGGGAAAACCACGTTAGTGGACTGTCTGCTGCGTCAAAGTGGGGCTTTCCATGATAAAGCCGCCGTTGTGGAAAGGGTAATGGATTCCATCGACCTGGAACGGGAGCGGGGAATCACAATTTTAGCCAAAAATACAGCTGTTAATTATAAGGATATCAAAATAAATATTGTTGATACCCCTGGACACGCTGATTTTGGTGGGGAGGTTGAACGTGCACTAACTATGGTTAGTGGTGTCCTTCTTATTATAGATTCCTTTGAAGGGCCCATGCCTCAAACCAAGTTTGTTTTGAGTAAAGCCCTGCAGGCGAATCTTCAACCCCTGGTAGTAATCAATAAAGCAGACAGGCCAGATGCCCGGCCTCATGAGGTCTTAAATGAAGTAATAGATCTCTTTTTCGAGCTGGGAGCCAATGAGCAGCAGCTGGAATTTCCCGTACTCTATACCTCTGCCAAGGAGGGATGGGCAGTCAGGGAGTGGGATGAAAAGCGGCTTAGCATGGAACCTCTTTTCGAAGAAATTATCAATCATGTGGACCCCCCTGATTGTAATCCCCAGGGCCCTTTTCAAATGCTGGTTGCTAATTTAGAACACGACAGTTATGTGGGCAAATATGCCATAGGGATGATTAAGCGGGGATCTATAAAACGGGGCGAACAGATTGCTTTAATTCGTCATAACGGGTCTCTGGAGGCAGGAAAGGTGGCAAAGCTTTTTGTATACAGCGGCTTAAATAAAAATGAAGCCGAAGAGGTTTCCGCCGGGGAAATTGCAGCCATCGCCGGCCTGGAGGATGTCAATATAGGAGAAACAATTGCTGATCTGCAAAATCCGGAGCAGCTGCCGGTAATTACCGTTGATGAGCCCACCTTAGCTATGACTTTTATGGTCAATAACAGCCCTTTCGCAGGACTGGATGGCCAGTTTGTCACCTCTCGAAAATTGAGGGAACGTCTTTTTAGGGAACTTGATTCCAATGTAAGCCTTAGAGTAGAAGAGACGGACAGCCCGGACCAGTTTAAAGTCTCAGGGCGTGGCGAACTGCATCTTTCCATTCTTATTGAAAACATGAGGCGGGAAGGGTATGAGCTGAAGGTTTCAAAACCGGAGGTAATTTATAAAACCATCGATGGCGTACGGACAGAACCAATGGAATATCTTATCCTCGTTACTCCGGAAGATGCCCAGGGCACCATAATGGAGAACCTGGGCCGGCGGAAAGGGGAACTTGTGAACATTATCCCTGCAGGAGGCGGAGATGTTCGCATAGACTATCTTGTTCCTGCCCGGGGCCTTATAGGTTTCCGTTCCGAGTTCTTAACTGAGACCCGGGGTAGAGGGGTTATGAACTATAGTTTTCATGGTTACCAGCCATATAAAGGTGAAATTAATACCCGTTTTCGAGCCGCCCTCATCGCCTGGGAGACAGGAGAAGCCGTCACTTTTGGACTGCTGCAGGCGGAGGAAAGGGGAACTCTATTTATTAAGCCGGGGACCAAAGTATACGAAGGAATGATTGTTGGTGTAAACAACAAAGATAGGGACCTTGAAATTAATGTATGCAAGCGTAAACAGCTTACCAACGTACGGGCCAGCGGTTCAGACGACACCGTTAAACTGAAAGAACCCCGTATGCTTTCCCTGGAATCAGCTATAGAATTTATTGAAGATGATGAGCTGGTAGAAATTACGCCCAAAAATATCCGCCTGCGAAAAAAATTCCTTCATAAAAATGAAAGGGAACGTTACCAGAAACAGCAGAATATAAAATAAGTTTTCAAAATATCTTTTTAATTTGTCCAATGATTTTTAAAATTTTTTCGTCGTCGACGCTGCTGCTGACAACAAGCCTGACATCATCGTTAATTTTTATGGTACGGCGGCCTTTTTGATAATTATCCATGTCATAATCATCCGAAGGAAAACTCCTGTGCCGCCTCTGTTTTAGGAGGCTGTTTTTTTCTGACAACTCTGCGAGCTGAAGAGAATGTCTCATTTCCTCAGCCCTCTTTAAACACATTTCCTTGATTTCTTCCAGGTCTTTTAGATTTATAATTTTTTTAATTTCAGTTAAATTACAGCTGGTATATTCTTTTAACATTCGTACTGCTCTTATTTTATCTATTTCCTTCTCTGTAAATATTTTTTTACCCCTCAGGCTTATTTCAAACATGTTTTTATCAAAAGCATAATAATTAACCGTCCTTTTTGTTATTCCCTTGTCCCCCTCTTCCCTCAATTTTTCGGCCACTTCTTCTGCAGTAAATCTTTTTGCCACATAGCCACCTCTCCAATCATTACATATTGGTGTAATTATAACAGTGTGATGTAATTAGGGCAAGTGCTGCTCTGGAAAAACACTGTAAATTCAAAGGTTATTTTCTTTTACTCTTATTTTATAGTAGGTCATATATCCTTTTCTTTTTAGTGAATATTGTTTTTTTGTCAAAAATAACAATATTTTTTAAATATATATTTCCTTTATTAGAAATTTATGTTAATATGGTTGTATGATTTTGTAACTCTATGTTGAAAGGAGGAATTATGTGAGTGAAATCAACAGGTATCATTCGAAAAGTAGATGAGTTGGGGAGAGTTGTTATTCCCATTGAACTGAGGAGAGTAATGGGAATCGAAGAAAAAAATTCAATCGAAATATTTGTAGATTCTGACAGAATTATTTTACAAAAACATGAGCAGTCATGTGTTTTTTGCGGAAGCGATGATGAAATAAGGTATTATAAAAATAAACTTATTTGCGAGGATTGTTTGGAGGAACTTTAACATAGCACCGTTTTACCAAAAGGCGCCGTAATGCCCTGGTTTTTGCCATGGGGAGGCTCAGTTTAAGTATTGTCTACTCCCCAAGATTTAAAAGTGCTTGAATTCTGTGAACTGATAAGATACAAATATAAGAGGCCAA
>PWJM01000095.1 GCA_003560915.1 Syntrophomonadaceae bacterium
AATAAACGAATACGTATTTAGCGGGCCGACTAGATTCAGGCCTGGCCCTACATTACCCAGGGTTGCCGCTACCGCGGAAAAAGAACTGACCATGTCAATACCCAGTGAACTCATAAGCAGGGAGCCTATAATAAATATTAGAGTATACAAAAGTACAAAGGCCAGTATACTGGAAACAACTCCATCGCTGACCAGTTTTTCTCCCAGGCGAATTGGTAAGACCGCACGGGGGTGAACCAATCGGTTAATTTCCCTGAATACAACTTTAAAAACCACCAGGAGACGGATCTGTTTAATGGAACCGGCAGTAGAACCCCCGGAACCTCCCGTAAACTGAAGGAAGAAAATGATGCTGCGGAGCATGGGATGCCACTGGTCATAGTCAGCTGTGGCAAAACCGGTAGTGGTAGAAATGGATACCACCTGGAAAATCCCGTGACGTAGGGACTCCAGAGCATTTCCATAAGTAAAGGCAAACAGATATACGGAAACCACCAGGCTCACAACCAGCAAAAAAGCCAGGTAAAAACGAAGTTCAAAATCTTTTATAAAGCTTTTTACATTCCCCCGGTACAATGTATAATAAAGGGAAAAATTAATTCCAGCCATTAGCATAAAAACAATGATTACTACTTCTGTCATGGGATTGTTAAAGGCGGCAATGCTTTCATTCCGGGTGGAAAAACCACCGGTAGCCATGGTAGTAAAAGAGTGGGTAAGGGACTCAAAAACTGTCAATCCACTGAGAAGCAAAAAAATAAACTGCACACCCGTAATAATGAAATAAATCAACCACAGTATTTTAGCCGTCTGCGCAATCCGTGGGACAATTCGTTCTTTCACAGGACCGGGTATTTCCGCCCTGAAAAGGTGTGAACCCCCTCCCAGACGGGGCAGCACAGCCACAAAAAGGGCAATGATCCCCATGCCCCCCAGCCACTGAGTCATACTTCTCCAAAACAGCAAACCGTATCCTAAGGCTTCCACATCGTCAATTACAGTGGCTCCGGTCGTAGTAAAACCGGACATAGCCTCAAAGAAAGCATCGATGTAATTGGGTAAAGCACCAGATAAATAAAAAGGTAGAGAGCCAAAAACAGCCGCCAGAATCCACCCGATAGTAACAAAAGCAAAACTCTCTTTTAAGGTGATATCCTCCAGGTATTCCCCCATGCCCCTAAAAAAAACACCAAAAGAAAGGGTTATAATAATGCAAGACAAAAAAGTCACCATTTCTTTTTCCTGGTAGTATACTGCCCACATCAGGGGGAAAATTTTAAATATCCCTAAAAATATTAAAAGGCTGCCCAACATATGTAGAACTACTTTAACCCGCATATTACTTCCCCCGAATTATATTCCTGAACATCTGTCCAATATTTTCTGTCGGCCCTTTTTCCGTATGGGTAAAAAACTTATCCACTTCCGGGCTTAACTCCGTAAGATAGAATACAATTACCCTATCTCCGGCAAAAATGAAATCTTCCCCTCCGGGGATAATGATCTCCTTATCCCTGACCAACCCTGCCACCAGGATTCCCCGGGGGAGGTTAACTTCCATAAGCTTTTTATTGGCAATCAAAGCTCTTTCCGATACAAATAGCTCCATAACCTCCGCTTTATCTTCTTTGAGGATGGTCATAGATATGACATCCCCTTTCCGAATTAGTTTTATAATCTGAGCAGCAGTTAAAAGTCGCGGGCTCACCATCCGGTCAATTCCGATACTGTTATGAATAATATTATAATCGGAACGGATAACTTCTGATATGGTTACTTTTACACCCAAGTGATCTGCCAAAAGCGTTGAAAGCAGGTTTATTTCATCATCGCCGGTAACAGCCACCAGCACATCAGCTTTTCCAATTTCCTCTGCTTTTAGAAAGTGAATATCTGTAACATCCCCCTGCAGGACCAGGGTTTTATTTAACAGGTTGGCAATCTCTTCACCCCGGCTGCTGTCTCTTTCAATCAACTTTACCATAAATTTATTTCCTTCTGCCTCCAGCATCTCCGCCAGTTGGAGGCCAACTTTCCCTCCACCGGCAATAACCACCTTGCGGGGATAACTTGGGGCTATGTGATTAAACCAGGGGTGACTAAAAACTTCTGTTTTCCCTAATAAATAAATTTCATCGTTTAAAAATATTACATCTTCGCCACTGGGAATCACTATTTCCCCGGATTCCCGCAAAATGGCACAAACGATGCACCCCTCAGGGAAGCGAATATCTGATACTTTTTTATTTAAAGAGGGTGAATCTTTTTTTATATAATAACCAATAATTAATACCCTGCCGTCTGCATAATACTCCACTTCACTAATATTCGGGCTTTTAATCATTTTGGCTATTTCTTGAGCGGCAACCCTTTCAGGATTAATGATTATATCAATTCCCAGCTGTTCATTGGTTAATACCCGGGAACCTTCTTCATATTCCGTGTTTCGAATCCTGGCCACGGTAGTTTCTACACCGTAGTTTTTTGCCAGCATACAGGCGATAATGTTTACCTCATCTATCTCAGTAACCGCAATTAAAAGCTTAGCCTCACGAATTCCGGCTTTTTCCAGAACCTGGACACTTGCTCCATTGCCATTGATAACCATTAAATCCATAGCTGCTTCTATTCTCTGAGCCATGGCTGCATTTTTTTCAATGACCACTACATCCTGTTCCCTGGAAAGTCGATCGGCCAGTTCCGTACCCACCTGGCCCCCGCCTATAATAATTACTCTCATGGCTGTTTCCCCCCGTTATTTAATTGAATGATACCCACCCTTGTATTACATTCATTTAAAATGGTATTTACTAGAAAACCAGGTGCCCTCTGCGGGGATTTTCTTCTTTATTCCACAAGAACCACAATATCTCCTGTTAAAAAAAAGAACTCCTTGATTGTAGTAAGTTTTTTTCTTGAACTGCCAACTTTTTAATCTTCAAGAAGTAAACTTTACTTTGCCCTCAACTTAATATTTTCAATCCATTTACCTAAAGAATGATATAACATTTTGAAATTTTTAAAAAACCTTTTAACATTGTTCTCTCTTCCTAAAATATCCGCATTTTCCTCATTCCCCAAAAGCAGCGCCTGTACCCTGGCAGGTTCTTCTGTAATGTTTAAATATATGTGAAGGGATACGGATAATATAAACGAAAGTGATGTGTAAAAGTGGACACTTCT
>PWJM01000109.1 GCA_003560915.1 Syntrophomonadaceae bacterium
ACAGCGGCCGCTGTATTTCAAGGGTAAACTAATTGTAGGAGATGCAACTAAACCTCATGTTCTGCAGGAAATTAATATAGATAAAGCCAGCACCTTAATTGTGACAATTAATCATGATAGCCTGAACATATTTTCCGTTCTCGCCACCCGGCAGATAAACTCCGAAATTAATATTATGGCCAGGGCTGTTCATGTGGATGCAATTGAACGACTGCACCAGGCAGGAGCCAACCATGTCCTTTCTGAATCTATACTTGGTTTTCAGCTTCTGCAGATTGCTATGGTGGAAATGGGTGTACTGCCTAAGCTGCCTGACCATGTAGTTCGTGAAATAACCTGGAATGGTGAGCCGGTAACCATCCGTGAACTGACAAAACAGAATGCAGGCAAATTTAAGGTCATCTGTGTCATTGAGGACAAAAACGCTGTAGAGCCCTCATCGAATTATTCTTTAACCGAGGGTACCCGCCTGGTGGTTTTAGGTTCATCAGAACATATAGACCATTTGTTCTAAGAATAGGAACCTGGCTTTTTCAGAATGAAATATATACTCATTTGGTATTTCTGTCCAACAAAAAGCTAACAAAAAAATAGAAGCCTGTGCCAATAATTGTTACATTTATAGCTGCTCCCAGCAGGAAAGTAGAGCCGAAAAACTCTAAAAAGCCAAAAATTTTGTCCTGGAAATTTCCCAATTTTAAAATAATGGAGTACTGGTGGAGTATAAATTCCACGAGGTTTTCTTGACCTGTAACCGGAGTCAGGATTAATCCTCCAATGACTACGTTCAGGGTATACATCAAGGGAATTAACGGACCGGTAATAAGGCTGGTTACAGCTGCGCTGGCGCGGTTAACCCTGAAAAGCACTGCCAGTATAAAGGCAAAAATAAAGCCAACACCCAAGGTAGGAAAAAAGTTTATGCCGATTCCGAGGGCGCATCCTAACGCAACTTTGTTTGGTTTTTCTTTTAATATCTGTTTGTCAATCGTATCGTAAAATCGTTCTTTAACTTTTTGCCATTTTAAACAAAGCTTATCTCTCAAGTCGGTGCTCCCCCTCTGGTATAATAGCCCGGCAACTATATAACCGGGCAGCGATGAATATTGCTCCATGGTTATATCCAGCCTTCCAAACCCTGTTTCTCTGCAATTATATCATAAGCTTGGTAAGAGAAACTATAGGACTTGCATTTACAACTTGTAAATAAAGTGCCTGTCGTATTAATCATTCAGTTTTGACACTGCCTCCATAAAGCTTCGACACCACGTCTGGAAGAAACTCCAACACAAGCTGATGGTGTCAAGGTAAAGTTGTCGCACCATGGGAGTTATTGGGGCAGAACAATGATTTGGTTAAAACACTTATCAAGCCTTCTTATGTTTACATTGTATGATGAAGACAACTATTCCAAGGATATGGAGTTCTTTGCAAACACAAAAGGAAGCCTGGATGGTGAGCTGGGCGCCGGCCGAAAGATGGCCGGAGAGGTAGCGTTCAATGTAGAGGAAGAGAATGCTGAAGTGTTCAATTTCTATAAAATGTTCCTGGAAAGTATGTGACACATGAATAATTTCAAGAAGCTGAGGTGATCAGTTTGACCGCATATCCCAAAACCGGGGATTATCCTGAAGCCCTGGTGAAAATACTGTTGACTATCCTGGAAAAGTCACCTGAGGGTGGGGCAACCATGGATGATTTAAAAGAGGCCTATGAATCCATCAGGGGAACGATTCCCAGCAGTAAGACAATTCACCGGGCCATACAGCGACTGAACCTGATTTTTGATCCCCTGGTGTATGGGGAGGAAAAGGAACCCGGGGAAGCTGAAAATGTGGATTTCCAGGGAGAGGGGCTGGAAGTGGTTCCCCCTGTAATTCAGTCACAAAAGAGGCAGGGGAAAACCTATTACATTTTTACCGGAGAGATTGGCGGAAATTCCATGGACAATAATATTGCCATGTTGATGACTCTAGGACTTTACACTCAGCAGAAAGGCCTTTTCAAGGGATACTTTGAGACTGTAATCAGTGAGATTATGAGAGAGATTATGGCCAAGGCAAACGCTTATCAGAATATATTTAATGAAATTGAAAAGCACATTTACGTATCCGGATTTGGGCCCAACGAACCACGAAAGAACCTGTATAAAATTAGAGAAATCATGAGGGCAATTCGTAATAGAAAAAAGATTCAGCTGATTTACTTAAGAGTTTATGATGGCAGCACTACAAAAAGGGATGTTGATCCCTACGGGTTGATATGTCGATTTAATAACTGGTACCTCGTAGGCTACTGCCGGGGAAAGCAGAGCCGTAGAGTATTCATTTTAGACCACATACAAAGGTTAAGAGTAAGAGAAAACAGCCGAATTTCACTGCCTGCGGACTTTTCATTACGGGACATTTACGGGAAGGCCTGGGGTGTTTGGACTGAAGACCACCCGGGGGAACCGGAAACAGTACGTCTAAAGGTAAAGAAGGGAGTATCTGAAAGGTTTAAGGTGGTCAGCTTTCACGACTCCCAAAAGATTTGTGAGTTAACAACGGGAGAAATTGAAGTAACCTATCAAGTAACTGGAGTAAAGGAAATGGCCCCCTGGATTTTGAGCTGGGGGGAAGCGGTGGAAGTACTGGAACCATCCTGGTTAAGGGAAACCATTAAAGAAAAACTTCAGGAGATGATATCACAATATTAAGATGATGTTTTTAAAAAAGGGGGGAAGAGTTGTGAGTGTACACAAAACCAGGGGATTTCTTTATAAGCTGGCAAAATTCCTGGGTGATTTCCAGGCAGTATCCAGTGGTAATCCTGGCAAAGTGGGCAAGAGGATAGTTAGAAGGACCACGGGTAAAGCCGTGGGAAAGGGATTAAGAAGATTGTTCAAGTAAACAGTCAACAATTGCGAATCTATGAGTCAGGAACCGTTAACTGGAGTCATGAAAGGGTCATGTTTTTATTTAGCTGAAGAATACTCCTATGGGGGAGGTATCAATATGAATTTTTCGCTGTTGAAGACGAAGCTGTTCATACCTCAAATAAAACAGGGGCTGGTATTCAGAAATAGATTGATAGAACAATTGAATTCCGGGTTTCTTGGTGAATCGGGATTTTCCCGTAAAATAACCTTAGTATCTGCTCCTGCAGGTTACGGTAAAACCACTCTGGTCCGGCAGTG
>PWJM01000106.1 GCA_003560915.1 Syntrophomonadaceae bacterium
ATTGTGAAAGAGGTAGATTGCCAAAGACAAATAGTAAATTTTGGGAAGCCAAGATTACTAAAAATATTCAGAGAGATAAAAGTAATATCGAAGCACTTAAAGAAAAGGGTTGGAATGTAATCATCATATGGAACTGTGAAACAACTTCTTTTCACAAAATATCCCGGCTATCTGAAAAATTTGAAGGATTACGACTTTAAATCGGTGTGCTAATAATCGTTCGCGTGGACGTGTAAACATTTGCAGGTCTATTATTTACTTCCGCTATAAAACGCGGTGGTGAATCGCCGGCAGTTTCTTCCGGATATCCTGAATGTGTTCCGGGTTGATTTCAGCAAAGACCGTTCCGGGTGCGGTGCCGGCATCCGCCAGGATGCGTCCCCAGGGATCAATAATGAGCGAGTGTCCGTAGGTGAGCCGCTTCTTGCCGTGCCGGCCGGTCTGCGCCGGTGCGATCACATAGCAGCTGTTCTCTATCGCCCGGGCGCGCAGCAGGGTCTCCCAGTGCGCCACACCGGTGGGACGCGTAAACGCAGCCGGCACACAGAGAATATCGGCGCCCATTTCGCTGAGCCGGCGATACAGCTCCGGAAAACGCACATCATAGCAGATCGTCAGTCCGACCCGCACACCGTTCCGTTCATCCTTCCATTCATCGTTGCGCTCATCGCTCTTTGCATCGATCCGTTCATCCTTCCGTTCATCCTTCCGTATGCCGGCCCGTTCTTTCCCGCTAACGTCTGATACACTCCTTGCTGCATCCCCTGATCTCTCACTTGATTCTTCTCCGAGGATATCACACACGACAGGCACATGGCTGCCGGACTCGACCAGGTCCGATTCCCGGTACGAATCCTCGGCGGATATCGCCACATCAAACAGATGGATCTTGTCATACCGGGCGATGATGTCACCCGACGGATCCGCCACGATCGCGCGGTTGTATACCTTGTTATTGCCTGAGCCAAAGCCCAAATCATTGATCGAGGCACGGCCCGAATCACTGATCGAGCCACCGCCGGATCCACTGCCTGAGGCACGGTCGGATCCCACCCGAACAGGAAATCCTCCGGCCAGCAGCCAGATACCATGCTCCCTTGCCCACTTCGGCACTTCGGCAAGCACCGCCTCCGAGATTGGTTCGGCCAGCCTGTGCTTCTCCGTTTCGCTGCCAAGGAACGCGAAATTTTCGGGCAGTGTCACGAACCGGGCCCCTTCGCTCGCTGCACGCGCCACCGCTTCCCCGGCCTGCTCCAAGTTCCGGGTCAGGTCAGGCTGACTGTTCATCTGTATCGCGGCTGCAAGAAACGAATTCATAAGATATCTCATTCACCAGACAAAACGGGCATTGTTCCCTCAATTATGCGTACCTTTTAGCTTTGATGCAAGAAAACTTCATATCCGTGAGCCGATTATCCGCAATCAAGACAGCGTGGCAGCGATTCTCCGCTGATCCCCGTACCAAAAAGATTAAAAAACTGCTGCAGCGGCTGATCGTGCTGGCCATTCTCGGCCTGATCATCTACCAGCTGACCGACATCGGATGGGGCGAAGTGCTGCAATCGCTGCCGGTCAGTCCGTGGTTCTACCTCCTGTTCGGCATCCTTTTCTTCAGCCTGCCGGTAGCCGAGATTTTCATCTACCGCCAGGTCTGGACCTTTGACGCCTGGCAAGGCTTCAAGGCGTTCCTCACAAAATGGGTGTACAATCACGAAGTGGTCGGTTACTCGGGCGAGTTCTATCTGTTCCTGTGGGCGCGCAAGCGGGTCGGTCTGGGCGACCGGCAGATCTTCAAGCACATGCGCGACAACAGTATCATCTCTTCGGTCACCTCCAACCTGGTCGCTATCACGCTGCTGCTTGTCCTGCTTTGGACCGGTATCCTGGATCTGTCGGACCTGTTAGAGGACACCGCCCCGCTCTACATCGGTGCGGGTATTGTGGTGCTGCTGGTCGTGATCGGACTGGTGATTCTGTTCCGCCGTTACATCTTCGACTTGCCCCTGCGCATCGCAGCCGTGATCTTCGGCATTTACATGACGCGTTTTCTGCTGCACCATGCCGGCATGGTGTTCATGTGGATGGCGGCCATCCCCGGTATCCCGCTTCCGGTTTGGTTGACGTTCCTGGCCATGTTCATCGTCATCAACCGGATCCCGTTCATGCCCAGCAAGGATCTGTTTTTCATGTGGGCCGGACTCGAGTACGCCCGCGGGCTGGATGTCACCATCGCCGCCATCGCCGGGATGCTGCTCGTCTACAGCGCCCTCCACAAAGTCGTGAACCTGGTGGTGTACCTGATGCTGAATTACTGGTTCAGGGATCCGGAGGTGGATGAGGCGAAATCGGGTACCCGTGTTCCGGAGCAGGGGTGACGGAGCCACCTGCTATTCCTGTTTCAACAAAACGTGCAACAAGTTCGGAAAAGGGCCTGATATCCTGATGGACGCTTGCCCGCTCCAGTGCATGCATATAATCCGATCGGTTTTCAACGGGCATAACGGTCCAGGGATATCCACCAGATGCCAGCATCACGTTCATCAGAAAACGGGCCATGCGTCCATTGCCATCCATGTAGGGATGGATGAACACGAAAAAGAAATGCCCGAGCACTGCCCGTACACCGGGTACGCTCTCTTTCTTTAGCAATTCAAACAGCTCGGAAATCATCTCCCTGGCGGCTTTGGCAGCCGGCGGTATGTGCCTGGATCGTTGAATGAAAACCTGCGTATTCCGGTAACCCGCAAGGTCCGATGCCTTCAGGATTCCGGCGGTCACACCCGGACTGAACATTTCACGGAACCAGTCCCCATGATCCCTGGCCGCGATGGCCCCGGCATTTTCACCGTCCAGCACCTTTTTAACACTCTTTTTTACGACCAGGAAGGCCTGCCAGTAACCCCGGGCGGCCATGGCATCCCTGTGTGTTTTATCGTTATCATCCCATTCGGGGTTCCAGTTGCCGCTCCGGACCTTGTCGATCAATTGCGCTGAAACGCGATATCCCTCAATGGAAAGGGAGTGGTACGCATCCATTGCGTAGACGTCCTCAACGGACTTTAGATAATTTTCCTGATCTGCCGGCAGGCCGGGAGCTTTCGGGAAACACCCGATTACGGTTTCCCTCATGGTGTTCCACAGCAAATGCAGCCTGATAATGTGCGGGGG
>PWJM01000164.1 GCA_003560915.1 Syntrophomonadaceae bacterium
CAGGCACGTGGGATTAACAAAAGAGATAAGTAAACAGGAGGTTTTTTTGAATGCTTGTATCATACCAGTGGTTAAAAGATTACGTGGACCTGCAGATGGGTCCGGAAGAATTAGCTGAAAAACTTACGATGTCCGGAATTGAAGTGGAGTCGGTTTCCTCTTTTAACCCCGGAATAACCAACACGGTGGTGGGGAAAGTCCTGTCTGTAAAAAAACATCCTGAAGCAGATAAGCTGTTTATTGCCCAGGTAGATATAAAGGATGAAATATCCCAAATTGTTGCAGGAATAGATAATTTCCAGGCGGGGGACCTGGTTCCGGTAGCGAAACCAGGGGCAGTTCTACCCGGAGGCTTTAAAATTAAGAAGAGCAAACTCAGGGGAGTAACCTCCAACGGAATGCTGTGTTCGGCTCAAGAGCTGGGGCTGGAACTTGCCCATGATTATGGGATCCTGGTTCTAGACCAGGATTATCCCGTGGGTATGGATATTGCAGCGGCCCTGGGTTTAGATGATTGGATTTTGGAACTGGGGCTTACTCCCAACCGGTCCGATTGTTTGGGGTTATTGGGGGTAGCCTATGAGGTTTCCGCTGTTACCGGGGCACCTCTAAAAAATGAATTCCCTGAGCTTTCTACGGCGAAAGAGGGCATCCAAGACCTGGTTGAAGTAACTATTATCGATGAGGATTTATGTTCCCGTTATTCAGCCAGAATTGTTAAAAATGTCACCATTAAGCCTTCTCCCCTCTGGATGCAGAAAAGGCTGCTGGCTGTTGGCATCAGGCCCATCAATAACATTGTGGATGTAACTAACTACATAATGTGGGAATGCAACCAGCCTCTGCATGGTTTTGACTATGACCGGATCAAGGATCAAAAGATTATTGTAAGAAAAGCTGATGCCGGAGAAGTGTTGGTAACTTTGGATGAGCAGGAAAGAAAGTTGGATGAAAGTATGCTGGTGATCACAGACCCCTCCGGCCCGGTGGCCCTGGCAGGAGTGATGGGTGGGTTGAGTACCGAGATAACAGAGCAGACACGAACGGTTTTAATTGAAGCAGCCTGTTTTGAACCGACTACCATACGCAGGACTTCCCGGAACCTGGGCCTGAGGTCGGAGTCATCCCTGAGATTTGAAAGGGGTACTGACCCTGAAGGGACCATAAGGGCTGCCAGCCGGGCAGCTCAACTGATGGCTCAGCTTTCCTCCGGTCAGGTGGTAAACGGGGTCGTTGATGAATATCCCATACCTGCAGCTGCGCAGGTTATTCCACTGCGCAGGGATAGAGCCAGAAAGATTATTGGCCTGGATATTTCCGACCAAAAAATAGAAGGGATCATGAAAGGCTTATATTTTGAGACAGAGGAATCCGGTAATCTTCTAAATGTAATAGTTCCTACTCGGAGGCCCGATATTACTCGGGAGGTAGACCTGGTAGAAGAGATTGCCCGAATATACGGTTATGAGCATATTGAGACCAGCCTGCCCCGGGGAGTCATTACCCAGGGGAGGAAAACCAGGGAGCAGAAGCTGGAGGGCCTGGCAAAGAAACTTTTAACCTCCTTTGGCCTTTACGAGGCTATAACTTACTCTTTTATTCATCCCAGACAGTATGATGATCTGATGCTGGATACAAATGACCCCTTAAGAAACGTTGTAAAAGTTTATAATCCCCTTTCCGAAGAGCAAAGTGTCATGAGGACTACCCTTTTAGGCAACCTCTTGAATGCTGTCAAATATAACGCCAACCGAAACATTAATGACATACGGTTATTTGAGCTGGGAGCTGTATTTATTCCCACAGAATCCTCTTTGGAAACCCTACCCCAAGAAAGACAAACTTTGGCTTTGGTTTTGGCGGGAGACTGGGGCAGGGAGAACTGGTGTCAAAAACCAGAGCAGGTTGATTTTTATGACCTTAAGGGAATCCTGGAATTATTTGTTCAAAAAATGGGTTTAAAAAACTGCAGCTTTACCCCGGTAAGCCATTCCACTTTCCACCCTGGAAGGGCTGCAGAGATCTTGATTGATGGAGAAAAATTAGGAGTGCTGGGAGAAGTCCATGCGGAGGTGATGTCCCGATTTGACCTGGAGGGCAAAGTGTGCGCGGCTGAAATCGACTTCAGCCGGATACTCAAATATGCGAACATCCACATTCACTTTAATTCCTTACCCAAATATCCTGCGGTTTTAAGGGACATTGCCGTAGTGGTTAAAAATACTATTTCTTCAGATCGGATCAGTCGGGAAATTTTAGATACGGCAGGAGAACTGGCGGAGGACTTGACTTTATTCGATGTTTACCAGGGGGAACAGATTCCTTCCGGGTACCGCAGCCTTGCCTATTCTATTGTTTATCGTTCCAGGGATAAGACCTTGACGGACAAAGAGATTAATGATCTTCATCAAAAAGTGATAGATTCCCTGGTGAAAAAATTTGAAGCTCATATCAGAGAATAGCCTCATTTTTTAACCCCCGTTTCTCCGGGGGTTTTTTTGAGGCAGGAATTTGTAGTTTTCTCTCGAAATAAGTATTAATTTTTATCACTCTGGAGGGTTTCCTATGAATGATGGAAAAAACAAGGTTAAAGTGAAAATTTATGGGGAAGAGTACACCATTAAAAGCGAACTGCCTGTAAATTATATGAAAAGGTTGGCAGAATACGTAAACACAAAGATGCAAGAACTTTCCCAGGTGACCGGAAGTATTAGCAAGACCAGGATTGCTGTGCTAACCGCAATTAATTTAAGTAATGAAATATATAACTTAAAAAGGGAAGTAAAAAAATTGAACATTAAACTGGAAGAAAAAAGTAAAAAGACCGGTGATGCCAAGTGAACTGGCTGGATGTTGTTTTTGTATTTATCCTGCTTCTCAGCATCTTATCGGGTTTAAAAAAAGGGATGCTGCTGCAGCTGTTAGATTTGTTTGGTTTTATTGTGTCCTGGATCCTGGCTCTCAAGCTGGGCCCGGTGGTGGGGGAGAGCCTGGATGGTATTTTTAATATCAGTGCTTTTTTGCAGTCTTTAGACATTGAATTTTTGAGTTTTCTTAACCTGGAGGAATATGCGGTTACCCTGATAGGGGTTTTTACTGTTTTGACTCTAAGTGGAATAGTGCTGTTATTTTTGGGGAGAGTGCTTCGCCTGTTCAGTTCCCTGCCCTTAATTAAGCAGTTTAATTCGCTTTTTGGTGCGGCTTTTGGTGCGGTTAAAGGAATTTTATTTATTTTATTTATTATCATACTTCTTAATTTTGTACCGCACTCCTCCATACTGGAGGCCAAAGAAACTTCCCATGGGTTTTCCACTTTTGAAAAATATGCTTTTGTCATGATTGACTTGGGAATAGAGGCTCTGACTAACAAAAAGGTTTGATTGTAAAATGAGTGGGATGAATATACTGCCAGAAGAGTTTTTTAAGGAAGATACGGTTAAGGTGGCCCAACGGCTTCTTGGAAAAGTATTAGTGCATAATTTGCCGGAAGGGGTATCTATGGGCAAGATTGTAGAAACGGAGGCCTACTTGAGTAAGGATGACCCTGCCTGCCATGCTTCCCGGGGAAAGACGAAGCGAAACGAAGCCATGTTTGGCCCTGCCGGTATGGCTTACGTTTATTTGATTTACGGGATGTATTATTGTTTTAATGTAGTAACCCGGGAAGAAGGGGTGGGAGAAGCTGTTTTAATAAGAGCACTGGAACCCCTGGAGGGAATACAGCATATGCACCAGCGGAGGGGAACTTCAAAAGTTTTGAATTTGACCAATGGCCCTGCAAAATTATGCCAGGCTATGGGGATTAATAAAGAGCATAACGGGATAAGCTTACTCAACAGCAATCTTACCATTTTGGATTCCCAGGAAAAGCCGAGAATTCAATCCAGTCCCCGTATCGGGATAAAAACAGGGGTAGATTTAATGCTTCGTTTTTATGCTGCTGAGAATCCATATGTCTCTGCCAGTATTTCTAGAAAGACTTTTGAAAAATAGGTTCCTGTATACACAAGGAGACAAGGGGACGGTTCTGCTGTCTTATTTTCATTCATCCAATGGCAACCCTATTTTATGAGCTGCATAGGGGTCTCTTTAGCATAAAGTACAGGCAGGAGATGTTGATTTTGTATTATAGCATCGGGAAGGAAAGAAGGCATAATGGAAAAAAATTTAGAACTAATGGAATTTGATAAAATCATAGAAATGCTTTCTTCTAAATGTGATACAGTATTAGGGCGTGAACTGGCAGAGGACCTGCGCCCGGTTTCGGATATAGACAGGCTGGAAAGATGGCAGAAAGAAACTACGGAAGGATGCAGTTTGCTGGAAAAAGTAAACATCAGGCTTTCCGGAGTAACGGATATTCGTTCCTATTTAGTCCGCTGCCAGAGAGGGGGGTCTCTAAATTCCCGGCAGCTGAGGGAAATTGCAGAAAACTTAACGGTATTCAATAGAATAAAAAAACAGGTTCAGGAACGTAGCCCAGGTATTTTATTGTCCATGGCAAACGACATAAGGGATTTTGCAGGCCTGGAAAAGCTTCTTCTCCGGAGCATTAACCAGGAGGGGGAAGTAACTGATGATGCATCCATAGAGCTTTCTTCTATTCGCAGGCAGATAAAAATTGCCCAGGGGCGAATCCAGAGAGAGCTGGAAAAACTTCTGAGAAGCACAGTTACCAGTAAATATTTGCAGGAAAATATTGTGACTCAACGAAATGACCGTTACGTGGTTCCTGTAAAGATTGAACATAAGGCACAGGTAGCTGGAATCGTTCATGACCAGTCTTCCAGTGGAGCTACACTTTTTATAGAACCGATGGCTGTGGTAGAGGCTAATAATCAGTTGAACCAGTTACGGAGCAGTGAGCAAAAAGAAGTGGAAAGGATTCTGTTTTCACTCAGTGTCCAGGTTTCTCAGGATGCGGAAAGTATTGAAGAATCGCTGAGTATCATAGGGGAAATAGATTTTATCCTTTCTAAAGCCAGGCTGAGTCTGGGAATGAATGCCGATGAACCTCTTTTAAATGACAGGGGGTATTTACGATTGGTAAATGCCCGTCATCCTCTTTTAAAGGGAGAGGTGGTGCCAATTTCCCTGGACTTAGGAGATAAACACCTCACCATGGTTATGACCGGTCCCAACACCGGTGGGAAGACGGTGGCCTTAAAAACCGTAGGTTTGTTAGCCCTGATGACTCAGGCAGGGCTGCATGTGCCTGCGGAGGCAGGAACCGTTATGCCTGTTTATGACCGGGTTTTGGTGGACATTGGGGATGAGCAGAACATTGAGCAATCCTTAAGTACCTTTTCGGGACACATGAAAAATATAATAGAAATCCTAAAAGAGGCAACGGGAAACTCTTTGGTCCTGCTGGATGAATTGGGGGCCGGTACTGACCCTGCGGAGGGAGCGGCACTGGCTATGGGAATCCTTGAACAGCTCCATTCCATCAAGGCCCAAACTATAGCTACGACACATTACAGCAGTTTAAAAAGTTTTGCCTATGACCATGAGGAAATGGAAAACGCCTCTGTGGAATTTGACTCCCTCACCCTTCAACCTACGTACAGAGTCCTTCAGGGGGTGGCCGGCAGTAGTAACGCTTTTGAAGTGGCCTCCCGTCTTGGCCTGGAGGAGGAAGTGATACAGAGGGCCAGGATGTTTTTAGGCGAAGAGCAGCTAAAATTAAGAAAATTAATGGAGAACCTGGAAGAGAGCCAGAGAAAAATTCATCAAAATCAAAGATCCATGGATGAAGAAAGAGAAAGAGTAATTCATTTAAAAAGGCAGTTGGAGGAGGAAACCTCCCGGCTGGAGGATAGAAAAAGGGAAACCATTCAAAAGGCCAGGGAAGAAGCGCTTCAGATCGTTAATCAGGCGAAAAGAAAGTCGGAAAGAATGATTAAAGAATTGGAAAAAGCCTCTCGGGAAAGAGATCCGAAACAAAGGCATGTGGCTTACCATAATCTAAAACAAGAATTCAAGGATTCCCAAAATCAGCTGATGGATGAGATGGATAGTATGGAGCCTCAGGGAGAACTGACCCTTGAAAATCTTAAGGTTGGAGACCTGGTTTTTATAAAGAGTATGAAACAAAAAGGGAAAGTGTTGGAGGTAAACAATAACGAAGATGTTTTACTTCAGGTGGGAATTATGAAAATATCTACTGGCCTATCTGATTTAAAAGGCGTCTTGGACAAAGCCCAAACTCCACAAACCCTGGAAAGAAGCACTACATCCGGACTGTTGTTTCAAAAATCCATGGAGATTAAAGCTGAACTGGACTTAAGAGGCTGCACCCTTCAGGAGGCGGAGGAAAGGGTAGACAAATATATAGATGATGCTTGTTTGGCAGGATTAGGCACCCTATTCTTGATTCACGGTAAGGGGACAGGGGCCCTGCGGAAAGGGCTGCATGAATTTTTGGCATCCCACCACCAGGTAAAGTCTTTTAAGCTGGGTGAATATGGCGAAGGGGACAGTGGGGTTACTGTTGTGAGTTTGAAGTAGAAACTAAAAAGGGTTACAAACGTTAACTGCGAAAACTAAAAAAGTAAAACTATCAGATAGTAAAATCACTATAAGAAATTTTAAACACTAATTTATTATTTTTGATATATCAAAAAGAGAACCAGTTGGTTCTCTTTTTGTGTGATTTTTGAAATATTCTAGTTATTTTGTTTTGTTCTTTTTTAAAAATCTTACGTGTTACTATCCATTTTCATCATCGTCATCGTCATCTCCGTTTCCCGGATCGGGTTTTGGGTCAGGCTTTGGATCAGGCTTTGGATCCGGCTCTGGTTCGGGAGGCGGAGGTTCATTGGTAGTGATTGAGCCCTGCATGGGATTGGACTCCACCCCGTGTTCGTTTACCGAGGTAACCCTGTAATAATAAGTTGTTCCCGGACTGACGTCTTTATCCTTATAGCTGGTTGTTCTTGAATTTAGAGGTTTTTTGTTCAGCAGTTCATAATTTTCATTGTCTAAACTCCGGTAGACATTAAAACCGGAATCCTTAGAACCTTCAAAATTCCACCTTAGTTGAACCTCGTCACCGTTTTTACTGCTGGTTAGTGATAATCCCACCGGTGCCTGGGGCCTTTCCCCATGAAGGTCACAGATTTCTGTGGGTGGTTGAAGTCCGGCATCAGCGGGGCCTCTACCAGCACCATGCCTCCAACGGCTGTCAGTAAGGATATAGGGAACCAGTCTCTGAAGGAAGTGTCGGACTTCAACTTCAGGGCAGTACTCCGCCGGGAGCAGGCCCGATACGGCGCAGACCTCCAGGGTGATGTGTACATCACAGGTATCTTTGGGTTCATAACCCCTGGGGAAAAGGTCACTGGTGATATGTTCACTGGGACAGTGTTCCCCGGGCCGTTTGCCTGATTTAGAACAGATAGTCACCTCGGAAAGCCCTCCTGGGGATTCAAAATCCCGATTTGGTAATCCCTCATGGACTTTCTTCATGATTTCAATGGTCATGAGCCTGGGAAATCTGGTCGGCAGTCTGATGCTTCCCATGGTCAACTCGTCGTAACCTATCCAGGCTGACAGAACGTAGTCCGGAGTGTAGGAAATCAGCCAACCGTCTTTGTTATCAGAAGTAGTTCCGGTTTTTGCAGCGATGGGCCTTCCCACAGCGCTAACATCTCGAGCGGTCCCGCCGCTGGCACGGACAACATCTCTTAACACGTCGGTGATTAGGAATGCGGTGACTTCGCTGAGCACCACTTCCGGTTTTGGTTTAAAGCTGTAAATTTCCCTGCCCTGATGATCTTCTATCCGCAGTATGGTGGTGAGGGGTATCTTTACCCCTTTGTTGGCGAACACTGCGAAGGCCTGAGCCATATCTATGGGCCTTGTTCCATGGGTAAAACCTCCTAAGGTAAGGGCCAGGCCCCCTTCATCCCTCGGGTCAAAAGTGGTGATTCCCAGTTTTTCCGCGTATTCCATACCCACCTTGGGGGTCAGCGTTTGATATGCTTGCACTGCCGGTACGTTTTGGGAACGGGCCAGCGCATAGCGAGCAGTTATCAGCCCTAAAAAAGTATTATCAAAGTTTTCTGGAAAATAATTTCCAAAAATGGTGGGAGCATCATCCAATACCGAACCCGGAAATAAGATTTTTTCTTCAAAGGCCGGAGCATAAGTTAATACCGGCTTGATAGCAGAACCAGGCTGACGGCGGCTTAAATACCTGAGGTCCTGGTTGTGCAGGCCGTAATCCCTACCTCCTACCAGGGCTTTAATGTGTCCCGTTTCCGGCTCAGCCAACACTGCTGCTGCCTGCGGCTGAAGTTTCCCATCTTCATCTTCTTTCGTAAGAGGATAGTATTTCTCATTGTTTAACACATCTTCAACAATCTTCTGAATCTCCGGTTCCAGGGTGGTATAAATTTTTAATCCGCCCCGGTTTAGAGCAATGGAAGCATCCTCATAGATATCCAGCTCACTTAGTATGTTACGGGCTTCCAGCTCTACATAATCAATAAAGTAAGGATGATAATCAAAGTCAGTCTTCCTCTCAGGAGGGAAAACCTGTATTTCTTCCATTCGGGCTTCATCCGCTTCCCGTTGGGAAATGTAACCGTATTCTAACATTTGACTCAAGACCAGTTCCTGCCGTTTTTTGGATTCCTCGAAATTTCTCCGGGGCGAATAATAGCTGGGGTTTCTGGGAATTCCAGCCAGCATGGCAGACTCTGCTATAGTCAGCTCTGTAACGCTTTTTCTAAAGTAGTCATTGGCTGCAGCTTCAACTCCGTAATTCAGGGAGTCGAAATATATGACATTTAGATAGAGTTCAAGAATTTCTTCTTTACTGTGCCGTTGTTCCATTTGGATGGCCAGCCAGGCCTCCTGCATCTTTCTTGAGTAGGTTTTTTCCCGAGTAACAATTCCGTTTCTAATTAACTGCTGGGTAATGGTGCTGGCACCCTGATCTGTCAGGCTCTGTTTACGAAAGTTATTGTAAGCTGCCCTTATAATGTCTTTCGGACTGACTCCAATATGGTCATAAAAACGTTCGTCCTCGATGGCAATAAAAGCGTTCTGCAGGTGTAAGGGCATTTCACTCAGTGGAACTTCGATGCGATTGTGCCCATCATGCAGGCGCATGTGTTCGTCGCCATTCATATTATAAATATAGGATGTTCTTGAATGGTCAAAGCTGGCAATATCAAATTCTGGAGCATCTTTAATTGAGGATAATACAACATTCAATCCAAAACCTGCTGCTGCAAAAAATGATATTAATAGTAAGATGAATAAAGTCCGAGAAGAGAAACGAAGGACTTTGCCCAGCACTTTTCCGGCGCGTTTTTCTTTTTTATCGCTGCCGTTTTTACCGTTGTTCTTGGGCTCGTCAACCTTCGCCATTTTGAGACCCCCTTTGAATTTATACTTATAGAATTATACCATAATGTGAGATATTGTTAAACTTGTTATTGTTTAAAATTATTTAACTATCCCTTAAATAGAAACGATTATTATGAATAGACGTAATTATCGAGCTGATGTTACTCCATTCAGAAAGTTTGCAAAAGAAATTTCCATATGTTAAAATTATTCTGTTTAATTGTTTAATATTACCTATTTTATATCAACAGGCAGGGGGACTGACTTTTATGAACGCTCAACAGCAGTTTGAAGTGATAAAAAATGGCACTGTGGAAATTCTTCAGGAGGATGACCTGTTAATAAAACTAGAAAAATCTATTAAGACTGGAAAACCCTTGATTGGAAAACTGGGGTTTGACCCTTCGGCTCCGGATTTACATCTGGGGCATGCGGTGGTTTTACATAAAATAAAAGATTTTCAGGACCTTGGCCATGATGTAGTGATTATTTTGGGGGATTTTACCGGTCGAATAGGGGACCCCACAGGAAGGTCAGAGACTCGGAAACAGCTGACCGAAGAGGAAGTCCTTGCCAATGCCAAAACTTATCAGGAGCAAATATTTAAGATTTTAGATCCACAAAAAACCAGGCTGGTTTTTAACAGTGAATGGCTTCAAAAACTAAATTTTGTGGATGTAATAGAACTTTCTTCAAAATATACCGTGGCTAGAATGTTAGAAAGAGATGATTTTTGCAAGCGCTTTAAAGATAATTATCCCATCAGCATTCATGAATTTTTTTATCCCTTGATGCAGGGGTATGATTCTGTGGCCATTGAGGCGGACGTAGAATTCGGTGCTACTGAGCAGAAATTTAATCTTTTGATGGGAAGGCACCTGCAGAAAGAATACGGACAGGAGCCTCAAATTGCCGTTACTATGCCCATTTTGGTAGGTTTGGATGGTGTTCAAAAAATGAGCAAGAGCCTGGGAAACTATATTGGAATCAGTGAGCCTCCGGGAGAAATATATGGGAAAGCTATGTCCATCGCTGATGAACATATGATTGAATACTTTCGGTTAACGACTCGCCTGGATTCAAAGGAATTATTGGAGATAGGCGAAGGGTTAAAGACTGGAGAACTGCATCCCCGGGATGTAAAAATGAAATTAGCCAGGGAATTGGTTACCCTGTACTACAGTGATCAAGATGCTCTAACAGCGGAGCAGGAATTTCAAAAGATTTTTAGACAAAGAGAGCTCCCGACAGAGATTCCAGAAGTAACTTTAGGAGAAAATCCTGTCTGGGTGGTTAGATTATTGACTGAAACAGGACTGGTCAGCTCTAACAGTGAGGCCCGACGCATGATCAAACAGGGAGCGGTAAAAATAGACGGTGAGAAAATTATAGATTCTGAAGAAGTCATTGAAATGAAAAATGGAGCGGTGATTCAAGTGGGAAAGAGGAAATTTGCACGAATCATAATTTAATTACGGTATAGATTAATCGTTAAACCCGAAAGGGTTTATTTTTTCATGTTTAATGAGTTAAGAGCCATTCATAATATTCTGCACAGACCGTTGCCGTCTGGATTAATTACGCCTTAGCGCTTTATTTGGAATACTTGCGATAATTATTAATAGAAAATTTTTCGTTCTTTGAAGCCTGATATAATTAATTTTAATTTTATTTTAATTTATGCGAGACTTATGATATTTTATGAAAGTTATAAATCCTTCTGCATATTATCATAGTGGAGGGATTTATATGTTTAGAAAAAAATCCTTGTTTTCGTTAAACCGTAAAAAGGTTGTTTTTTTATTCATGGCTTTAATGATATTTCTTTTTTTAAGGCTGCTGATTTTTATGGAACACAGACTGCGCCCTACATTTTTGGCAGCGGCTGTGTTCTATGCAGATAATGCAGCCACAGAGGCTATCAACGAAGCTGTATATGGCGAAGTAGCCCAGAGTATGCTGTATGACGACCTGGTTAGGATTCAAAAAGATCAAGCCGGCAAAATTACTATGGCTCAGGTTAATACACCTGAAGTGAATCGGGTGATCATCCTTACCACATTAAGGGTTCAAGAGAGCCTAAGAGCGTTACAGAATGAAGTCATCCGAATACCCCTTGGGCAGGCTTTGGGTAGCTATTTTTTGGCGAATTTAGGTCCTCGAATCCCTGTGGTAATTGTTCCTGTAGGAAGGGTTAATACTGATATTATCGATGTTTTTGAAGAAGCCGGGATAAACCAAACCAGACATAAAATATATCTTGATATTATTGCAGAAGTACAGGTGGTAATTCCCTTCGTTGCTTCCTCCACAGAGGTAGTAACCAAGGTGCCTATTGCTGAATGCCTTTATCAAGGGGAAGTCCCCGATACAGTGATAAATCTGCAGTTTCCTGGCCAGGAATTTCATACGCCTCTTCCGTAACTATCAATTCAATTTATTACTTTTGTATTTAAAACCAGACAAGGGGACGGTTCTTCTGTCTCATTTCCTTTCATCTTATGGTGCGGCATTTTCTACTGCATGAATGTCTAGTAAAAATTTTCTCTATTAAAAAAATGTGAAATATTATGTTTTGTTGGAGAAATAATGAGTTTTATTCTATTTTTGCCTGCCAGCAGTCTTGATTATTAACATAAACCATGATAAAATAGAAATCCACACAGGTATTGTTCGAGCATTTAATGGTTTTTTGAACAATCACTATTAAAACTTGACAATATATTTTTACTGTGTTACCATATCTCTTGCCCGCAAAAATGGGCAGTGTTCTTTGAAAACTAAACAGGACTCACTAGACTCTGGTTTGAGAAAACCGGAGTCAAAAAATTAAGCCAAGAAGGCGATTTATTGACCGAGGTTAATAAATCCCTTTCAATTCCTTAAAC
>PWJM01000008.1 GCA_003560915.1 Syntrophomonadaceae bacterium
GCATTTTTCGAGCTTCTTGAAATCCCTGATATTGTTAGAGAAGGATGGTCTTTAAAGTTGCAACTCAGGGACGGACACCAGGTTCAGATCACTGATAAAGAAGGGAGGTTTGTGTTTGAGAAATAAAAAGGGTATTGGCTAACACATAAGGAATTATTGAGTAATATATCAATTTCTGTGGAATTAATTAACCTGACATCCGAACCCGAAGGAAAATTATATTCCTGGTTGCCAAATGACTTGAAAGCCGAGAAGGTAATTTTCTTACCCGATGCCTGCCCCGGCAAATCGCCCCTGCCCACCGGTACGGTATTGTTCACTAAGCAAAAAGACTGGCGGAAATTTGCTTTGTCTGATTGCGGATGTGGCATGAGACTGATCAAATCAAATATTTCGCCAAGCGACCTTGATCAACAACGCTGGGATGAGCTGGCAAACCGAATTAAAGCCAATAAGGGTAAGCTGGGCGATTTGGGTGGGGGAAACCATTTTCTGGATGCCCTGGAACCTTACGATGAAGATTTTATTTACTTTTTAATACATACCGGTTCACGAAACGAATCAGGACTGGTTGACGACCTGGTGGAAAAACCGGCTCAATTTGACAGTGAGTTTGAACGTATTGTGCAATGGGCAGAGGATAACCGGGCACAGATACACAAAGAAGTGGAAGCTGTTTTCGGAGGAACAGAGCTTATATTAGACTTGCCCCACAACACATTCGAAATACTAGAGGATGGTGGTGTGATTATCCGTAAAGGTTCGGTAAAGCTGGAATCGGGGCAAGTGGCCGTTATTCCATCTCACATAAGTGGCGATGTGGTTTTTGTAAGAGCAACCGAAAAGATAAAAGATCTGCTCAATTCAATGAGTCATGGTACCGGGCGCAAAATGTCAAGAAGTCATAGCAAAACATTGGCTGAAAATTTTGAATTTGAGCAGTTGCGAATAAATATCATGATGCCTTCATGGTTCGAATATGCATCTTTGCGTTCTGAGGGTCCTTTTGCTTATCGCGACCTTGATGAATGCCTTACACTCATCGAAGGCTATGTGACAGAAGAAAAGCGTTTTAGAGTAATTGGGTATATGGGGCATTTGTGACAAAAAAACTTCTTAAAAATTATTAATCTGTGTCTGCAAAATAAATTTTTCTTTGATGTTTGTAATTAATTTACAATATAAAACAACACATTTATTGATAATATTTCATATATTTATTACATGAAAATCAACGCTTATGAAAAAGCAAGACCACAAATACAGCAGTACCTTAAAAGCTAAAATTTGCAGAGAATCGCTCAAAGACATTAAAACCATTGGAGACCTCGCCCTGGAGTACAAAGTACCTGCCTATGCCATTTTAAGCTGGAAAAAAGAGTATATGTATGATCTCCCAAAGATTCTTGATGATCTTGCAGAAAAAGAAAATAAATCCTATATGGAGAGGCTGAACTCCAAAATCGGAAAACTGGAAAAAGAAAAGTCCATATACAAAAGAAACATGGCAAAATATAGAATTTGAAATCCCTACCCTCTCTTAGTCAATTCTTTTCTGATTTCATTTTTATCTTTTTTTCTTAAAATTTGACAACCCGCATTTTTGCTCAGGTTTTGTTAACTCTTTAATCAAATTTATAATTTAACTTATACGGTTGAAAGTAATATTTCTTCTTGGACTTAAAGCCAAATGGTCTTCTTTAAAGCATTTTTTTAGCAAATCCAATCAAATTAAACTATACATGGACAACAAAGTAAAATCCCAGAACTGGAACAAAATTACCATCCTTGAGCTGGAAGAACTTATACTTTTTCAGCTTAAAGCTTTGTGGGACAATGGAAATCAAACCAGCTGGAAAGAAAACCACAAGCGCAAGGTCTCAGAACTGGTGCCGCCTGTTATGATCTGGGGGCCACCCGGAGTGGGGAAATCATCGGTGATAAGGGATATTGCCCACGACCTCGGCGTAGGATATATTGACGTGCGGCTGGCACAACGCGAACCTATAGACATACGTGGCTTGCCCGTTCCTACCGATGATGGTGTACACTGGCACATCAGTGCTGAATGGCCACGCGACCCCGACAGCAAGGGTATCATCATTTTCGATGAGCTTACCGCTGCCGACCGCACCCTGCAGGTGGCTGCCTATGAATTCATTCTCGACCGCAGGTTGGGCGACCTCTATACTGTACCCGAAGGATGGTATATTGTAGGTGCCGGAAACCGTGCATCCGACAGGGCGGTGGCTACCACTATGTCATCGGCACTGGCAAACCGTTTTCTGCATGTGGAAATTGAACCCGAAGTGGACGCCTGGATAAAATGGGCATTGCGCCACAATGTGCATCCGCTGGTTACAGGTTTCATCCGCTTCAAACCCAATTGCTTTTTCACCATGGAAGACAACCTGGAAAGAGGCTGGCCTTCACCGCGATCGTGGGAAAGGGTAAGCACCATGCTGCACCTGATGGAGAAAAACCAATCGAAAAACAAGCGTATGCTCGACATTTCCATTGAAGGACTTGTAGGTACAGGTGTAGGTGTTGAATTCAATGCATACAGGGAATGGGGCGGACAGATCAGTGATGTGCTGGAAATGATGCTCGATACGGGACGCAAAGTGATAATACCTCAGCGGGCAGACCAGAAATATGCGCTTTGCTCCGCCATGGTATATCACCTTTGGAAGGGCAAAAGCGAGAAAGATCAAAAAGCCCTGCTCGATGGGTTTTACCGGATTTCCATAGAACTTTCAAGCGACTTTGCCGCCATGGCCATGATAGATGCCATGTATGGACCCAACCCTGATAAAATTGACTATTACAGCCAAATGTTGCTGGAACACGAACTTTATTCTCAATGGCAAAAAAAACACGGTTCAGCACTGAGAAAAACCATGCAAGCATATGCTCAATAATTTCAGAAAACCCAATACAGAAGAGCTGGAACTAAAAAAGACAGCACTATCAGAAGCAGAAAGTGCACGTGCCCAACTACTGATAAGGCAACCCTTTGTGGGTATGCTGGCCATGCGTATGGAGCTGATAACGGTAGTGGACAGCCGTATGCCCACAGCCTGTACCGACGGTTCTGCCATTTATTTCAGTGCACCTTTTTTAATGAACCTGAGTAATGAACAGCGTATATTTCTCATGGCACACGAACTTTGGCACTGTGTTTTTCTGCACTTCAAGCGAAAGGGCAGTCGCGATCATGAGCGTTTTAATTATGCCACCGACCTGGAGGTAAATTTTATGCTTGAGCAGCAGGGCTTTGATGTAATAGAATTTCTACCCCATAAAAAAGAATGGCGCGATTTATCGGCTGAAGCCATATACGATTTGCTTAAAAGCAACGCGAAAAGACCCGAGTCGGCAGATGTGCATATATATGATAGCGACACAGAAGATGGCCAAATGCCGGGCGAAAGCAAGAATACAAAAAAAGGTGATGCAGGAAATGGCGGCCAGTGGGTAAAAGACGATGATTACCAGCCCGGCGTTGAGCCTCGTGCTGACAGAAAATGGAGGCAATGGGTGGTAAGTGCTGCCCAGCAGGTGAAGCGCAGCAAGGGGGGCCTGCCGGCATACCTTGAGCAGATGATCAAAGACCAATATCAGCCCGAGTTGAGCTGGAAGGAAATACTGCAACAATTTGTCAGTTATTGCTTTGGCGGCTCGCGTCAGTGGTTGCCCCCCAACCGCAGGCATATTCATCAGGGTCTTTATCTGCCCAGCCGCAAGGATGATTTTTTATCGGTGGTAGTAGCCATAGACACCAGCGGCAGCACAATGAGTGATCTGCCCGATTTCCTGGCCGAACTCAAAGGCATTGTTACCTCTTTTGGGCGCTATGATGTAACTCTTATTGAGTGCGATGCCGACGTGCAAAATGTAAGGCATTTTTCAGAATGGGAGCCTTTTGAATACGAGCAATTTGATTTCCATGGTTTTGGGGGTACCGATTTCAGGCCGGTATTCACCTGGATCAACAACAATATAGCAGAACCCAAGCTGCTTATTTTTATGACCGATGGCTATGGCGATGTACCATCAAACCCACCTGAATACCCCATGCTATGGGTATTAACATCCGATGGTCATCCCCCTGCAGAATGGGGCTGGAGAGCATGGCTGGAGCAAAATGAAGCAAATTATTTAAGTTAGTTTTTTAAAAGAATATCCTTGTTTTTTAAATACAAGGAAATACTCACAGGTGCTGGCAGCCGGACGCCCTGAAAGGGCAAATGATTTCAGCCCGGCGGCAACGCACCGGGTAATGGCAAGCAACATTCATCGGCGCCCTGAAAGGGCAGCTAAATAAAACATATTAGCAATACAATAAAACCCGGAATTGGAAAAACGCTATTATTATTTAAGGTAAATAATTGATTATCATGGGAATATTACAGCACTGTTACGATGCAAGAGAATTTAACAGATTAAAGCTCCTGCTTGGGTTAGGCCATGACCCCAAGGAATTGAATGAACTCATCGTTAAAAATGTTTGCAAATTTGCTGATCCTTTGCAAAAAGAGGACATTCAATTGATAGAGGTTATATCAGAATATGGGTACAATTTCACTGACGCTGACAATAACAATCTGCTTCATTGTGTATGCAAAAGGTACTCTACCCTGGAGGAAAACATTCCTTTGGCTGAAGTTCTGATAAAAAACGGAGTTGATGTAAATGCAGTAAACAATGATGGCCAGACCCCATTATTTGAAGCTGCAACAAAACCTTCAAAGGCCATTTCAGAGGTGCTTATAGCTAATGGTGCAGACATAAACTTCAAAGACAAAGCAGGCTGTACCCCTTTGTTTAGGGCTGTATGGGCCAACGCTACGGAAGTTACTGAGCTGCTAATACAAAAGGGTGCAAATATCCACGAAAGAGATAAAAAAGGGAAAACCCCGCTTTTCAGCGCCGCAACAGGCAATGCAACAAAAACAGCAGAAATGCTTCTGGAAAAGGGCGCAGACATAAACGCAAAAGACAATGCCGGCAATACCCTTTTATTTAGCGCAGCAGGATCCAGCTTTTACACCCTAAATGTTATAAAATTCCTGGAGGGAAAAGGTGCCGATATCCATGCCAAAAACAATGCCGGACAGACTGTACTATTTGCAGCTACAAAAAAGATATCAGAGGAAGTAGCCGAATATTTGATAAAAAGAGGCCTTGATGTCAATGCACGTGATTTACAAGGCCGCACACCACTATTTATGGCTGTAAAGAACAATTCGATTGATGTGGTCGAGCTGTTCATACGTCATGGTGCCGATGTCAATGCAAAGAATAATGATGGCCGCGCACCAATACTGAGCGCAAAACCAAAGATTGCTGAACTCTTGATTAAAATGGGTGCAAACAAAAATTTACCAAATAAGGAATTGTTTAAAGAAGGTGCTTATGTTTCAAGAGAATTGGCAGAGTTGCTTTTGGATCATCATAAAGTTAATAAATTAAATGATTTCAAGCAGGTTTACCGCATACTTAAAGAATGGGGTGTCAAGATAGATGCCAATTCCGCTCTGTTTGCATCTGTAAGTAGAAATTTTACTGATTTTGTTGAGATTCTTATATCGAAAGGAGCAGATGTAAATGCAAAAAATGAAAGACTTCGAACACCTCTTTTTGAAGCTGCTCATTATAATCACAAAGAAGTGGCTGAAATTCTTATCTCGAATGGTGCAGATGTAAATGCAAAAGATGTATATGGATACACGCCGCTTCATACAGCTGTCTCTTCTCAGCATGACGACAAAGAATTTGCAGAACTCCTTATTGTAAATGGAGCTGATGTTAATTCAGCAGCGTTTTCTAACCAAAGCCCTTTAATGTCAAGTATAATTTTAGGTTTGAAAGAATTGGTTGAATTGCTTCTTGAAAATGGAGCAATTGTAACTGATGAAGCATTATTTAATGCTGTTGAGAAAGGATTTAATGAAGTTACTAAATTAATTCTTGATCAAAATGTAGACGCAAATATTAGAAATAAATTCGGAGAAACACCGCTTTATTTTGCATCAGCAAGAGATGACGAAAAAACAGCTGAATTACTTATATCTAAAGGAGCTGATGTTAATGCCAAGAACAGGAAAATAGAACATACGGCGCTTTTTAAAGCTGCATTGAAAAACTTTATAGCAGTTGCCGAGGTGCTTATTGCCAATGGGGCAGATGTAGATGCAAGAGATAAGAGGGGTGAAACCCCTCTCTTTGATGCTGCTAAACAAGACTCCAAAGAAGTGGCTGAAATTCTTATTGCTAATGGTGCAGATGTAAATGCAAAAGATAAAGAGTTTCAAACCCCTCTTTTTAAAGCTGCATTTTATAATCATAAAGAAGTAGCTAAGATTCTTATTGTCCATGGTGCAGACATAAATGCAAGAGATAACATGGAGGAAACCCCTCTTTTTGCTGCTGCTAAACAAGACTCCAAAGAAGTGGCTAAAATTCTTATTGCCAATGGTGCAGACGTAAATGCAAAAAATAAAATTAATGCAAGTCCGCTGTTTCACTCTATTAGACCAAGAAGCATGAGAGTTTTCATTTTGCTTATTGATAATGGAGCCGATTTAGAAGTGCAAGATACCCGTGGTTATAGCCCGTTGCATATAGCTTGTTGCAGAAATGCTATAGATTGTGCTAAAACTCTTATTAATAAGGGCTTGGATATAAACATTCTGGATAATCAGGGGAAACCCCCTATTGCTATGGTATCTGGTTACCAGCATGAATTACTGGAATTGTTATTGAATAATGGCGCGGAAAAAGTTTGATTTAAAACCCCAAACTCTATGAATCCCCTAATCCAGGCCATCAAAAACAAAAACTACAACCAGCTCCGGCTGCTTATTGAGCTGGGGCATGATGTGAATGTGAGGGATGAAGAAGGAAAAAGTTTATTACATATTGCAGTAGAAAAGGATGTATCTATTGATTTGTTGAGGCTTATAACTGAAAGTGGGGCGGATGTAAATCTCACAAGTTCAAAAAATATTCTCTTTAGCCGTTCTGAAGGATTTGAAACAGCACTTATAATTGCATTAAAGAAAAACAGAAAAGATATTGCAGAGGTATTAATTGCCTATGGGGCTAATGTTAATACAAGAATGCATGTAAGTTGGTCAGTAATTGGTGATACGGCGCTTTTGATGGCAGTTCATCGCAAATTCAAAGAAATTGTAAAACAACTAATTGCCAGAGGAGCAGACGTAAATGCAAAAGACAAAAATGGTAAAACTCCGCTTTTTCATGCTGCTTTTTGTAATTCCAAAGAAGTTGCGGAACTCCTTATTACAAATGGTGCATATTTGGATGCAAAAGATAATTTTGGACAAACCCCAATATTTATGGCTGCATTGAAAAACTCTATAGAAGTTTCCGAGTTGCTTATTGCTAAAGGGGCAAATGTAAATGCAAAGGATAGTAATGGTGAAACTTCACTGTTTCATGCTATCAAAGAGAATAACTCCGAACTCACAAAGCTACTTATCACCAAAGGAGCAGATGTTTGCGCAAGAAATTTTATTGAACAAACCCCGCTGTTTAGTGCTGCTTTTAAAAATGACAAAGAAATTGTCGAGCTACTTATTGCCAATGGGGCGGATGTGAATGCCACCGACAAATTTGGAAGAACTACATTATCACTGATTGACAAAAACAATCAACCCGAAATGTACCAACTTCTCATCAGCCACGGCGCAAAACCACCAAACCACCATACCCTATGAACCCCCTAATACAAGCCATAAAAAACAAAAACTACAATCAGCTCAGGTTGCTCATTGAGCTGGGGCATGATGTGAATGTGAGGGATGAGTATGAAAATTGGTTGTTGCAAATTGCAATTGAAGAAGAGATTCCTTTTGATTTGATAAAACTTATTATTGAAAGTGGAGCGGATGTAAATATATCAACTCAATGGGGAGGAGAGACTCTTTTAATAAATTCTATTTATGCCAGTAGAAAACAAGAGTTGGCCAAACTGCTGATCAGCAGCGGTGCAAACACAAACCTTAGAAGCAAATCTGGCCAAATTCCTTTAATTCTTGCTCTTAAAGAAGACAGACTAGAGTTAGCTAAGTTGTTAGTTATGAAAGGCGCTGATGTAAATGTAAAAGATAAGGATGAACCATCACCTTTGATTACTGCTCTCAAAAACAATTGGCAGGAGTTAGCTAACTTGTTAATTATGAAAGGTGCCGATATAAATGTAAAAGATGAAAATGGAAACACTACCTTAATTTTAGCACTTTGCGAGAACATGGTGGAAGTGACTGAAATTCTTATTGCTAATGGAGCAGATGTAAATGCGAAAAATAAAGAATTTCAAACACCTCTTTTTAAAGCTGCATATCATAATCACAAAGAAGTAGCTAATATTCTTATTGCTAATGGTGCAGACATAAATGCAAGAGATAACATGGAGGAAACCCCTCTTTTTGCTGCTGCTAAACAAGACTCCAAAGAAGTGGCTGAAATTCTTATTGCTAATGGTGCAGACGTAAATGCAAAAAATAAAATTAATGCAAGCCCGCTATTTCACTCTATTAGACCAAAAAGCATGAGAGTTTTCAATTTGTTTATTGATAATGAAGCAGATTTAAAAGTACAAGATACCTATGGTTATAGCCCGTTGCACATAGCTTGTTGCAGAAATGCTATAGATTGTGCCAGAATTCTTATTGAGAAGGGCGCGGATATCAACATTCTGGATAATCAGGGGAAACCCCCTATTGCTATGGTATCTGGTTACCAGTATGAATTACTGGAATTGCTTTTGAATAATGGCGCAAAGAAAGTATAATCTGTAGTAATTTAAAGTCAAACTTCATGAATCCCTTAATTCATGCCATTCAAAACAACAATCTAAACCAATTGAAGCTGCTGATTGAACTGGGGTATAATGTAAAGGAGACATTGGAATATGGCAGATCAATTCTTCATTTTGCTATAAGATCTAAGGCAGACATGTCAATAATTCGTGTTTTGGTGCATCAAGGAGCTGATGTAAATGTGAAGGATGATTTTGGCGAGTCCCCGCTTCATTTGGCAACAAGGGTCAAATCAGCAGAAATCGTTGAGTTCTTAACTGAAAACCACGCCGAACTAAACTCAAGGGACATGTTTTGCGAAACCCCGTTAATAAGTGCAGCCAAACATGAATTGAAAGAAATTATTGAAATTTTGATTCGTAAAGGTGCGGATATTCATGTAGAGGATGCTAACGAACATAGCTTGCTTGAAGATGCAGTTATCTTTAGGCGAAATAAAGATATTGTAAATCTGTTTATAAAAATTGGCGTTGATGAAAACTTCACAGAAAAATGGCAAGTAAACCCTTTGTCTCTGGCAGCATTAGATAACTATAAGGAATTAGCAGAACTAGCTATATCAAAGGGTGCTGATGTAAATACAATGACAAACAACGGTGAAACACCTTTGTTTGACGCAGTTAAAAACAACTTTACAGAGTTAGCAGAAATATTAATCAAAAACGGCGCCGACATAAATGCTAAAAATGAATCAGGCCAAACACCACTTGCCCTGATTGACAAAACCACCCAACCCGAAATGTACCAACTTCTCATCAGCTATGGTGCCAAACCACCAAAACCCCAAAACCCATGAACCCGCTCATCCAGGCCATCAAAAACAACTACCCACACCAGCTCAGATTACTGATTGAATTGGGGCATGATGTGGGTGTGAGAGATGAGTTTGGCGACACGTTATTGCATTTGGCTGCATCTTCCAATAATGTTGACTGTGCAAAAGTACTTTTAAGGTCAGGTATGGGTATGGCCATAAAAAACAGGTATGGCCATACCCCGGCATTCACTGCAGTGCAGTATGATTGCCTGGAAATGCTGATTTTACTTAAAGAACTAGGGTTTGATATACACATGAATAGCGGTCATGGTTTTACGCTTTTGCACATTGCTGCCATGAGAAATGCTTTAAACTGTGCCTGGTTTCTCATAAATCAGGGTATTGATGTAAATCATAAAGCCCATAATGGTGCAACACCTCTCAATATGTTTGATAAAGGCAACCGAAAGGATATGTTTAATCTTTTAATTGTCAATGGTGCCAGGTATGATAAGGAGAATCTCTATTATTCAGAAACAGATGTTTTCTGGATACCTACCTTCAAACCTTGCCTGTCAATGAGCGGCAAAGGTTTAAGCTTATCTTAAATCAAGGCTTGCGGATAAGTGCCTTACAATTAAAAAAAATAAAAAACAAAGGAAAATTACAATATACAACACCCTTAATAACCCTTCATAACCTTGAAATTCTTAATCTATTGTATAACCGAAGAAAATTCAATTGGAAAGGTTAATGTGGAGCTTTTAACCGAAAAATGTTTTTGTTGATGGAAGATGATCATAGCATTTTCCTTGCTCCTTATTATGAATAAGTTTAAAAGAAAATAATAGTGAATCAAAAAATTAACTATAGCATTTAATACTATGGCAAAAATCGAAACAACACTACTCGACAATGTAAACCGCACTCCGGCAATGATCATAAAAAAAGACGGAGCGGTGCACCTCTTCGATTGCGGAAGGGTGGATTATCAGCCGAAGCATATCAGCAAGCTGGAAAATATTTTTATTTCGCATGCCCATATCGATCATCTGATCGGATTCGATGAGATCATCGCCATGAAGCTGTATGCTGCCGTAAAGCATCTCAATATTTACGGGCCTGAAGGTATTGCCCGGCAGGTGATGCACCGCATCAACTCCTTTACATGGAATCTCGTTGGGCCCGATGCCCTTACCCTGGATGTTTTTGAGATCAACGGGCAGGAAGTTGCACAAACCACCTTTTCCATAAACGGCAACATGGAAGGGAAGCAGTTAAAAACTTTTTCCATTGAAGACGATATCATCCTCTTGCACAAAGACTATACGGTAAGGCGCATTCAACTCGACCACGGCATTCCGTCTATGGGATATGCTTTTGAAGAAACAGCCGGTGTAAACATATCCAAAGAGATGATGGACGCCAGGGGGTTCAGTCCGGGGCCATGGATCAAGCAGCTGAAGGAGGCTTTTGAAGGCAGGATGGATGTTGAGATCAGTGTCGGTGGGCAAGTGTTCCGCTCAACAGAGCTGTTCGACCTGCTCAGTGAAAACCGTGGCACCAAAATCGTATATGTAACCGACTTTTTGCTGGATGAAAAAACCCGCAATATATTGCCGGTATTCGCCCGCGATGCCGATGTGCTTTATTGCGAGGCTTCCTACAAAAACGAAGAGCTGGAACTGGCACAACGCAATATGCACCTCACCGAAGGGCAGGCCGAAGAGATCGCCAGGCTTTCCAATGCCAAACAACTGGTAAAGTTCCACTTTAGCGACAGGTATGGCGAAGAAGCAAACGAAGGATAAAGGCATAAATTATTGAAGGTATCAGGAAAATCGGAAACGAATTTGCTGATACCTTTGCTTTCCGAAAACCAATTTGTTATAAAAATACCAGATTATGAACCCACTTATTCAAGCCATTGAGAACAATAACCCCAATCAGCTTAAGCTGTTGCTTGATTTGGGGCATGATCCCAATGTTGATGTTTTTGTCGATGAAGAAGTGAAAAATCCGCTTTGGGTTGCCTATGAAAAGGATGATATGGAATGCGCAGAAATATTGATATCAGCAGGTGCTTATCCTAATGCTATCTTAGAGAATGCTGTCAACAGCTTCAATTATGAGTGGTGTTATTTTATCCTTGAAAATGGTGCTGACCCAAACGGGATAATTAATGACTACACTGATGAATTTCATAATCCTTACAGGCAAGATTTGTCAGAAACCCCATTGCATTATCTTTCAAAGAAAAATAAAAAAGAGCTGGTCGAATTGTTTTTAAGGTACGGTGCCGATATTGATCGTGAAATATACAAAGGTAAAACACCCATATTCTGTGCTGTTATCAGCAAGTCATTCGATGTTGTAAAATGCCTTATTAAAAATGGATGTAGTTTAACTATAACTGATAAAGAAGGAAAAGGTCTTCTGCATCATTCAGCAAGGAAAGATTTTGTGCAGGCAGCTGAACTATTCATCTCTAAGGGCATGGATGTAAACCAAAGAGATAAAAAGGGAAGAACACCGCTTTTCGATGCAGTGTACTCCCATGCATTAGA
>PWJM01000102.1 GCA_003560915.1 Syntrophomonadaceae bacterium
CCTTATTTCTTGGATATTTTGGACTTTCCCAAAATTGTTGCGTTTTAGTAAATTAGAAGACAAGAGTAATTATAGCATTTTTGCTTTAAGGGGAAAGGATTTTCAATATATTTGCTGACAGCCAGACTGCCAGTAAAATATTTGCACCCAACGCAAGTATAAGGATTACGACAGAAAATATCCTCTTTAATGGTTTGGCGCTGATAAGGTCGGTTTGCAGAATATTTCCCACAGCAGCCCCCAGCAGGGCCGGTAGAGGGATGAGAAGAAAGGCAAATATTACGGCCCAAAAGATTGATAAACCTAAAATAAAAGAAGTCACCAGGATGAAGGCGATAAAAGTGCCAGCCAGGGTATTAAATACGGGAGATGAATACTTTTTGATGATGGATACTGCTGAGGCAGCAGTAATTATGATCAGATACGTGGTCAATAGAACTGCTGGAACCGCCAGAAGATAAACAGCAGTGGACCAGCCTGTGGGAAGGTAAATCATATACCAGATGATAAATAATTCAGTGATGGTAACTGCCCCCAGGACAGACCCAATCCCTACGTATGAACGGGGCACAATTCTCTCATATAGATTCTGCAGTAATCTTTTTTTAGTATCCGTTTGCTCTGCATGATTACCACTGTATTCCTTCAGGGAATTATTTTTCATGCTTATCCTTCTCCTAAAAAATTATAAAATTTCATCTGTTTCATGCTGCCTGATTACATTCAAAACCTCTTCACCGAAACGGGCCAGTTTATTCTCCCCTACCCCTTTCACCTGAAGCATAGATCCTCCGTCCGTAGGACGGGTGGAACTCAGCTCCCGCAGGGTGCTGTCTGCAAACACCACATAGGGTGGAATATTTTCTCTGTCTGCAATTTCTTTCCGCAGAACCCGCAGTTTCTCAAACAAGGAATCATTTCTGACGGGCTCTTTCTTTTTACGCTTCTTCTGCCAGACCCTTTCTTCTTGTTTCAAAACTGCAGCGGCACCGGAGCCAAGTTTAATTACCGGGTACTTGCCTTCAGTTAAATGAAGGTATCCTTCTGCCGCCAGCAGGTTTATTATATCCTTAATTTCCAGCAGGGTATAATCCTTCATCAAGCCATAGGTGGAAAGCCTATCAAAGCCCAACTGCCTCATCTTTTTGTTTTGAGAACCCTTTAGAACCTCAGCCACCACCGTGGAGCCAAAACGTTCTCTGGTACGATACACACAGGATAATATCTTTTGAGCTTCTATAGTAATGTCCAAAGAGTCGTATTCATCACTGCAGTTGCTGCAGTTATCACAATGATCTTTGACTTTTCCTTCACCGAAATATTCCAGGATATATCTACGCAGGCACCTTGAGGTATGACAGTAGTCCACCATCTGCTGAAGCTTTTTATATTCATTAACACGGCGCTGGGGGGAAAAGACGGTCTGCTCGATTAAATATTTCTGCAGCATGATGTCATGAGCAGAAAAAAGCAAAATACAGTCAGCAGGTTCACCGTCCCGACCTGCTCTTCCCGCTTCTTGATAATATGCTTCCATGTTTTTTGGCATGTTGTAGTGAACTACAAAACGTACGTTGGACTTATCAATCCCCATACCGAAAGCGTTAGTGGCTGCCATGACCCCTATGTCATCCCGCAGGAAAGCCTCCTGGGCCGAGGTCCGCTCCTTTTCTTTCATGCCGGCATGGTATTTTCCGTATTTAATGCCTTCCTTACCCAGGCTTTCAGATAAGTTGTCCACTTCTTTGCGGGTAGCGGCGTAAATAATTCCCGACTTATTCTTATTCTCTATCAGGTAGTCCCGAACAAACCTACTCTTATTCTCACCCCGCAGTACAGCAAAAGAAAGGTTAGCCCGGTCAAAGCCGGTTACAAAGACATTGGGCCTTTTCAGGTTTAGAAACTTTACAATATCTTTTTTAATTCCTTCGGTGGCTGTGGCGGTAAAAGCACCAATCAGCAGGTCTTTAGAAAGATTTTCTGCAAAGGGGCCAATTTTCCTGTAGCTGGGCCTGAAATCATGGCCCCACTGTGATACACAGTGAGCTTCATCCACGGCCAGGAAAGAAACATCTATGCCCTTAAGCAGTTCCACAAAATCCTCGGTTTCCAGGCGCTCCGGGGCCACATAAATAAGTTTGTAATTACCTTTAGCAGCCTGGGCTAATCTATTCCTTACTTCAGAGGCCTTTAACGAACTGTTAATAAATGTAGCCGGCAGTCCCAGGTTGTCCAAAACATCCACCTGGTCCTTCATCAAGGAAATAAGGGGAGAAATTACAATGGTTATTCCATCAAAAACAGCAGCCGGTATCTGGTAACAGACAGATTTCCCCGCCCCGGTAGGCATAACCGCCAGAGTATCCCTGTTCTCCAGCAGCGATCCGATCACATCATCCTGCCCCGATTTAAAGGAATCATAACCGTAATATTTTTTTAGTATTTCCTTTGCCCGTTCTATCATTGAATTTCCTTCCTGGATTCTTAACCTCTATTTTTTTTACCTGGACAATGGCATTATTGCCGGAGGCGGCTTTTCACTGGCAGGCAAAGTTGCCAGTAACGTAATTCATACCGGCTCAACAACCATGACCGGAGGAAGCGGCAATCCAGCAGTTTCTTTTTTTGAGACTGTTTTTACTAGTTTCTCTGCCGCCAGGTTTTTTCCTTCTCGAAGATCTCGTTTTTACCTCCACCTGAATATTTTTTTAGATGTTGGATTAACTATTACTACAGCGAAAAATTGTTGTTTTTGCTTTTAAAGTCATTATCCAATTGTCGTTTAAACTGGTCAATTTTCTGATGATCATTCTTTAGTATTTTAGAAAAGTAACCATAAAATTTATAAGAACTAATTATATTTATTCCCAGTGCCTGCAGGGGTTTTTCCATAGCTTCAATGGCAAAGCCAAAATCATTTTCAGTCAGCTGTTCAGCAATTCCATATATGAAACAACCAATGCCCTTACCTTCCAATCTACTTGAATATGCCCGGGGATGGGTATTGGCAAAATCATAAAAGCAGTAAAGCCTGTCTATAAATCCTTTCATCCATGCCGATACATTGTAATTGTGAACGGGTGTTCCTAAAACCCATATTTGAGATGATAATAGCTCTGCATATATTGGAGTCAGGTCATCCTCTAAGCCTGTACAGATTTTGTCTATCCTGCAATTCTCACAACCTATACAGGATGAGTAGGTCATTTCAGGAAGGCTAATAAACCTGGTACTAAAATTTTGCTGCTGAAGATAATTATCAAAAACTGAAGCAATATAATCTGTATTTCCATTTCTTCTTGGGCTTCCCCCAATTATAATTGCTTTTCGTTCCATAAAGTAAACCTCCCATTATCTACTGCTGAACCCCCCTTTTTTCAGCATGGAAGAATATTCAATGATAAGACTACAACCAGTCAGTTAGGGGCACAGATGATCCCAATGCCTTTAGGTAACACAGTCTTATTTTTTAGCCTTCAACCCCTTTCAGTTTAAATTAAAATGTCCATCTGTTATGCATTAAACTTCATTGGGAGGAAAATCACTACTACAATAATCATGGCAAGTACAACGATGCCCAGGGATATTGCACCTAAAATAATACCCCAAAGGGCTTTCCGCTGATTTAAATCCCCATGGGTAATATCATCCCGGCGGGCAATCACGCCAACAATAATGGCGGCAATAGATAACGGCATCACAATCAAGCGAAAAAGTGACGCTGCCCCTACAGCTTCAATATAAATGGCGACGACAATACTGAAGACAATGGAAATAAGGCTTCCCAGGCCTAAAAGGAAAGCAGCATTGGCGGTTTTTGAAATCGGTTGACTTTTCAAATCCTCATCCCTTTCTTACTTTTTTGCAATCACCAGCATTTCGTAGTCTTCCGTAGTAAGCGGGTCCTCCCTGGAGAAAGCCCCCAGCTTTGCGCCATAAATGTCAATCTTTTTATAACACAATGACTTCAGATCTGAGGTGTCACACAACTGTTTAGAAACCAGCCGGATGATGAATGGTTAAAAGGGATAATATTCCTGTTTTTATGTGATTGGTTGCAGAACATCATATTCGGTATTGTTTTCATGAACTTGATAGGGACTCAGTAAAAACCCCAGTACATTGAAATGTTTGTCAAAACCGAATACCTTCTTAATGTTGTCTTTTCTACAAATGGAAAAAGAAGTGCAGTCGGTAAAAGACAGCTTATGGTCAGAATAGTTTTTGAATATTTCCCAGGCTTCTTCGACAATACTTCTATCTACCCATTGGATTGATAACATATTCATTTGTTCCGCTTCTTTCCACAGGTTCATAACCTTAACCGCAGTATTGTGAAAATTATTATAATTTAACCAGGTTAGAGTTTCAGACATAACATAATTTGATGTATTTAATGGAATACCATCTTTCTTAAGTTTCATAAAATATTCCTTCGCCGCACTGTGATGTTCATCCTTTTTGTTCATACAGGCCAGCCATCCCCCGGTATCTACAAATACTTTATTTTTCATATTTTTTCACTTTATATATATAGCTATCATGATTAGTTGATCCGTCGGTAATATCTGAACTAAATATTCCAATCAATTTCAGTAAAGGGTCTTCAGCTTCACCTTTTAATTGTTCTTCATTAATGAAATGTTTGATGGACTGACGGATAAGCTCAGATTGAGAAATATTTTTTTTATCAGCAATTTTTTTTATTTGTTCCACCAGGGTTTCTTCTAAGTATATCTGCTTGCGAATCATAGAAATTCCCTCCTGTGTAGTGGTGTATATGATTAACATCATTATACACCACTACATTCGTTTGAACAAATAAATTTTACTCCATCACCCGCAGGGTGGAGGGAATGTCTATACGGCTCAGCTTACGGGCGCTAACCAGGGGGGTTAAAGCAACCACCCCAACCCCTAAAACAGCTGCCATAATCATTGAATATGGTGTTACGGTAATAAGCAGCTCAATCTCTTCCAGCATGACCTCCATGCGGCTTATCATCAGCTGATTGAGAATCACCCAACCCAGCAAACTGCCAAGGATGGTGCCCAATACCCCCAGTATTGTGTTTTCGCCAACCTGTGTCCATGTTACAGTACGAGGCCGGGTTCCAAAGGCAAACATGGTGGCCACTTCTCTGATTCGGTCATCAATGTTGATACTGGTGGAGTTAAAAGCAATAAGGAAAGCAAGGAACAGCACACTTCCCTGCATAACCCGCAGTATATTAATCATCAGGCCCAGCACCTCTTCAAAGCTGTCCAATATATTGGACAGTGCCTCCACGGAGATAACCGCCGGGTGGGTGAACAGTTCACGCTGTATTTGTGACAGGGTGACCGATGGTTCCGGATTGGAAACGAGAATATTGGCATACCCCTCCATCCCGGTAAAGGCAGCCTCTTCCAGCACGATATAACTAAAACCCCGCAGTGGGTTGTCGTGGATGCCTGAGATTGTGAGCGTTGTTTCGATGTTTCGGAAAGCAAAGGGCCCCTCCCGGTAAGGATGTTCCAGGGTCAGCGTATCTCCTATACCCACATCCAGGTCCTCAGCAGCTTTACGGGATATTACGATGCCGGTATCACCACCTTCAACCTCCAGGGATCCCTCTAACAAAGCCGGCCTCCATATGTTACTTTGAGCAGGATAAAATTCAACCAGGGTCTCTATCTCCTCTGCTTCTCCCAGCATTCGACCGCCCAGCATCAGGCCGGGTTCTGTATCTGATAACAATGGTTCATCGTTATCTGCGGAAAGCCCCTCTATGTCCCTTACCAGTTCGTGGTTGGTGGGATAAAATGAGTTAAGTGTTATGACCACGCGATCAGGGCTGCGGTAGGTCATGGCATGATTCGCCTGGTTCAGTGTACCCAGGAAAGTATCCAGCAGGCCCAGGAACAGCAGCAGCAGTGCGATGGCTACCGAGATGCCTAACACAGTGATAAAAGTCCGTTTTGGAGTACGGAGGATGTTTCTTAACGGCATTTGGGCGAAGCTGCTGCCGGGCAGCCTGAGCCCCTTTAACCAGCGATTGAAGCCGCTGCTTTTAGCAGCTATATGTCCTTTCATTGCCTCCAGCGGCGAAAGATTTACTGCCTGCCATACCGGAATCATTACTGCCAGCAGCGGCAAAAAAATGCCCAGCGCAGCAGCTTTTATAAAGCTGGGTGGGTGGAGCATCGTCCCGGCTGTGTACGGCAGGGGCATAAATTCCAGAACCATCCAACCAAACATGCGAATAAAAGCAAGGGCCAGGGGAAGGCCGAAAATTGTGCCCAGGAACGCAATCTGCAGCCCCACCAGAAGCGGGCGCACTGCCAGCCAGAGGCGGGGAACGCCCAGCGCCATACCTATCCCAATTTCCCGGCGTTGGGATTCCACCAGACGACCTGCCAGGTTAAATGCTGCTAAGGCAGCGCCCAATAAGAAGAAAATGGCTATCAAATTCAGCATTTCCTGGTCTTCCTCGGCATCAGCGTATAGAAAAACCCGGGCCGGGTCATCTTCCCCGAAGGTGATTTGAGTGCTGATATCCGGCAGCGAATCAGCCAGGCGCTGCTGAACCTCAGACCTTACACTGAAAGGGTCTTCGCCCTCAGTCAGTTGAATTCTCACATCATTGACTAACCCCTGGCGCTGGTAGATTTCTTGTGCCGTGGGAAGAGGCACATAAATAATTGCCAGGTTAGATTCGGCCGCTACTGCAAAACCGATATGTTCGGGCATAATATATAAGTATTCCGGAGACTGGCCCAACCCCACTACATCCAGGTCGATGCCGCCCATAAGAGTTAACTGAATACCATGTTCCAGGTTATAATACCGGGCAAACTTGGTTTCTAAAACCGCTTTGTAAGTATCTTTCTCAGTCAGGGGCCTCCCGCCATCAATATGAATACGATCTACCAGCGGGCCACCGGCACCGGTGTCCACTCCGATTACCCGCCCTGATACCAGAATCGACTGGTCTTCTGTGGAGGCATCCACCAGGGTATCCATAATCAGGCGCGGCTCAACATGTGCCACACCTTCAATCCCATCCAGTGCCGCTATCATGTCCTCCTGGTCCGCAAAACTGCCGGAAGCCAGGCTTACCTTTAAATCGTGCAGCTGTAGTTTTTCGTAACTGAGGTCCATGGACTCAATACGCCATGATTCCTGCCCACCCAGGCCGGCATACATGCCGGTGCCCAGAGCAATGATTATGGCAATAGCAATCACCTGCAGCCAGCGCCGGCGCAGGTCCCGCCAGGCCCAACGAAGCCAGAATCGCATTTTCATAACAATCCCCTCCCCTACCAGTGCAAATCAGCGATGTCGGCCTTGCCCCCCGTGGGCGGGCCGTCGCTCACAATTTGACCGCTGCTCAGCTCAATTACCCGGTCGGCAATGCGGGAAATTTCTCGGTTATGGGTCACTACCAACACGACTCGACCGGTTTCTACCTGGGATTCCAGGAGCTGAAGGATTTGTATGCCGGTTCGAAAGTCCAGTTCCCCGGTGGGTTCGTCTGCCAGCAGGATGGGGTTTCCCGTGGCCAGGGCTCTGGCAATGGCCACCCGCTGCTGTTCACCGCCGGAAAGCTCATGGGTAAAGTGATTCATGCGTTCACCAAGGCCGACGCTTTCCAGCATTTTTGCGGCAGTACCGTTTGACTCGCTGCCCCTTCCCTTCAGGTCCACGGCAAACTGGACGTTTTCCAAAGCAGTAAGGGCAGGAAATAAGTTAAAGGTTTGAAAGATAAAGCTGATTGCCTCCCGTCGAAAGGTGAACTTTTCCGCCCTGCTGAGGCGGGTTATGTCCCGGCCGTTAATAACGACATGTCCCTCAGTAGATGAGTCCAGCGCGCCGATCATGTTCAGAAGTGTTGATTTACCGCTTCCTGAGGTTCCCAGAACCACAACAAACTCCCCCTGATTAATTTCAAGGCTCACGCCGCCCAGGGCCACAACGTTTACCTCCCCCATGGAATAGCGCTTGACGACATTTTCCAGAACAATCATCTTACCTTCTCCTCTCGTATTTTTTTATTACTTCTATCCAGTGGTTTCCTTATTCCTCATCCCTTCAATCCCATGATTTTGTCACACATGCTTTCAGCAGTTCCACCCATTACTTCTTCAACAACCAGGGAGCCTTTCTCCAGGCCAAGGGTATCCTCCAGCAGCTTTTGAAAAAACCGGTATTTTCTCTTAATCGTCTCCAGTATCTCTTTATTTCTCTCTCGCAGGGCTTCGTAGAAAAGGTCGGTCATCTCCTGTTGGTGCATGATAAACAGCTTGACATAAGTCTCAGCGGCCTCTTCAGGATATTCTGTTTTGAAAGTACCTTCTTTGACCCCCTGAAGAATGATCTTTTCCATAACCGGTGCAACATGTTCCCGTGCAAAATCGTAAATCTTTTTCTCAAGCTGCACATTTTTACCGCCGGAATAAAGTTCAGAAAGAAAAGCGGCGGTCTCAATCACTTTATCGCCCTTGTAAGCATTGACCTTTCTGATATACTCGTTGGTTTTTTCCAGGGCGGTAAGATCTTCACGCGCATCTATCTCCTCAAATATGTCCACCATATCACCGATTAGCATCCGGACAATATCCTCCAGCAGTTCTTCCTTGGAATTATAGTGATGATAAAACCCTCCCTTGGAAATTCCCGCTTCGTCAATAATGCTGCTCACCGTGGTGTTTTCATAACCCTTTACGGCAAAGAGCTGCAGCGCCGCTTGGATGATCTGAGCCTTCCTCTCTGTCGGGAGTAACTTTTTGTGCATACTTTCCTCCTGATAAAATTTTTTCCACCATACAGACCGACAGTCGGTTTGTGTTTATATTATACTAACTTCCCAACCCGGGTGTCAAATATTTCTTCGTCTTACAGTGTCTTTTTTTAATAATTTAAAAAACCCTCACCCCAGGAAAAATGGGAAAAGAGTAATATTACAGTAATCATGGAAATTACAACGATTGTTGGGATACAACCCTAATAATAATATCTCCACAGGGTTTTCAGGCGGTAAAACCGCCTGACCCTTAATCACAACTTATACTATTTTTCTGCAATCACAAGCATTTCGTAGTCTTCCGTGGTAAGCGGGTCCTCCCTGGAGAAAGCCCCCAGCTTTGCTCCGTAAATGTCAATCGTTTTGTAACCCAATGATTTCAGCAGCCAGGTGATTTCACTGGGCACATAATAACGTTCGTTACATTCTAAAACCTTTTTGTTTCCGAAATCATCTTCTACGGTGGTGATATTATAGTCCCGAAAAGTCATCAAATCAAAGGTATTTTTGGTATATTCCGCATTTCCTTCAGAGCTTGTCGAAGCAAGGAATTCTTCCACGGAATGAAACAGGGGGAACAGGCCGTTTAGGGTGGTGAATATTAGTTTCCCCCCGTCTTTTAATGAGCCCGTTACATTTTCTAATATCTCAAAATTCATTTCATCGGTTTCCATCAAAGGAAAAGCTCCTTCGCAGATCATGATGGCTACATCAAATTCATTCTTAAAGGGTAGTTTCCTGGCATCATGTTTTAAAAAACTGATTTCCAGGTTCTGTGCTTCTGCCTTTTCTCTTGCTTTCTCCAGTTGAGATTCCGACAGGTCAATTCCCGTGATATTATAACCTCTTTTGGTTAACTCAATGGCATGCCTTCCTGTACCGCACCCAATATCGATGATTTTTAAAGACTTATTGAAGGTTAACTCCTTTTCAATAAAATCACACTCTCCCGATGTCCCCTGAACAAAACACTCATTGTCATATTTGTTATAATTCTCAAACAAAGCTTCATACCATTGTTTCATTTTGATTTCCTCCAATGCATTATCCTTATCATAAAACATTCAGCCAAGAAAGGGGATTTATTGTCACGTGCCGAATAATTTATTACAATACTTGAGAACATCAGAAATTCCAGTGAAATGAGGAGATAATTTGGAAATATTCCTCAGCCTGCTCATGGGAGTTGGCCTCAGTGCCACTTCCGGTTTCAGAGTTTTTGTCCCTTTATTAATAATGAGCATTGCCTCCCTATCGGGATATTTGGAACTATCCTCCGGATTTGAATGGATTGGTTCTTACCCTGCTTTGGTTATATTTTTAGTGGCAACCGTAGTAGAAGTTTTGGCTTATTTTATCCCTTATGTAGACAACGCTTTAAGCGTGATCAGTTCCCCCGCATCCGTAATCGCCGGTATTATTATTACCGCCTCAGTGGTTACAGGAATGAGCCCCCTGCTCACCTGGATGCTGGCCGTCATTGCCGGAGGTGGGTTTTCTCTGGCAGGAAGGGTTACCAGCAGTGCAATCCATACCGGTTCTACCGCGGCCACTGCAGGAAGTGCCAACCCGGTGGTCTCTTTCCTGGAAACCGTAATGACCGCTGTTATGGCGGTGCTGGTCGTGGCATTTCCCCTCCTGGTAATTCTTTTTACAGGTATCATCGGATATGTCTTTTTTAAGATGATGAAACGAATCAGGCGTGGAAGAAGTAAACCATTGCTGTTAAAATAAGAAGGGCAATGTTTCCCTCCCCTTCCCCAATATTATCCCTCTACATTTACCTTAAAAAATTCAGCGCTCTGGGATTAAAGTCTTTTGTGGTAAAAGCATCATGTCCCAGATCGGGATAAATTATCAGCTGACTGTTTGCTATATTGTCAGCCATTTCCTGCTGGACCCAGGCTTCTCCAACAATCTTGTCTTCCCCTCCCCCAGTGATCAGGGTGGGACATTTGATTTTATTCAGCTCTGTATAAGCATTGTGGGTAATACATGAGTTAGCCTGAATTAGAAAGCGCTCCTTAGAAACCGGCGTGCCCGTTCTTCTTACCAGCCAGTAAAATGGCCGCCACTTTCTAAGGGCTTTTTCGCTGTAGGCTTTTTCCATTGTATCTACAGCTAAATCCCCGTATCGTTCTTCTTCTGCCAATTGTATCCAATTTCTAACGACTTTCTGTATGGTCTCGTTTTGCCTGGAAAGTGTGACCACCAGCACAAGTTTTTCAACTTGTTTTGGGTAGTCAATGGCCAGCCACTGGGATATCATTCCGCCCTGGGATATACCCATCACACGGGCGCCAGTTATATTTAGCTTATCCATGGCAGCTGCCTGGTCCCGGGCCATGTCTCTGGTAGTCATCCCGGGTACCAGTTCATTTTTGCGGCTGAAAACCCAAATTCGGTATTCTCTGGCAAAACTGCGATATAAAAACCACAACAAAGGGCCTGTACCCTTAATCGTCCTGAGGCCGTCGGACAACCCTGGGACAATCACCAGGGGCCTGCTTCCTTTTCCAAAAGCAGCGTAATGCATGCTGCTGTCTTCAAACTGGAGGGTTCCTTCCTTGATTTTACCAAACATTATCTATTTACCCCCTTTCCCATTTGCACCTTCAGGCATAAAATATCCAGGACTGAGCAATTAATTTTTTTCTAAAGCATTTTTTTTGATTTTACCAATAAACATGACCATTGTATATACTATACTACTTTTGAGATATTCTCCAGCGGGTAAACTCAAACAGTGCTATCAAGATACATAATAGAAGTAGAAAAGGGTAAGCACGTATGGCTAAGGAATCGGAGGACCTAATGGGATTATCCGGATGCATTATGCGGGTAAGATTATATCTGATAAAGAATACCATCAGGGCAAATACAGTGTTTGATAAAGATTTTATGATTATATTGGAACTGGAGAATGTTAGTTCTTTCCCCAGTCCAATTCCCAGGATGACTAATGAAGCGATAGTCCTGGGTTCATTCCACATCAAGCCGCCCCATATCACCTGCATGGAGATTAGTGACAGGGCAATTGACAAAGACCAAATCATTAGTCCTCCACGACCCAGTTCTACTGACCAGTTTCCGAGAGCTTTTTTACGCAGGACAGCAAAAAAAAGCCCCAGGATACCGGCAGCATAAAAGGCGTAAATGCCGGCATAGCTTAGTGAGGAATGGAAGTAAATTAATTTAACCCATTGCCCCAGGGTTTTTTCTGCCGGGGCCAACCAAAGTAATAGCAACGTAACCCCGCTGAAAAGCAGCAGTATCGTAACTCCTCGATTTTTAATTTCTGTTCTCTCCTAACTGAATCATCTTTTTCCCTATGGAAGATAAGTAATCTAAC
>PWJM01000180.1 GCA_003560915.1 Syntrophomonadaceae bacterium
TGCATCTGCTCACTGAGTTCAAGCATTCCATACAACCTTACCCCGACATAAATCAAACCACCCAGCACAACCAGCGAGCCCAGGTTCCTGGCAATGTTACGGAAAGAAAGGTTGAACCCGTCGCGGTACAACTGCACGATGATATACACCAGTGAACCGGAAAAAGCAATACCAAAGATCACCAGGATAAACTGCACCACTTCCTGTTGCGAAAGGCTGAGGGCATTCATGTAAAGGGCCCAGTTGCCCACGTTGAACATCCCTCCCAGGCTCACACCCAGCAGCATGATCACCGCGGCAGTGAGCCTGCCGATCCCCACCGAAGTGAGAATAGGAAGCACAATGGCACCCACCATGATCATGGCACCCAGCCCACCCAGGGTGGTAAAGAGCAGGATGATAAACAGGAACATCACAAAGGAGATCACCAGGGGGTTATCGCCCGAAAGCTCAGCCCCTTTTTTGATAAATCCTTCGGCAATGCCGGTTTTTTGCATCAACACACTCAGGATCCCCCCGAACATGGAAATGATAATGGGTTCAGCAAGTCGCAACGATCCTTCGCCAATCACATACTGAAAAATATCGTGGGGTTTTATGCCGGCAATCAATGATATAAGTACTGCCAGAATGGGCATGGCCAGCAGAGCGGGCCAGATGCGCTTCGACATCAGGCCGGTGATCAAAATAAATACGATAAGCAATGCAATGGCTTGCAGTGTTTCCATAACTATTCTCCTTTTTTGGTGGTACGTTTTTTCCCTTCATGCGAAATGGCCATGCTTTCGCGCCGGGTGATCTTTTTGATGTATTCTGCCTTTCTGAATCTGAGAGCACTCCAGTCTTCGTCGATAGCAACCTGTCTTACTCCTTCCAGCCCTGCTTTCCCCAAAACCTCCCAGCCGGTGTCCCTGTTGAAATCGCACGTGTATTTTTTGGATGAAGCCTTGGGGTAACATACCCAAAGGATTGCATCGCCTGATAATTTGGGTATTATTTCGGTGGCGATATTATTGATCTCTTTTTGCATTTTGGCAAATACTACAGCAAATTCAACCCTGGACTGCTCTGTAATACTTGTTGATACTTTTGCGCTATTTCTTATGGATTCCATGCCTGGAGCAAAGGAATCAGGTGCATTGATCACAAAAACCTCCGGGTGATTTTTGTAATTGAGTTTTTTAAAGATTGCATCCATAGGCTCAGTTTTTATAGTAAGACTTTAAAATATCTGTATACTTGTGAAGTCCCTCATAAAAGAAATGCACCTCACCATCAAATCCCAGGCGTCGGTTGGTTTCTATCATCCGGGTGAGAAACTCCTCAGAAGGTTGTTCATCACCAACGCGGATAAGCAGGCCGGGAACAAACTGGTACATTTTTTCGGGCAGCACATACCTGAATTGTGCTTCCAGGGTTCGGGTATAGGCCTCAATATCGCGGCGGTACACCTGGGGCACGATCATATCCACATAACCAAAGTTTACCCAAGTGGGCCAGTCCTGCAGGTATTCCTCCTTGGCCCATGGGAAAATGCTGGGCGACATGGACACGATGCAGTTGGGATCGGCAGATTTTACTTCCTCGTATATGCGCTTCATGAAATCGTTGAGTATTTCGGCACGCCACTGCACCCAGTTGAAGTCCTTGTGGTAATCGGGTGGTGCCATTCCAAAGTTGTCGGCTTTGAAAGCTTCAATCACTTCAGGATTATAACCACCTTCAGATGGCATGGCCGGCAGGCGGTCATCGCCCTGTATGCCATCCACGTCATAATTGTTTACCACTTCCATGATCAGTGAAAGGATGAAATCCTGCACTTCTTTGTCCAGGGCATTCATCCATTCGAAACCGTTTTTGGTGGTCAGATTGCCTTGCGCATCAAGGGATGCCCAGTGGGGTTTGCGCTCAAGGATAATTCCGCCATCTTCCTGGTAGGATGATGAAAACCCAAATTCAAACCATGCAATTACCTTAATGCCGTATTTGCGAGCTTCGTCAATGACCTCCTGCAGCGGGTCGCGACCGGTGTTGTCCGGGTCAAGTTCAGGGTCAATTTCATATCCGGTAAGTTCTTTCATGACCTGTGAACGGTACATGGTCATGGCCTTGTTCCAGGTGACCACAAAGATGGTGTTGATGCCCAGCTCATGGCACTTTCTCACGGCCTCTGCTAAATTTTCGGGGGTAAACAGGGCTTCGCTGGCCACATTGGTGAGCCATACACCCCGCACGGGTTCGCTATAGCCGAAAACGAATTTTTGTGCTTCCTGCTTTTCGGCTGCAGGCTGGCAGGCTAAAAGGATTAAGGGAATGACGATGAATATTAGTTTTTTCATTGGTGTTTTGTTATGGAACGCTGATGACGCGGATTTTTTATGATTTGTTATGGAACGCTGATGTGTTATGGAACGCTGATGACGCTGATTGTTTATGATTTGTTTATGATTTAAGATTTTTGATTTCAACACGGGATAAAACCCCTACTTCTGTCTTCGGTCTCCCGACTTCCGACTTCGGACTTCGGTCTTCCGTCTTCCTCACATCTTCCAGAAATATTTTTTCTTCACACTAAATACTGTTATGGCAATGGCCAGTGCGGTTAAAATAACTCCCCGCAATACTCCAGCCCATTCCCAATGGGTATGCCACTGATCCATCCAGGGTAGAACCTGAATGAAATACAAAAGGGGCATGATGCAATAAGCTGCTGCCACATAACCCAATAAGGGATTCATGCCGGTTTGGGTTAAAAATCCAAATACTTTCCCGGGTCTGAAAACGGGCTCCAGCATTTTAAAGAAAACGATCATAAAACCCGACATTCCCGATGTCATGATAAAATAACTCATGGTAGCATGGTCTTTTTTGATGCCACCCTCATATGCTTCAAAAACCAGACCCAGGATCAGCCAGAATATGCTCCACGTCAGTAATAATCTGAGATGTTTCAGATTTTTAAATTGTTCCTTTTTCATGATCCAAGCAAGAACCAGCGCAGTAACAATATTCATGATCCACACAAATTCGATGTTTCTGCTGAGCAAACCCCACAAATTGAGTGAAAGATTTACCAGTAGCAGAAA
>PWJM01000052.1 GCA_003560915.1 Syntrophomonadaceae bacterium
CTTCGTTGGTAAAAATACCCCGGGCAACACCGAATCTGACTGCCTCCCGGACTCCCACACCCACAAATCCTCCTGCTGCCGCTTCCCGGGTAAAAGCCAGGTTGAATATACTGGCCAGGGCTCCGGGAACAAATTCCATATGTAATATTAAAATAGTTAATGCCCCCACCACATAAAGCACAGCCATAACAGGCACCAGCTTCTCCGTAATAGAGGCAATCCTTTTAATTCCTCCCAGAATCACTGCTCCAGCAATAACTGCCAGGATTAACCCCGTCAGAAAAGGAGGAAAGCCAAACGCTTCGCCCACCGCATCCGCCACGGAATTCGCCTGCACCATGTTTCCGATTCCAAAGGCCGCCAGAGATCCAAAAAAAGCAAAGAGCACTGCCAGAACCCTGTTGTTCAAACCGTTTTGCAGGAAATACATGGGACCTCCCACAGTGCCGCTCCCAGGCCTCTTTTCCCGGTAGTGGACCGCCAGGACGATTTCGCTGTATTTGGTTACCATACCAAAAAAAGCAGAAAACCACATCCAGAACATGGCTCCTGCCCCTCCCAGGGTTATCGCCGTGGCTACACCGGCGATATTTCCCGTTCCCACCGTAGCGGCCAGGGCTGTAGTCAGCGCCTGAAAGGGAGAGATGTCCCCTTCTCCTTTCCTGTGGACAAACCCCGCTGCTACAGTCCTGATAATTAAAGCGATTTTGGTAACCTGTATAAAGCCGGTACGATAGCTAAGATATACACCGGTTCCCAGAATTAATATAATCAAAGGGATACCCCAAACGATTTCATTCACCGCCTGGTTAATTAAAACAAGAAACTGAAGTATCGATGCGGCCGGATTTTTCATCTATAGACAATCTCCTTTATAATTCAATGTTTTCCCAATCCCCCGGAACAAATTTACCTCTCCGACCTTATTTTATTCTGTTCTTTTTATTTTATGATTAAAGGCAGCATTCCTAGACATGAGAAATCTTGCGGAGAAGCCTCCTGGCTTTCCACGAAGGAGGTTCATGCCTTTATCTTACCCATAATGGTTATTTTTTCACCACAGTGCCTGCAGTTGAAATTTTCATCTACCCCCTGATTATTAATAGTAAACCCCATTCTATGGATTAATAGCTCTCCGCACTGGGGACAATACGTGCTGGCATAATCACTGCCAAAGAGGTTACCGGTATAAACGTAACGAAGCTTTTTGAGGGCGATTTCCCGGGCCCTCTCTAAAGTATTTTCCGGTGTAGCTTCTCTTGCCATTCTGTAGTTTGGAAAATAGCGAGAAATGTGTAGGGGAATTTCCGGGTTGATCCCAGCAATCCAGTCAACCATCCTTTCAATCTCCTCCGGAGAATCATTTAAGTCTGGGATAATCAGGGTGGTCAGTTCTACATGACAGCTGGAAGCCGCCAGCTCAACTGTACGCATTACCGGTTTCAGGCTGCCGCCGCAGTATTTATGGTAAAATTCCTGGGTAAAACTTTTCACGTCAATATTCATAGCATCAATGTACGGCAGAATCTTTTCCAGAGGTTCAGTATTAATAAAACCGTTGGTGACCAGAACATTTTTTAATCCTTTTTCCTGAATCAGCCGGGATGTATCGTAAATAAATTCATACCATATCGTGGGCTCATTATAGGTATAGGCCACCCCCAACTGGTGCTCCGCCGGGACCCTCTTCTCAATGATTTCCAGGATATCTCCAGGAGTCACCGCTGCTGTATTTACTCTCTCAAACTGATGAGCAATGTTCCAGTTTTGGCAGAACTCACAGGAAAAGTTGCATCCCACCGAACCAATGGACAAAATATGGTTTCCGGGGAAAAAGTGATAGAGCGGCTTTTTTTCTATGGGATCAAGACAATAGGATGCACATTCCCCATAATTGAGACTGATCAATTTATTACCCTCTCGGCCCCTTACTCTGCACCTTCCAGTTTCATCCTCTTTAATTCGGCAGTAGTGGGGGCACAAGCGGCAGAGAACCAAATCTTTGTCCGAATCATAGGAATAAAACATGGCCTCTTTTGCTAATTTTCCCCTGAGCATATAAAGGTTCCCCCTCAAAGATAAATATTTGTGGATTAATAATGCCGTTTCACCTCAAACCGGTACAGGTCTGCCTTCTCCCCGGGTTTTAATCCAGCTTTTTCCCGGGCAATATCCACCTGTTTCTCTACGGTATCTACCCCTTCTAATTGAGGCAGCAGAAGGCCGCTCTTAGATCCACTCTTGACAATTACTCCGTATTTTTGAGGATCTAGATCCTGCAAGCCCGCCACCGGCTCCGGCGGCATCAATAAATCTACGGAATAATTTAAATAGGGCAGTTCTTCGGGAGTGATAGGAGAAAAACGGGGATCTGAAAGCCCTGCACTCAAAACATTCTGACTTATTTCTTCAGCAATGTTTTCCTGGGTAGGTTCAACGGTTCCAATACAACCTCTGAGCTGTCCTTTAGATTTAATAGATACAAAAACCCCGGCTTTTTGCCTCAGTTCCTGCGGTAGGGGGTTTGGAAGTTCGGGCTTTTCCCCCTCTGTTACATATTTCTCCAGGGTCTTCCGTGCTAGTTTCACATAAAGGCTTTCTTTCTCTTGTTTCGCTATTCTTTTTTCCTTCTCTTCTCTGAGGTATTTTTCTCCAACTTCATTTTCCCTCTTAAACTGTCCCGTTCTGAAAAGAGACACCAAATAACCCACTCCAAAGGGGCCTTCATAGGATAAAACCTCCGGTTCAACATCATAACCATCCAGTGAACCCAGTGCCATGATAATGGGCCTTAGCCCACATTCCGCGGCATTACTGACCATATTCTCATCCAGGTTCATGATCTCCTCCACACGGTATTCCTGCAGAAGTGTCTTTACTTTAATATCAAATTCCTTCCCTGCCGGGTGATATTGTGCTGGAGCTCCGGGAATCAAACAGTGGGACAGGTCACCGCTGGCCAAAACCACAATTTTACGGCCGACCCGCTGTGCCGCCCTTTGAATGGACTTTCCGAAGAAATAAAGCTCCGGATAACTTAAAAA
>PWJM01000057.1 GCA_003560915.1 Syntrophomonadaceae bacterium
CCTCCCCCCAGAATGTTCTGCCACATTCCCATACGGGCAACAATGGTTAAAGCTCCTGCCAAGACCGCGGCAATGGAACTGATTAAAATATCCCGGTTTTTAATATGTGCCAGTTCATGAGCCAGCACCCCTTCAATTTCCTGCTTATTTAACAGCCGCAGTAATCCATCGGTAACAGATATAACTGCATTGTTGGGGTTTCGGCCCGTGGCAAAAGCATTGGGTTGGTCTGTGGGCATTTTGAAAAGACGGGGCGTAGGTAAATTTGCTTCTTTGGAAAGCCGCTCAACCATTTCATACAGGTCAGGGGCCTCAGACCGCTTAAGGGGGCGGGACCGGGTCATGCTCAGGGCCAGGCGGTCGCTGAACCAGTATGCCATAAAATTTAAAACGACTGCCAGGGAAAAAGCAATATATAAGCCCTGGTCTCCGCCAATAGCTCCCCCCAGGACGACAAACAACACCGTAAGTCCGGTCATCAGTGCAAAGGTTTTAATCTGATTGTTCATGAGAACACCTCTTTTTAATTTATTTGAATATCCTATTATAATATTATATTATATGGGTTATTTATATTTCTATTTTACCAAATAATATAAAGTTTATAAAGCTATTTAAATCAATGGGTTAGCATAATGTTAAATATTAGAAAAATCTTCAGGCCAGGGTTGACAATAAACGAATATGTGTTTGTAGGTATTCCAGGGATTATGCTATAATAAATACATGAAATAAAAAGATATTTATTTAATTAATGGCAGAAAGCAGGTTCATTATGGTTTCCAAAAGTCCATTGAGGTTGATTATTGGCAGGTCCGGCAGTGGGAAAAGCCGTTTCTGCCTGGAAGAAATAAGGCAAAAGCTGAAGGCCAATCCCAGGGGAAAACCGTTAATATACTTGGTGCCTGAACAGGTAGCTTTCCAGTTTGAACTTGCCCTGGCTTCAACCCCGGGCCTGGGAGGAATGATCAGGGCCCAGGTTTTGAGTTTCCGGCGTTTAGCCTGGAAGGTTATGCAGGAAACCGGAGGGGGGGCTTTTCTCTACATAGATGACACCGGAAAAGGCATGCTGGTTAGAAAACTTTTGGAAAAATACCAAGAGGAATTAACAGCTCTCAGAGCTGCTGGAGAAAAAGCGGGAACTGTAGGAAAGATGGTAGAATTTTATAACGAATTGAAGCGGTCAAAGATACCGGTTAAACTATTCAAAAACCATTCCCAATCCAACAATAAATTAAAAGACCTGGCATTTATTTTTCTAAAGCTGGAGGAAGAAATGGAAGGGCTGTATCAGGATTCTGAAGACTACCTGAATCATCTGTCCTGTAACCTGAATCGCTCTGACTATCTTTCCACTGCGGAAATATGGGTGGATGAATTTTATGGTTTTACCAATCAAGAATATGGAGTCTTAGAAAAAATGATGGCACACTGTCCGGGGATTACGGTTACCCTTTGTCTGGACAGGGATTGCAGTTCCTCAGAAAAGATTGAGGAATTGGATCTTTTTTACCCCACCGCTCTAACCTGCCAGAACCTGAAAAGAATTGCTGAAAAGAATGGGATAGCCACAGAAGTTACGTTTCTTAAAAATGGCTCTAAAGATCGTTTTTGCCAAAGTCCAGAACTGCAGCATATAGAAAAAGAGCTTTCCAGGCCCTTCCCCCAACCTTATAAAGGGAAAGCCTCTGAAGCCCTGGCCCTCTTTGCTGCTGCCAACCGCCGTTCAGAGATAGAGCACATTGCCCGAAAGATTATTGTTTTGGTAAGGGATAATGGGTTTCGATGGCGGGATATGGGATTGATGGTTCCTGACCTGGAGGGCTATAAAGACATCATTTCTACTGTGTTTAGAGAGTATGACATCCCTTTTTTCCTGGATTATAAAAGGACTGTTATGCACCATCCCCTGATTGAATTTGTCCGTTCTGCCCTGGAAGTGGTAGGCTTCAACTGGACGTATGATGCGGTTTTTCGGTGCATAAAAACAGAAATGCTTCTCCCTGTTGAAAGCAGAGGCCAGGAGGAGGAAAAATGGCGGGAGCATATGTGGCAGCTGGAGAATTATGTGCTGGCCTTTGGAATAAAGGGCAGCCGCTGGTTGGATCAAAGGCCCTGGGATTATCTTGAGGGAAGTTCCCTGGAAGAAGATGAACCCAGGCAGAGAACTGCAGAAGAATTAAATTATTTGGATATCATAAACCGTACCCGAGATATCCTAAGAGCACCCCTGGTTCGCTTTCAAAAAAACATGACTGAAGGTTCCCATGCAGAGGATAAAATTAATGCGATTCAAGTTTTGTTGGAAGAGGTTCAGGCCGCACAGCGAATGGAGATTTGGAGTCAAAGAGCTGTGGAAGAGGGAACCCTTGATAAGGCCCGGGAACACGTACAGGTGTTCAAAGGGTTTTTGGGGCTTTTGGATCAAATGACAGAAATTATGGTGGAAGACAAGCTGACTCCAGTCATTTTTAGTAAAGTTTTAGAATCCGGGGTTGAAGGGATGCGTCTGGGATTGGTACCTCCTGCTGTGGATCAGGTACTGGTAGGTGACCTGGAAAGGACCCGGCCTGGAAATATCAAGGTTACCTTTATCCCTGGAGCAAATGAGGGGAACATACCTGCCCGTCCGAAAGAAAATGGGATCATAACGGAACAGGAAAGGGAATCACTGATTGGCTGCGGGTTGGAACTGGCCCCCGGGAGTCTTAGAAGGCTTTTTGATAAGCAGTTTTTGACCTATACAGTTTTAACCCGGGCTTCGGAAGCTTTATGGGTAAGCTATTCCCTGGCTGACCAGGAAGGGAATGCCCTGCCTCCCTCTCCGGTAATAGGGCAAATAAAAGAAATATTCCCTGATATGATGGAAATTACTGAAACAGAAAATATCCTTATAAAGGAAGAAAATAATTCTCTGCCAGAAGAAAGTTCTACCAATGATGGCCTGGTTCAATTACATACCGTGCATCCCCGAAAGGCCCTGAACTCCCTTGCCGCACAGTTAAGTCGATGGAAGAAGGGGAAAAACATACAACCGTTTTGGTGGGAAATATATCATTGGTTCATTGGTGATGAGGAATGGAGGAGGCAGGCCCAACAAGTACTATATGGATTGTTTTATAAAAATGAGGAAAAGTGCCTGGGCAGAGAAATCAGCCGTGACCTCTATGGGAATCCGCTCAAAGTTAGCATTTCCCGCCTGGAAAAATACCGGTCCTGTCCCTTTGCTCATTTTGTGCAATACGGCCTGAAGTTAAGAGAGAGAAAGATATATCGTCTGGAGGTTCCAGATATTGGGCGGTTATTCCATGCGGCACTGCTTAGTTTTGCCCGCCGTATTGAGGACACAGGGTTAAACTGGGGAGAACTCTCAGGAGAAGAATGTTTTCAACTTGCGGAGAAGGAAATAGAGAGGCTGGCCCCTCGTTTACAAAAAGAGGAACTCTTCAGCACTGCCCGATACCGCTTTATTATGAATAAATTGAAGGATACCCTGGGAAGGACCGCGGTAATCCTGGGGAAACATGCCCAAAGAAGCGGATTTGCCCCCGTGGGGCTGGAACTCTCCTTTGGAGCAAGTGGAGAACTCCCTCCCATGGTTTTTAGACTTCCCGATGGTTTTCAAGTGGAAATGACGGGGAGAATAGATCGGGTTGACCTGGCCAGAGGTAAGGACGGCAGTGCTTATGTGAGAATCATTGATTACAAATCAGGCCGGCCTGAAATAAATTTGGCTGAAATATATCACGGCCTTGCCCTGCAGCTTATGGTATATATGGACGTGGTTATTACCCATGCCCGGGAATGGTTGGGGCAAGAGGTACGGCCCGCCGGGATACTGTACTTTTACGTTCACGCCCCCCTGATCAGGACAGCTAAAATCTTACATCCCCGAGAGATCGAGAAAAGGATTAATCGGAGTTACAGAATGAAGGGCAGGGTGCTTGCCGACCTGGAAGCCGTTACGCTTATGGATGAAAGGTTGAAAGAATCAGGGGATTCTGATATTATTCCCGTTGCCGTAAAACAAAAAGGCGGATTTCATAAAAATTCAAAACTGGTAGAAGAATCTTTTTTAAAAATACTGCAGCAGCATGTTCGGAGTAAAATAGAGGAAATAGCCGGTCATATTACCCAGGGGCGGTTAGATATTAATCCGTATCGTATGGGAAAGAAAAATGCCTGCAGCTACTGCAGTTATAAAGCAGTCTGCCAGTTTGAACCGATGCTGGAGGAAAATTGTTTTGAAACCCTGAAAGAGTGGCCGGAGGAAGAATTAAAGCAGATGCTGTTTTTTAAAGAACAAGTTCCCGGGAAGGAGGAAGTTTAGATGGGACGGCACAGTAAGAATAAAGGCGAGAATGATTGGACATTGGAACAGCGGCTGGCGATTGACTGGAGGGGCAGCAATGTTCTTGTGTCCGCAGGCGCCGGTTCAGGCAAGACCCGGGTATTAGTTGAAAGGATTATTCGTTTTACAACGGATTTGGAAAATCCTGAAGAAATGGACGGATTTCTGGTAGTTACTTTTACCAATGCCGCAGCAGCGGAAATGAAGCACCGTATTTACAAGGCACTGCTGGATGTAAGCAGATCCAGGCCTGAATCAACTCACCTTCGACGTCAGCAGATACTTCTCAACCGGGCTTCCATATGTACAATCCATTCCTTTTGTATGGAGGTACTAAAACAGTATTACTATCTACTGGACCTGGATCCCACTTTTCGGGTAGTTGATCAAACAGAGGGAGAGCTTCTGCGACAGGAGGTGTTGGAGGAGGTATTGGAAAGCTATTACCTGGACCAGGAAGAAACCAGCTCTTTTTATCAACTGGTGGAGTCCTGCAGCAGTGAAAGGGGAGACGACGTCCTTAAAAACCTGGTGTTTAAGCTGTATGATTTTTCCCGAAGTCACCCCCAGCCCCGGGAGTGGCTTCGGGAGAAAGCGGATAGCTTTCGGATAAGAGATGATGATATGCTGGAACAAACCCCCTGGGTTGAAATTTTATTGAAGGACTGTTTACTGGAGTTGGAAGGAATGATACAGCAGCTATCCCAGGCGGAGGTCCTCTGCAGTCAGCCTGGGGGGCCTGTTCCGTACCTTAATAATTTTATAAAGGAAAAAGAGATGCTGGGAAAATGCCTGGCTTCTGGGGCCTCCTGGGAGGAGCTTGCCCGGGCTGTTAATGAGTGCAGCTTTGAAAGGTTAAAAATCTGTAAAGGAGAGGATTATGAAGAAAGCTTAAAGGCTAAAGCACAGAACCTCAGGGATAAGGTCAAAAAAAACGTAAAGAGAATGCATGAGGAATTATTCCAGCAATCCCTGGAGGATTATGCCCAGGAAATAAAAGAAATGTCTCCCCTTATAGAGGCACTGGTAGATCTGGTTAATTCTTTTGAAGAGAAATATTCCCTGGTTAAAAAAGAGAAAGGCCTGGTAGATTTTTCTGACCTGGAACATTATACTCTGAAGATTCTGGGGACGCTGGATACGGGTACCGGGAAAATTATACCTTCTGAAGCGGCTCTTTATTATCAGAGCAGGTTTAATCATGTGATGGTAGATGAGTATCAGGATATAAATATGGTTCAGGAAGCTATCATTGGATTGGTTTCCCGGGGACAGGGAAAATCAAAAGGGAGAGTACAGGGACAGATCCAGGGAGAGGCAGCGGGAATGGAACAGGGACAGGGAACAGCACCAAACTTGTTTATGGTAGGGGATGTAAAGCAGAGCATCTATCGGTTTCGATTAGCGGAACCGGAGCTTTTTCTTAATAAACTGACCCGTTACAAACAGAACCTGAGCTCTGGGAAAACTATTGTATTGAATAAAAATTTTCGCAGCCGACCGGAAGTTTTAGAGGGAGTTAATTTTTTATTTAGGAAGATTATGGATGAAGCAGTGGGAGAGATTATTTATGATCAGACTGCAGAGCTTACCTGTGGAAAATTGTCTTCTCTACCATTGCAAAATGAAGAGGAAAGAGGGGGCAGCAGCGGAAGCCCTTTTCTCCCAGAAATTGTAATCATTTCCCGAAGGGAACAACAGGAAAGCGCTTCATCTTATGAAAACTCTATAAGAAACGGACCTGTAAAAGCCGTGTACCGTGATGAGAAAGAAGAGGGAGAAGAGCAGAAGGAAGAAAGTGAGACGGAGCATTTTCTGGCAGCGGAAGAAACAGAAAGCGCTCTTTTAGAGGCCCGTTATATTGCAGAAAAAATAAAAGAGTTTACCGGTCAGAAGGGTAAGCCTCCTTTTCAAATTTACTGTAAAAAACAAAAAATATGGCGCCTCGTTACCTACAGGGATATGGTAATTTTGCTGCGTTCTGCTCCCAACTGGACTTCAACCATCATGGAGGAACTTCAGAAACAGGAGATTCCTGCCTATGCGGAGCAGGGGTCAGGGTATTTTGATGCAGCAGAAGTGGAAGTTATAGTTTCTCTTCTCAGGGTGGTGGACAACCCATACCAGGATATTCCTCTGGCATCAGTGCTCCGGTCTCCACTGGTAGGGCTGTCTGCAGAGGAAATGGCTATCATCAGAGCAGAAAATAAACGAGATTCCTTTTATGATGCCCTCAAAGGTTTTACGCTTTTTGAGGATTTTTCCTTCATAAACAAGATAGAAACATTTTTGCAGCGTTTAAAAAAATGGCAGTCCTTTGTCCACAGGGGAGAGTTAGGGGAACTGATTTGGCATATATACCAGGAGACAGGGTATTATGACCTGGTGGGAGGGATAGAAAGGGGACGGCAGAGGCAGGCTAACCTCCGGGCTCTATATGACCGGGCCCGTCAGTATGAATCCACTTCTTTCAGGGGGCTGTTTAGGTTTCTTCGTTTTATTGAGAAATTAAAGGATTTAGGGGGCGATTTAGGGACAGCTCCAGCACTGGGAGAGCAGGAAAACGTGGTTAGAATTATGACGATTCATAAAAGCAAAGGCCTGGAATTTCCGGTGGTCTTCCTGGCTGGTCTGGGCAGGCAGTTTAACCGGAGGGATCTGCAGGGGGATTTCCTGCTGCATAAAAACTTAGGATTTGGCCCTAAAAGGATTAATATGGATAGCAGGATAATTTATCCTACGCTTCCTCAACTGGCTGTAAAAAAACGTTTGGCTTTGGAGATGCTTTCCGAAGAGATGCGTATTCTTTACGTGGCTGTGACACGGGCAGAAGACAAACTGATTATGGTGGGGTCTGTTAATAATTATTTACAGGAAGTGGATCAATGGAGTAATTATATGATGAAAAGCAATGACCTGGAACCCAATACTATTTCCAGCTATGCCAGAGCTTCAGCAAAAAGATACCTGGACTGGATTGGCCCATCGATATTATGCCCTCAAGCTGAAGAGGTGCCAGGGGAAGTATTAACTCATCCTGGCACTGTGGCCTGCGGTGGAGGAGATGCGTCTACAAAATGGAAGATTACCATATTGAGCAGTGCAGAATTGTGTGCAAATCAAGAGGACAGGGCTGCTCAGGAGGTACAACGTTGTGAACAAGATGAATGGGTGGAAAAGATAAAAATGTTAGAACCTGTTCCCCTGGTGGAAGAGAGAGCAGAAGCGATTGCAAGAAACCTTTCCTGGAGCTATCCTTACCTTAGCTCTACTCTTCAGCCTGCAAAAATGTCTGTATCGGAGCTGAAAAGCCGAAGTTGGGAACCTGTGGAGGATGATTTTTGGATGCAGGATCTATTACGGCAAAAGTCCAATTTGCTGCACGAATTTTCCTCATCAAAAGAGAAGGGCCTAACCCGTGCAGAAAGGGGGACCGCTTATCATATCGTTATGCAGAAGATTGACCTGAAGTTTCCCTTTTCCAAAGAGTCCATAGATGAACAGTTGGCACAGATGGTGGAGCAGGGATTGTTAAGGGATCTAGAAAAAGAGAGTATTAATACGGAAGAAATATTAAAATTTTTCTTAAGTCCCCTGGGGGAAAGAATGAAAGAAGCCAGGTCAGTATTTCGGGAAGTGCCTTTTACTCTGTCGGTACCACCTGAGGAAATCTTGGCCAACCATAAGGGGGAAGAAGTAATTTTAAAAAAATCGTTCCATAAAGACGATCGTTTAATTATCCAGGGAGTAATAGACTGTATTTTAGAGGAAAAGGAGGGGCTGGTGATTATTGATTATAAAAGCGATGATACTTCCAGACTGACCCGGGATGAGTTAATTAAGAAGTATCGCTATCAGTTGGAGCAGTATGGTAAGGCGGCAGAAAATATATGGAAAGTAAAAGTAACCGGGATGTACCTGTACTTTTTTAACAGCAGTCTTATTCTGTCCCTAAAGGGTTTTAATTGATGAAAAGGACAGTATATTTTTCCTTCGAAACCGGAGATTTCCATTTGGTGAACCGATTTCGCACCAAGTTAGGTGATATTAAAGTTGAGGCAAAATTTTATGACCTTTCCTTAAAAATTCCCTGTAACCCCCAAAACAATAAATATATTCGCTCCTGCCTGAGGCAAAAGATTTGCCAATCTGATGTGGTGATATGTTTTATTACGGAAAGGGTAACGGATAACCCCCATTGGGTTCAATGGGAAGTAGAGGAGGCCCTGAGACAGGGAAAGAAAGTTTTAGCCATGAAACTGTCCGATGAATCCTTTGCGGTTCCTGGATTTTTGGAAAAAAACAATATTATGCTGAGGGAATGGAGCATGGAGACTCTGCTCAACTGGTGTCGTTAAAAGATATTCCTTCACCTTGTTTTATTTGAATTATAGTTTTAAGAAACATGAAATAATAGTAGTAGTTACAATTTAATAATAAATGGTTAAAGTTTTTTTACAAATATTGTTTATAATAATAGAAGGAAAACATTCTTTCTTCGAAGAAATAATATAAATATAATAAAGGAAACTATATAAGGAAAATATTTATTTCTTTGGAGGGGAATCAGATGGAGGGAGTCATGGTGAAACGGGTGAAAATCCAGGTTTCGAATGAAAAGACAGATCCTCGTTCTGATACATTTGTGTTCTTGAATCTTCCAAAACCCATGTCTTATTATCGTGAAAATGACAGTGAATTGGATGATGTTATTAATGAGCTCAGAAATACTTCCGAGCTCAATAAAGAACTCAAAATAAAACTGGGATTAGAACAGGATCTTACCTGGTATATTCAGTCAGTTAAGCCGGTAATACCGAGAAAGAGTAAACTCAGGTTTAATGAGTTTAACTATTTCGATGGATGCTATCTAGCGGAACAATATTTAGAAAGAGCACAGGTGGAGTATAACCCCAAAGTAGTGAGGGAAAATAACTACCAAGTTATGGAACAGTTTTTCTCATATTATAAGCATTTTTTAGATATGAACCACAATAAAAAATTTACAGCACAAGAAATTGCAGAGATACAAAAGCAGCTGCTGGTAAATGCTTATAAAGATACCATTACCTACAGGTAAAAAGTCTTTCTGTTGGGAAAGTGCTTCGGGCGCTTTTCTATTTTTTTAAGGAGGGATTTCTGATAAGCCAGGAACAAACAGAGAAAATGATAGCAAAACAATTGATATCCCGGGGAATTAAAGATGACAAGGTTCTGAATGCTTTCCGTAAGGTTCCCAGGCATATATTTGTCCGGCCTGAGGACGACGAATACGCCTACGTAGATGGCCCTCTTCCCATTGGTTACGGTCAAACGATTTCTCAGCCGTTTATCGTAGCACTGATGACAGAGGCTCTGGAGATACAAAAAACTGACCGGATAATGGAAATCGGCACCGGTTCAGGGTATCAGACTGCCATATTGGCTCAACTGGCCCATCAGGTTTACAGTGTTGAAAAAGTGCCTGAACTGGCCGAGGCGGCAGAACTAAAACTTAAAAGCCTGGGTTATGATAATGTCTTTATTAAAGTGGGGGACGGCACCAAAGGATGGAAGCAAAACTTTCCTTATGATGCCATTATGGTAACGGCAGCCAGCCCACAAATACCTCCCTCCCTATGGGAGCAGCTGGCATCCAAGGGCCGGATGGTGATTCCCGTAGGAGACAGGTTTTTTCAAAATCTTTTACAATTGAAAAAAACAGTCCAGGGTGAGAAGATCAAAAAAAGCTTAGGAGAGTGCCGTTTTGTGCCCCTTCTAGGTGAAGAAGGCTGGGATTTTTAACTGCCAATTTTAAAGGATATTGCCAATCTTTTGTAGAAATAACCTGAAAAATAGGAAGGAGTGACAATGTATGTCAAAACCCAGCGAAGATAAGATTTTAAGCGGGATTGCTCACCTGGGGATACTTCTAAACTGGGTGGGTGCTATTGGAGTATTAATTATCTATTTAACCCAAAAGGATAAGTCCAGTTTTGTGGGGGACCATGCCAAACAGGCGTTAGGGTATCAAATTTCTGTATTGATATTATTTAGTGTGTTAAATATTTTCTTCGTAGGCAGGTTTGTTGGTGGAATGTTGATGAGAAATCACTGGATGTTTCCATTCAATACAGGATTCAGCACGGGGGGCCTGTTGGGCCTGCTGTATTTAGCAGCTGTGATTTACGCCATTGTGGCTTCCATTAAAGCATTTTCAGGAGTTAAATTTCAGTATGCGGTAATTGGGGATTTTGTTGATGGTATTTAAAATATCTTCATTAAAATAAGCCCGGGATAATTTCCCGGGCTTTAATTATATATCATTTAATCTTTTTGGTATTCCACTGAAACTTTTGTTTTTAGCCCTCCCCGCAGACTGAATAAACCGGTTATCTTCATTTTTATAGGGTCACATGTTTTTACCAGATCTTTTAAAATTTGATTTGCGGCATGTTCCTGAAGGATTCCTACATTTCTGTAGGATAGGAGATAAAATTTCAAGGATTTTAATTCAATGAGGTATTTTTGAGGGATATACTCAATAATTATTTCACCAAAATCCGGCAGGCCTGACCAGGGACATACGGAAGTAAATTCTGAGGTAGAAATCTCGACAATGGAATCAGTTCCCTTGTATTCATAATCAATAACCTCCAGCACTTCTTTATCAATTGCTTCGGATCCTTCTATATCATATCTGCGTTCCATTTAGTAAGCCTCCTTTGTTTCTGTGTTTATTATTTCTTGATTCGACTATTTCTATAAGAACATCCGGTTTTCCTTCTGAAAGTCGTAATGATAATATTTTAACTATTTCTGAGTAACGTTGATATTGGGAGCTGATTGAAATCTATGTTGAACAGATTTTTGAATCCAAAGGCAAAGGCCAAAAGGTTTTAAAATGCTTAAATTACGTATAGTACGAAGGAAAATTAATATGTTTGTCGAAATTAAACACGTTAGAGCTTCAGGTTATTAAATTTTCTGATAATAAGCTTCAAAGCTGTGTTATAATGAAAAAAGTAAATTATCTGTCAATAGAAGGGAATGTTTGGCTTGGAATTGTTAGAAGGGGAAAAGGAAGTCATCAAAACCCAGGTTTCTGAAATACTGGGGCAGCACAGTCACCACTGTGAAAATCTTGTACCGATGCTGCAGGAAGTCCAAAATAAGCTGGGATATGTTCCCGAGTTAGCCATGGAGAAAATTGCTGATGCCCTGGAGGTTCCGGCCATTTCGGTTTACAGCATTGTTACTTTCTATAATCAACTGCGCCTGAATCCCCCTGGGGATCATCAAATTAAAGTATGCCTGGGTACTGCCTGTCACATGATTGGAGGGCAGATTATACTGAATTCTTTTGAGCGCCGTCTGGAAATTGAAGAGGGGGAAACCACCCTGGACCGTAAATTCAGCCTGGAGCGGGTGGCCTGTGTGGGCTGCTGCGCTATTGCCCCGGTGGTCGTGGTAGACGATTATGTGGATGGAAAGGTAACCCCTACCCGGGTTGATGGGATTCTGCTTTCTTTTGAAAACAACAGTAATGGAGTAAAAAAAGAGCAGGAACAGAAGCAGGGAGAGGGGAAGAATAATGAGTGATAAAAAACTTCAA
>PWJM01000058.1 GCA_003560915.1 Syntrophomonadaceae bacterium
ATCTTCAATCCCTCAGACTCTTTTTTTGCCCTGTCCAATGATTCTTTTAATTCGTCAATCTCTAAAACTTCCGCTGCGATGCAGTAATAACTGGCCCTTATTTCTCAGGTTTCCTTGCTTTGAAAACAACGGCAATCACAATTACTGACAAAATGAAAGCCCCTGCCAGGATCAATATATTTTGTATATTTAATACCTCTATTTCCATATATATGGGGTTTTTATCCCCGGGGGTTAAATTCCATATTAATGTTCTTCCATCATTTTCGGTTATGGATGCATTATGCTTTACCGGCTTAACCGGCAGGTTTAGTGTAAAATCAAACCGCATGTTTTGGAGCATTCTCTCTCCCAGCAATTGTTCAAAATCGCCGGCAAATTCTCTTTCCAGCACTGTCAAGTCTAACTCTGTATCAAAAATAATCTGGTTTTTAAACAATCCTTTATTAACAACTAGTTGGTCCATATCAAATTCATCGTTTAAAAGATATAGGCCGCTGCCTTCACCCATGTTTTCAATGACTTTTCGAGCCTCCACCCCTGTTGTTTCGCCGCGAAACACAGTCACCAAAAAACCCTCAACTTCTGCCTCTTTTATGAAATTCTCCAGAGGGTCAGAATCACTTTCGGTTAAGAATCTGTACAGCAAAGGGTCCATGGCGATGCGGTACATTATTTCACCGCTGCCGTCTTTATGAATGGTAAGTTCAATATCAACATCTACGCAGCCTGTAATAAACAAAAGCATTATACACATCAACAAAACGCATACCTGTTTAGATAACATTTTTTCTCCTTCAGCCTGTGTACTGATTTAAAGTTCCGTTGTGTTTTCCTTGAGCCTGGCATATATGTAAGTGCCAAAAATCATGCCGGAAAAAGTGAACAGGGCATATATCTTTCCCTCTCCCAGCTGGGCCAGGACTGTTCCGGGGCAGGCGCCGGCCATACCCCAGCCGATGCCGAAGAGGACTGCTCCCAAAAGGCTGAAGCGGCCCAGCTTTTTGTGGCTGATTTTTATAGGCTGTCCGCTGCGGGTGGTCATCCTTTTAGCCTGCAGCAGTCTCATTCCCAGAAATCCCACCAGGATGGCCGTCAGCATTACCCATGCCAGCTTAAAGTCGGTACCGGTAAACATGTTAAAGATGAGATCAAACTCGGAGGCGCCGACCCGGCTTAAGGCGAAACCAAAAAGGATACCAAACCCAAATATACCTGTTTTTTTACCCATCAGATACCACCTCCCATGAAAAGCGCCCGGACAATGTTTGCCGCTGCGGCTCCCCCCGCCAGAAAAAGCACCGTAACAATTATACTGGACAGGTGAAGATTGGCAATGCCGTGAATGCTGTGGCCGGAAGTGCACCCGCCGGCAATACGGGCTCCCAGGCCCAGCAGCGTTCCCCCGGCAAAAAAGTAAAGGGCGTTAAGCAGTGCAGGCCAACCCACGATTATAGTAAACTGCCCCATTTCCGGAATGATGAGAGGCCTGCCGGCCAACCTTGCGGAAATAAATCCACCCAGGATGATGCCGGCAATAAAATAGATTCGCCAGCTCCAGGTCTCGGAAAATTCGGATTTAATCCACTGAAGCTGTCGGGAAGGCAAAATTATTTTTACCAGGTTGCCGTAACCGGTGGAAACCCCCAGGGCAGTGTTGTGATAATAGTAAAGAAGGGGTACCAGCAGCCCGATGACCAGCCCTCCCGTCCAGAAAGGCCAGGGTTCAACGAAAATAAAGTTTGCCAGGGCTGTTATCATGCTTCATCATCCCCTGTCTGCATGGGGTAGCCGGCAGCAGACCATGCGGTGGAACCTCCTGCCGCATTGATTACCCTCTTAAATCCCTTTTGTTTTAAAATGCTGGCCGCTGTCATGGAGCGATTGCTGGTATTGCAGAAAACCACCACCGGTTCGTTTACATCCCACTGGCTGTAAAGGTGCCGAACATCGGGGGCAGGAGCCAAAAGGGTCCCGGCAATGTGTCCCTTTTTCCATTCTTCTTTCGCCCGGTTATCCAGGACCAGGGGAGATTCTTTTTCTAACCATTCCCGCAGCCGGTGCACAGAAATAATTTCGATATTTTCCACCGGCAGCCCACCGTTAACCCAGCTCTCCATGGCTCCCTCCAGGTAGCCGGAAATCCGGTCCAGCCCCACATTGTAGAGGGCTTTTTTCACTTTTTCCAGGTCTCCTTCCCGCTCCAGTACCAGAATCAACTCAGACTCGGGAGGAATGACCCAACCGGCAAAAGTAGCCAGGTTCCCGTGATGACTGATACTGTAAGAGCCAGGAATGTGAGCAGCAGAAAAGGAGTGGTAGGGGCGGGTGTCAATGACGGTTTTCCCTTTTTCTAATTCTTCCGCCACCTCCGCTTCCTTCAAGGGACCGAATGCCTGCAGTCCCTTCAGCAGGGCGGGGCCGACCCGGTTAATTTCTGAACAGCGGGCAAAGTGGTCAGGGGCAGCGGGCATGTCCGTCAGCAGGTCCTTTTTAAAGGCCTCCAGCTCAGAGTGCTGCAGAGCGTAATTATAGCGGCGCTCAAATCCTAATGTGGTAGACAACTTGGCAGAGAGAGCACGCCCGCACAAGGAGCCCATCCCGTGGGCCGGGTAAATTTCCACATGGTCCTCCAGCCCTTTTAATCGGTTGAGGCTGTGAAACAGTTTCTCAGCCAGCTCCTCCTCCTGATTGGGGAAAAGGTCAGGGCGGCCCACATCACCTACCAGCAGCGTATCTCCGGTAAAAGCCAGTACCGGGCTTTCGCCCCTTTCCATGTCTGTTACCAGGTAGATGGAACAGTCGGGGGTATGTCCGGGAGTTTCCAGGAGCTTGAAACGCAGCTGTCCCAGGGCAAACTCTTCTTCGTCCTCCAGGGCATAATGTTCAAAGGTACAGTTGGCAATCCGAGGAGCATAGATTTTTGCCCCGGTTTTTTTCACCAGTTCCATGTGGCCTGAAATGAAGTCGGCATGAAGATGGGTCTCTAAAATCGCAGTAATTACCATATCAAATTCTTTCGCCTTTTCCAGGTAGGGTTCGATGTTACGAACCGGGTCCACCACCGCGCATTCTTTACCGCTGCCCACAACATAAGAGCACTGTGCAATGCCCGGAGTATAGATTTGTGCAATCTTCATATAACAATACCTCCTTTAAATTTTTTTGTTAATGCTACTGCCAAACGAAAAATATTGTCGCCGCCGCCGCCAGGCCGCAGCAGAAGGTTAAAACCAGGCCGGCCTTCAGAAAGGAAGGGACGGCAAAAGGTGCCCTGCTCATTACCATGAGGACAGCCTGGTGGGTAGGAAGGAGCAGAGTCATGTTGGAACCGGCTGCTACCGCCATCAGTGCTGCCCCTGTCTCCAGGTTGTTTGCCGCTGCTAAACCGGCAGCCAGCGGGGCCATGAACACGGCAGCTGCTGCGTTATTGATGGCGTTAGAGAGGGCAGAGGATACAAACACCAGCAGCACCACCAGCCAGAAGGGAGAAAAACCTGCGGCAAAATGGGCAAAAAAGTCTGATAATAGCTCCAGGGATCCTGTGTATTCCAAAATCCTCCCTATGCCCAGCATGGCGCCGAGGAAAAAAACTATCTTAAGGTCTACACTCTCATATGCCTCCGGAAGTTTCAGCACTCCAAATAATATAAGGAGAAAAGCCGCTCCTCCGAAACCCAGCGCCGGGTGTACCAGATCCAGGCTTACAGCCAGCACAGCTGCAAGGATAACAACAAAGGTGAACCGGCGCTTCCCTGGTGCCAGGGGAGCAAAGGGTATGATTTCCTCTGCAGGGGCATGGGTCAATTCCTTTTCAGGGAGGTCGTGAGCCTCTGCTTCTGTCCCTCCGTCAACAGCCCCGCCGGAGGCACCCGGATCCAGGCCGCAGCTTTTACATATGTACCATAACAAAAGGGCAATACCTATCATGGCCAGTCCATGGGGGGCAAAATCGAACATTTTAAAGGACTGTCCCGTGGTGGAGAACATGTACGAAGCAACAATGATGTTGGGTGCGCTTCCAATGAGTGTAAGCGTACCCCCCAGCAGGGAAGCCACAGCCAGGGGTAGGCCGAAGCTTCCGGAACGACAGCCAAAACGCCCCGCCATGCGTACAGCCGTGGGCAGTAAAAGTCCCACCGCCCCCACGTTGTTCATAAAGGCAGAAAGAAGTGCTCCTGCCAATGCCAGGCTGAGAACCTGGCCCCGAAGGCCGAGAAAACGCCGGGCCAGGGCCTGTCCCAAACCCCGCATCAGGCCGGAGTCAATGATCCCCTGGCTAACCAGAAAAACTGCGATGATAGTTGCCAGTGCAGAATTCCCAAAACCTGAGAAAACAATGTCAACCGGCGCAATACCGGATATTCCCAGAATTAAAAGGGCGCCTAATGCAGCAAGCTCAATACGGAAACGCCCTGAAGCAATGAAGAGAAGTGCAACCAGCAGCACACTCCAGGCAAACATTTGGTCTATCCCAAGGTCTCACCCCCTGTTTTACCTGTTAAATCAAGATTGATTTAACACTGCCTTTGTAAATTGTTCTATTTCCTGAACGAAGACATCTGGTTTTGCAGTATGAATAACATGCGGAGAGTCTATTTTTTTATAAATACATTGGGGCATGAGAGATAATGCCTTTTTAACATCTTCATCATCCATTGCCCCAACCAGGCCGAATTTTTCGTGCCTGAACCAGCTGGCATGTAATAGAACGGCAGGACATTTCGACCTGGTAAGAGCGTCTTCATGATTCAACCCCTGGTATATGCGGCCGTCCACCCAGGCTTTTGCAAAATCAGAATCAAAAGTAGTTAATATCTCTAAAAGCTGGTTAACCTTTTTGGGCAGGTATGGGCTTGAAATATTCCCCCTTTTCCCTTTCCTCTGGTGCTTTCTGATGATTCGCGCAATCATTCTGGTCAGCCACCCGGGGAACCTTTTGGTTTTACTACTGCCTTCTATGGGACGTTCAATTTTTTGCAGAGCTTCACTTAAGGACCTGACATCCCCCAACTGGTTCATGGTTTCTATTACCTCTACAAGGTCCGCGAGAACCTGATAGACATGTTCATCCTTTATCCTGGGCCATTCTGCAGAGAACAGTGGAGGGTCTTCCAAAATGATTCCCTGAATATATTCAGGCCTGTTGGCTGCCAGCCAGAGAGCAATCAGCCCCCCTGACGAGTTCCCCGATATAAAGGCAGGACGCTTCACAGCCTTTTCTAAAAAAGCAGCCATATCTTCCCCAATGGTTTCAAAGGAATAGTTACCGGGGGTCCATTCAGACTTTCCATGTCCCCTGACATCAACGGCAAATACATGAAAACTTTTTGAAAGGGGTTCCAACACCATTTTATAATTTTCCCAGGAAATTGTCTGGCCCGGAATTAAAACCAGTGGAGGGCCATTATTGGGGCCTGCGGCATAATTTATATGTATTTCACCCGTATACAGCTTTTTCTCTTCGAAACCTGAACTTTGATTTTTACCTGCCATTGGACTATGCCCCCTTTGCTAAAACTTTGTCAGTGAATGTTTTACAGGTTTAATATAACCTTTACATACATGGTAGATGTTTTTTCCATTATATCATTCGGGAGGTAATGTTGTCAGCGTGAAGTTTCGTATGTCTAAGCGCCCTGCAAATACAGGGCGCTTTGTTCAAAAAAGATTTACAACACGTGAGCTGCCAAACCGTGACCGCGCATGTATTATTTTCTTAGTTTTTTGATGCCAGATAATTCACCAGGTCACCCCGGGTTACAATGCCTATAAGCTTTCCATTGTCATCCACTACGGGAATACGATTTATTTTTCTTTTTTTCATTAATCTGGCTATTTCCTCTCCTGAAGCGCTGCTTTTTGCTGTAACTACCTTTTTAGACATGACATCTTCTACTCTGGTCCTTGAAAATGCTTCAAATGAAACATCTGCCTGGGGGGAAACCCAGCCTGAAAAACCAACCAGGGCGACTACATTCAGTTTGCTGGAAAAATCTATGACATTTCTTTCTGATATTATCCCTACTACTTTACTCTCTTCATCCACTACCGGAAGCCCGCTGATATGATTTTTTGCCAGGGTTTTAACCGCCTCTTCAATGCTGGCATCAGGCGCAATACTGATAACTTCAGTGCACATAATATCTGATACAGTAATATCCATTTCCAAATTCCCCTCTCTTAAAGTGCATAAACGCACTTTTATCCTTTCAAACTTTAAGCATTCGGTAATAATATAATTAAAGGTTTTAATAACAATTCCTGCCCGAGAAGAAATTTTTTCTGATAAGGTTCCCCACAATTCCTTAAAGTGTTACAATGATAAAATTTTACTGGCTCAAAGAAAAACCCCCTTTATACAGCATCCCCCTGACAAAACAGGCGGAGCCCTGAGAATTGCCCAGAAACCCCGCCTTTAATCTCCCAAATATATTCTCTGGATCGAAGTACGCAGGATTCGGGGCAAAGGAGGCTCCAGCCGAATGTTCAATGCCCTGATCCACCGGCAGCATGGAAAGGAACCCTGTAACCGCAAGCCTGCCGTAGCTAAAAAATTGTTCCACAGCCTTCAGCACCGGAATGGGACAATCACTTTACACAAAATCCTTTTTCTCAGGAACCCATAAGCACCTCAATATAGTGTGTTTTTTTATCATTTGACAGCTTTATAACACTATCCTCCAGGTTTTCTCCATCTACAGATATACTGGATACCCCTTGATTGAGACTTTTGGGATTTCTAACAATGATTTCATAGGTTGTCTCTACGTATCGATATATCACAGAATACTCTGTCCAGTTCTTAGGTATACATGGTTCTATAATTAGTTGGTCACCATTTTTGCTGAATCCGAGGATATCTTCTAAGCCAGCCTGATACACCCAACCTGCGGACCCAGTATACCAGGTCCATCCTCCTCGTCCTATGTGGGGATGCTCGCCATATACATCAGCAGCCATTACATAGGGCTCTACTTTGTAGGTGGCATACTCTCTGTCAGTACGGGTATGGTTAATGGGGTTCAACATCCCAAAAAGTTCCCACGCTTTATCTCCATCACCCAGCATGGCAAATGCTGTAACAACCCAGGCAGCCGCATGGGTGTACTGACCACCATTCTCTCTTACCCCGGGAGGATAACCTTTAATATATCCAGGTTCCATCTCCCCCTCATCAAAAGGAGGGGTCAACAGTTTTATCAAACCGTCATCCCTCATTACCAGGTAATCTTCAAGGGAATCCATCGCTCTTGCAGCCCTTTCATCATTCCCCGCACCTGAAATCACCGCCCAGGCTTGAGCTATGGAGTCAATTTTGCACTCCCTATTGTTTATCGAACCCAGAGGTGCCCCATTGTCAAAAAAGGCCCGTTTGTACCAATTGCCATCCCAAGCATTTTCTTCAATGGCATTAACGATTCTTCCACTTAACTCAAGATAACAGTCTGCCCTGTCAACTTCTCCCATTTCTTGGCAGATTGGAATAAACTTTTCTAGAGTTGTGTGTAAAAACCATCCCAGCCATACACTCTCACCCTTTCCTTCAATCCCTACCGTGTTCATCCCATCGTTCCAGTCTCCCCCGCCCATCAATGGCAGTCCCCGTTCGCCAAATTTCAAACCGTTTTCTAATGCCCGAATACAATGATCATAAAGGGAAGAAATCTCTTTAGAAATTTTGGGCTGACAATATCTCTCATCCTCATAATCTTTTAAAATATCCTCTTCCAAAAATGAAATCTTATTATGCAAAATATCAAAATCCCCTGTAATCCTGATATACTCTGCCGTAACATAGGGTAACCACAAATAGTCATCAGAAATCCGGGTTCTGGTACCCTTTCCGGCGGGTTCATGCCACCAGTGTAAAACATCGCCTTCCACAAACTGATGCCGGGCATGCTTTAAAATCTGTTTCTTAGCAATTTGCGGCCAGATTGCGGCGATAGCTAAACAATCCTGCAGCTGATCTCGGAATCCAAAGGCACCGCCAGCTTGATAAAAACCAGATCTTGCCCACATTCTGCAGGAAATCGTTTGATATATAAGCCACCCGTTCAGCATAATATTCATGGCTGCATCAGGCGTTTTTACTTGAATAATCTGTAATTTATCTTGCCAAAACTTCTTAACATCAGTTAAAGATTTCTTTGCCCCATGTACACTATTAAACTTTTCTACTAATTCATGAACTTTTTCCAAATTCCCAGCCATTCCAAATACGAAAACAATTTCCTTTGTTTCATGGGCCTTCATTCCAATATCTACCTGCATAGCAGCGCAAGGGTCATAGCCTGCTCCGACTGTCCCAGACAAATACTTTCGTTTTAAGGATTCTGGCGATTCTATTTTGCCCTTTCCAAAGAACTCTTTTCGATCTCCCGTTATAGAACGTTCTTTAATAGATGTGTCCATAAAGCAGACCCGATCTGCAAATTCTCTATTATAGGGATTCTTAATGATTAAGGTTCCTCCATTACTTTGAGAGCTTACCAGATGCATGGAAGTTTCTTGTGTATTTACTCCCAGAACAGGACTTACATAATAGGTTATGTTTATATCTCTGGCCATGGGAGTGTTATTTCGCAAACTTATAATACTGATCTTAACTGTACCTTCTACGGGCACAAACTGCACCAAACTTTGTGATATCCCATGGCTTACATGTTCAAATTCAGAATACCCAAACCCATGTGTGATAGTGTAAGCTTCCTCTTCTCGTATGGGAAGGGGCGTAATGGACCATGGTTTCCCCGATTTATCACTTAAATAGAATATTTCTCCGGGATTGTCAGTGACCGGATTATTTGACCATGGGGAGAGTTTGTTTTCTCTGCTGTTTTCGCTCCAGGTAAATCCCCCGCCAGACTCCGTAACCATAAACCCAAATTCCCGATTGGCAATCACATTGGCCCAAGGTGCTGGAGTTGCTTGACCCTGTTCAAGCCTTATGACATACTCCTTTCCCTCCCTGTCAAAACCCCCTAAACCATTGAAGTAGATAAGTTCCTTCTCATCGGCTGCAGGCTCTGGGAAAGGCAGATGTTCTAGTGGCTCATTCCAAGATTCTGTAAACAGATCATCATTTGACTCTTTTTCAACAGTTTCTCTTAATGGCGGAAGTTCTTTACCCGGTGCATTTTTCAACTGTTCTTCCATGGTGCCATTTTGGCCATTCAATATAATCCTGGCTGTGGCAGAAAATAGATTAATCTCCTGGGCTAACATATTATTTGTATTCAAAATAAACACATCCCCGCAAGCACTTAAAACATCATGGGTTTGACTGGAATATACAACCTCTTTGATCAGCGAAAATAACGGATTCGTGTAACTATTCTCCTCCTTGCAAAGAATTACCAAATCCACCCTCAAATCTTTTAACCGCCAGTATTCATGAGCTTTAAGCACCTCATAGAGAATTTCTACTTCCTCTATATTATTGAGAATCAAAAGAATAATTGGTCTATCTCCAGAAATTCCAAATGGCCACAAAGATGACTGCCCCATACGATTTTCTTTGATAAGCTGTTGGTACCGCACCCTGAGAGGACTGATAAACAGGATATGAGAGATCATTTCTTGATACAATTCCATCTGTGATTCCTTAATATTTAGATACTTTGTCTCGACCTGACTTCTGGTAATCGCCAGCCAAAATGCAGCATCACATGCCTCTACCTTTGAATATTTTTCCACCAGTTCCATAATTGACTCTTTATTATCCGCCATTGTGGTTACAAAGGAAATTCGGGCGGCCTTCCCTGGTTCTATCCTGACTCTTGCCCTCAAGCTGAATATTGGGTCTAACACTGCCCCCACTGTGTTAGATAGGGGTTTATCCCGCTCAATAATTGTCGGATTATTGAGCGTGTGTCCTCTGCCAATAAAATTCATCCTGTCCGTTTCATACTGTATCTCCCCTACCATTTCCCCATCAATCACTGGTATTTCTGCAATCCACATTCCTTTTTCTGCTGAACCTCTTGGTCGCCGATTGGCCAATAGCGCTCTATACTCAGAATTATATTCTGTTCTCACAAATAGATTACTAAAGGCAGGATGGGCCAAGTCACACTCCTGGGGAGCCAAAACAGGTTCAAAATAGCTGGTCACCTCTATAACACAGGGAGTGGTTCCATTGTTTTTGAGCCTGACTCTTCTAATTTCCGCATTTTCACCCGAGGCAACAGCAATTTCCGTAAAGGTTTCAATGTCTCCGTCTGTCCTTCTATAGGTGGCTTTATCTGGCGAAAAAACCACCTCATAATTGTCTGGAAGAACCTGCAGGGGAGCATAGGCAGCAGACCATTTTTGATTTTTATCAATTTTTTTGATATAGAAGAACATTCCATAGTTATCTAAAATAGGGTCTTCTCTCCATCTTGATATGTCAACAGTTTTGCTCCTGCTGTAACCTGTTCCTTTATCCGTCATCATAACAGAGTAAAGGCCGTTGGATAAAATATGGGCCTTGGGAAGATCAAAATCCGGCGCTGCAAATCTTCTATACGCGACCTTATCCCCATGGACCATTCCTTGACGGGGTATTACTTTTTCCTTGTTCTCCTTGGTAAAGACCACATTCAAAGGAACTTTTTCCTGAAGAAGAAGCCTTGCTGCCTTCACATAGGGATCCCTGGAGAACCGAGTTTGCATCGTATTATTATTTAAATAGTTATTCAAAGCCAATAAGCTCATACCCTGATGATGCGCCATGAAAGTTCTGATTACTACCCTTTCAGACTGGGAACCAAGTCGTTCCGGCGTATAATCTGCTGCTTCGTAATAACCATAGGGCCCATCTAAGCCCTCCGCTTTTAAATATTGAATGTTTTTATACGCATCACCGGGGCTTACCATCAGTGCTAAGAAGGTGGCATAGGGTGCAGTTACCGCATCTTCAATCAAACCTCTTTTTAGTCCAAGCCAGGGAACTCCAAGTGCTTTGTACTGATAATCAAGATTGATATCCATTAAATTATAAGAAGACTCTGAAGTCCCCCAGGGCATTCCTCTTTGCTTACCATACTTTTTCTGACTTTTTATTGCAAAGGAGTAGGTTTCGTCTAACAGGGTGTTTCTATAGCTCCTCATGATAAGGAGCGGCATAAGATACTCAAACATGGTTCCACTCCAGGAAATGAGACCCTTATAATGATCAACCACCGTAAGAGCTCTCCCCAGCATAAACCAATGCTTGGGTGGAACCTCTCCTCTTGCTATGGCTATATAACTGGTTTGTCTGGCTTCTGATGCCAATAAATCATAATATGAATTTGTCAGCTTATTGTCAGCAATACTGTAACCAATGGAAAAAAGCTGCCTTCTCTCATCATACAAAAATGTGAATTTGGTGTTTTGTGAAAGGCCATCTATTCGCTCAATTAATTGATGATACTGTTCTAAAAATTCCAGAGAAGATTCCTTAGATTCTGTTACGACGTTTCTTAATTCATGAAGCCAGGCCAATCCCTCCTGAAAAGATGCTCCCTCCATTTTCTCTGTTTCCTCTAATAACTGGTCAATTCTTATTAGCACACGTTTGTTAAATTCAAATAAATCTTTTAGACATACGTTTGTTTTTAGGATATCTAATAATTTATTTGTCTCCACCAACAAACCATCTGACAACATGTCTTCGGGCATGGTTTCTGTCATATAAACCCAAGGAGTAAATATCTCCAGTTCCCTTTTAAACATCTTAGCCATTCGCTCCACTTTGGTTTTCCATGCTGGCTTCTTAATATGGGTAACCACAGTGCCCTCAATAAGCTCATCCAATGCCTGATTCCATGCCATTGGGTTGATATCGTCCTCATTTTTTACAAAATCAAAACAGGTAAATTCGGGAAGTTCTTCTGCCTCCTGGAGGCCATTTCGAAGAGTATCTTTAATTCCCTTGACAAAGGCAGCATCCACCAGAGG
>PWJM01000121.1 GCA_003560915.1 Syntrophomonadaceae bacterium
CATTCTTTTTCACCTCACTTTTCCTATATGGAAAGTCAGTTTCATTAAAATCCTTATCCGAAAAATGAAAAGACATTACAAAAACATAGCTGCCACCACTAGCATGTTCTATGCTCAATAGTTCTACCCTTATTTTAATGTAAACATCTTCATTTGAGTATTGTCTCCCAAAGACCCGCATTTCAGACCTTTTGGAAAAACGAGTATCTTCTACTGTTTCAATATATTCTTCTACAGTCAAATAAGCCAGCTCTCTTTTCAATACTTCTACTTCGTTATCATTTGGGAAGAGCTGTGCCGTTGTATATCGATTTGTGTATTTCCTATATCGATTTTCATCGACTTGCCTGTTTTTCTGAAAATTAATAGTTACGTAACTACTCTCTAATGCATATTTCAAGTTGTCAAGATAGGACTGTACTTCAAACTTTGATTCTATCCTTTTTTTCTCATTTCCCTCTTCCATGATTATAACACTCCTTGCTATCCCCGGTCAACACTTTTGGTATCATTTGATACCCGTTTTTCTTTTTGAAAATTCATTAAGTAGTTCAAATTAAGATATTTTCCGGTTAGCCGGTTATCATTTTTATAAAAATCTGTTTTTCCGAAATCCACCTGAGCTTCACCAGGACGATAACCAGTGAGAGGAAAATAGATGTTAAGCCTACTAGTGAACCAGCTTTGATCCAAGCGATAGATGAATATATGCATTTCTATAATAGTGAACGATTTCAAAAAGGGCAAATTTTTCGATTTGCTGCGGTTTTTCGGCAATAAGTTCCCATATCTTCTTCTCAATAGGGGAACATGTTTTTTTAACTTTAAGATTTAAATTTACATTTTTCTTTATATGGTTTGACTCCTTTTTATTTTCCAGCTGTGGCACAAAACCCTTTTTATGATTGATAAGAAGCTGTCTTTTCTCAAGATAAATTTCAGCTCCATTGGCAATCAGCCGGTTTGTCCCCCTGCTCTCCCTGCTGTAAATACTGTTGGGCACCGCCAGCACCTGTTTCCCCTGATCAACTGCCAGCCTGACCGTTATCAGTGAACCGCTTTTTTCTCCCGCCTCTACCACCAGCACTTTATGTGACCAGGCACTCATCAAATAATTTCGAACGGGAAATTGGTTGGCCCTGGCCTGCGTATTGGGAGGATATTGTGATATTACCGCTCCGTTTTGGATAACCGCCTCCCGCAGTTCCCTATGTTCTTTGGGATAACAAACATCTGCACCCCCTGCCACAAAGGCCAGGGTGTAACCCCCGCTTTTAATACAGGCGGTATGAGCATAACCGTCAATACCTTTGGCCAGGCCGCTGATAACCGGAATTCCTTCCTCTGCTAAAAACTCTGCAGCCTCCCGGGTAACGGTTTTACCATAACCAGTACAGCGTCTGGCACCCACTATGCACACCCCCATACTGTTTTTTTTAATACTGCCAATATAGTATAAGATAATGGGGGAACGGGGTAGTTTTTTTACAGGCTCAGGATAAATAGGATCAAAACAACTTAATATCTTAATTTTTAACTTCTCTGCTTTCTCCAGTATACGATCCGCCTTTTCTAAAGAAAGCGAATTTAATATAGAATCTGCCGCAGCAGGTCCTATCCCCTGCACGGCCATCAGTTCCGCCCTGTGGGCATGATATACCGCTTCAGGGCTTTCAAAGACTTCCAGCAGTTTTTTTTGTAATATCGGCCCGATACCTTTTACCTGGCTGAGCCAGATCAGATACTTCTCCATCCATTCTTTCCTCTCTTCACACTACCAGAAGATCCATTTGTTCCCTGTCCAGATCCCTGGCCATTAATGCCGTGGCAATATCTCTTTTGCGAATTTTTTCGGATCCTTCCATATCAGCAAAGGTGCGGGCTACTATTAAAAATTTATGATAAGACCTGGCGCTGTAGCTGTATCTTTTATAAGCCAGCCTTAGAAGGTCTAAACCTTCATTTTCAATTTTACAAAACTCCTTTATCATAGAAGGATTCATTTGAGCGTTACAGTTGACTTTCGGGATGTTTTTAAACCTTTTATTTTGAATACCCCTGGTAAATTCTACTGTTTCCTTTAATTCTGCAGAAGACCTCCCGGTTATATGAGAGGATAGTTCCATAATGTTAACCGGAGACACATTTTTTTGTATATCCATGCGGTCCTGTATGGGCCCGGAAATTCTCTGCCTGTACTTTAACACCTCGTAATCCGTACAGCGGCACCGGTCCTGCCCGTAATATCCACAGGGACAGGGGTTCATTGCAGAAATAAGCATAAAATTGCAGGGGTAAGTGTTGGTATACTTAACTCTAGAAATAGTTACCAGGCGGTCTTCCATGGGCTGCCTCAGTGCATCTAGAGTACTCTTTTTGAATTCAGCCACCTCGTCCAAAAACAAAACTCCATGGTGGGCTAAAGAAATTTCTCCTGGAATAGCATTGTTCCCTCCCCCAATAAGAGAGTTAGTAGAGGCATTGTGATGAGGAGAACGAAAAGGCCTTTGTTTAATAAGGGAACCTTTATCCTTTAAAAGACCGGCCACGCTGTAGATTTTAGTAACCTCCAGGGCTTCTTCCTCGGTCATGCCGGGCAGTATGGTTGGTATCCGCTTGGCAATCATCGATTTCCCGCATCCCGGCGCCCCAATCATCATCATATTATGCCCACCGGCAGCAGCCACCACAATAAAATCCACCAGGGCATCCTGACCCTGCACTTCTTTAAAATCTATTGTATTTGGGAAACTGCATCTTCCTTTATTGATTAAAGGATTCTTTAGATGGCATAAGCTTTTCCCTTTAAGAAACTCTGCCACTTCCTGCAGGGCATCAAAGGAAAAAATATTAATGTCTTTTATGAAAGCTGCCTCAGCCACATTAGCCCGAGGAATTACAAGGTTTTGAATACCCGCTTCTTTAGCCGCTATAGCCATGGGCAGTACCCCAGAGCAGGGCCTCAGATTTCCATTGAGGGATAGTTCCCCGATAAATCCAAAACGGCTGATATCAA
>PWJM01000142.1 GCA_003560915.1 Syntrophomonadaceae bacterium
AGGGGAGTGTGGGGAGCTTTCACCGGGAGGCTTATATCAGCATGATCCGGGAAGCGGGTCAAGGCGTTACGGGCGCGGGGAAAAGGGGGCGTAAAGCCTCTCGTGGTTCCAGAGGCGACACAAAAGGCCCGGTTGGCGTGTGATTGCCGTACCGGGCCTTGTTGCTTTCGGTGTGTCGTTGCGACGGGGTTGGCTATACCGGTGTCGGTGTCGGGTTCGGACTCTCCTCGTCGACCGGGACGGGCGTCAGGGCGCTTTTGCCGTTACCGCTCATTCCCGGACTCCAGTCGAGGAACGCGTCGGGTCGCTCGAAGGCTCGTTCTGTGAGCTGTTCGAGAACCTCCTCTTCGCGCAGGTTGCGGATCGCGGCCAGGTGCCGCAGGGCTTGTTGGTGGGCTTTGGTCATAATTCCAGGGACTTGAGACCTTTGAGGTTTCGCCGGAGCGATTGGTGTTCCTTCTCCAGGTTCCGGCGCTCCCGGACGTTTTCCTTGAGGGCCGAGTTGACCTGTTGAACGGTTCCCTGGAGTTCCCGGAGCAGCTCGCGCAGGCGGTTGACGGCTTCCTGCGCCCGGGCGGCGGGGTCCGTGCCGTGACCGTTGCGAGTATTGTCCGGATCTTTGCGGGTTGTGCCGTTGGCGGTTGTTCTTTCTGCCATGGGCTCGGGTTTCCTTTCTTCGGTTGAGGAGGCCCCGGTTTCGGCCACCGCCTCTTTGGGCGATTCGGTTTCCGGGGCTTCGGTGTGGGTTCGATTACCGGATGCGGATTGCCTGACCGGTTCCGGCGGGGCCAGTGGCATCCAGAGGTGCAGGCGCTTCTGCTCCTTGTCCTCCATGAGCACCGGTGAGAGCTCGTCGCGGATTCCCATCTGCCGGAATCCCTGGGCGAGGGCGTCGCCAAAGAACCGGCGGTTGAAGCGGATCGCTACGGTAGGCCCGGCGACCTTGCTCCCGGTGACCGTGACGGTGTTTGCCGACTCGCCGCCGCCTGCCGAAATATGGACACGGTTTCCTTCGACCCGCAGGTCGATCGGTGCGTGACTGTCCTTGGACTCGGGCAGTTTCGGCAGAACCTCCCTCAGCTTCCCCGCGTCCTTTTCGGAGAAGGTGATCCGGGTGACGAGACTCCCCTCCTTCGGAAGAACCTGCCGCCAGTTGGGATACTTGCCCTCGATCAGTTTTCCCGACCAACTCCAGGCCCCCTGGCTCAGAATGGCTCGCCCGTATCTCGGTTCCGCGTCCTTTTCTCCGGCATCCCGGATCAGTTGCAACCGGGCGGTACGGTCGGGTTTGAACAAGTTCAGAGCGGGCGCGTTGGGAAAAAGGATTCCCTCCTCGCCCAGGCCGCTCAACCGGTCGGCGCGCTCGAGGGTTCGAACATACAGCCTGCGCCCGTTGGTTGCGACGACCGTGGAGCCGGTAAGGTGAACGCCCTGCAGAACCCACTTGGCGGGATCGTCGGAAGCGGCGATTCTTGCCTCTCCCATCGCCTCGATCACTGCGGGTTGCAGCACCAGATCCCTGTCGGACCGGTCGCCTCCCGAAGAAGGAAACTCGGAAGTCTCGATCTCTTCGAAGGAACGGGCCATTTGGGTCTCGCCGACCTGGATCCGGAGTCGTCCCGGTTCGATAACGATGTCGGTCTTCTTGTCGGCGGCTTTCACCGCTTCCTGCAGCGTGGAGACCGGGACCGGCAACGGGCGGCTATCCAGGGAGGCTTTGCCGCTTTGGATCTCGCAGCGAAGAACTTCGTCGAGGTTGTTGCCCGTGAAGCAGACCCTGCGCCCTTTGACCTCGAGCTTGAGGCATTGCAGGACCGGCAGTTTCGCCTTGGTCAGTTTCAGTGTTCGAAACCCCGAGAGGACTTTGGTCAGGGTTTCCTTCGGAATGGTGTACATGGTGTCCTTTCTGTTTCGGTATGTGAATCGTGGTTACAGCAGACCGGCCTCCCGGAAGGAGTAGTGCCCCTTCGCTCCGGTTTTTGCGGAGTCGAGCCGGTCGCCGATGATGATGTGGTCGGTCAGTTCGATCCCCAGAGTCTTGCCGGCCTCCCTCAACTGCCGGGTGACCTGGATGTCGGCGCTGCTGGGGGCGGGATCGCCGGAGGGGTGGTTGTGAACGACGATCAGCCCGCTCGCGCCCCCGATGATCGCGGGTTTGAACACCTCGCGCGGGTGCACCAGCGAGCTGGTGGCGGTCCCTTTGGTGATTTGCATCCGGGCAAGCGGCCGGTTTTTCCGGTTTAGGAGGATCACAAAAAACCATTCGACCGTGGGATCGCTGAAGGCGCCCTCCATGTACGCGGCGACCGCGTCGGGCGTGTTGAGCGCTTCGATGGGGCCGTTTTCGACCAGATCGAATTCCAGCCGGGCTTCGTAGACCCTCATAGCTCCTCCCAGCCCATGGGGCCGTGCGGAGAGTGCCGGTGTTGCTGCTGCTGGCAGAGGCGGAAGGCCGCCACCAGTTTGGAGCCGCTGTAAACCAGCACCGCCGCCGAGAGCAGGATGAACGCCCACAGGATGTCGGGGTCGACCTGGCGGATTCCGGTGACCAGGGGACCGAGCAGAGCGCCCAATCCGACGGCGGCCATCAGGTACAGGGTCAATTTAATGCGCTGAAACATGAGGGTGCCTCCTTTCGTTGGCGTGAGCCTTGACGGCGTCCGTTCGCTCGACTCCGCGCATCAGAACGAAGATCAGGCCGGAGAGAGCCAGCGTGAGGATGCCGGGTTGGACCCGGGCAAGATCGCCCAGTGGAGCGGCTCCCGAACATCCTGCCAGAAGAAGCGGCAGGATCGGGAGTATCGGTTGTATCGGTGTTTTCATGGTGATGATTGGGTTGATGAGTTTCGTCCGGACACGGCAATGCCCGCCTTCCTCCCCGGTATCAGGGGATGGAAAGAAAGCGGATTGCAGCGCCGGGGTTGGGAGAGCGGCCGGTTGCGCAAATCCTATCGCAGGAACGTCCGCACCGCGTAGGTGAGTGCTCCGATCAGGATC
>PWJM01000104.1 GCA_003560915.1 Syntrophomonadaceae bacterium
GGAAAAGATTAACACGGGTTTTCTATCAGAAGAAGAAGGGCCACAAGGGGCCTTGGCTGAGACAACAAAAACCCCTGGGGGTGCTGACGCTCAATCATCTCTTCCTAAAGTTGCCAGTTCCGAAGATGATGCGGAGCCGGTTCATACTGAGGAAGAGAATATTTCGCAAGATGAAATTAAAGTGATGTGGAAAAAGTTGCTAGAGATGCTCGCCCATAAAAATGTGAAAATTCATTCTATGCTGTCCAGAGGAAAACCGGTATCTTTCGAAGAGGGAATTCTGACCGTTGCTGTGGAAAACTTCATATGTAAGGAAAAGCTGAGCTCTAAAGATAACACCATCATTATAAAAGAGTCCTTTCAACGCCTTACCGGTCGGGGGATAGGATTTGATTTTGTTTTAAAAGGTTTAGATGCAGGAGAAAATGAGAATATTGAGGAAGACTATTATGTAGAGGACTTAGACCGGGGCCTTGTGCAGAGTAGTGATATAAGACCCCCGGGGGGAGAAGGCGAAGATTTGGAAATTAACAAAGATTGTCCAGTGGAGAAGGCGGCGGAGATGTTCGGAGGCAAAATTATAGACGCCGATAAAAATAAAAGAGGAGGTATTTTTGATGTTTAAAGGTAGTAATATGGGAAAGATGATGAAGCAGGTTCAAAAAATGCAGGCTGACATGGCCAAACTTCAGGAGGAACTGGAGCAAAGAATGGTGGAGGTAACCTCTGGGGGAGGCGCTGTGAAAGTTGTAGCCAGTGGTAAGAAGGAAATTAGAGAAATTATTATTGCCCCTGAGGCGGTAGACCCTGAAGATGTGGAGATGCTGCAGGATTTAATTTTGAGTGCAGTAAATGAGGCCTTGAGAAAAGCTGAAGAAATGGTGTCCCAGGAAATGCAAAAAATAACCGGCAACTTAAACTTACCCCCTGGGCTGCTGTAGCCCTTATATATTTTCAGAAAATTTACCTGCTACAGGAGAGATCAACATGTATTATTCTCAATCCATGGCCAGGCTTATTGAAGCCTTTAAGCGCCTGCCGGGAATTGGGCCAAAAACTGCCCAACGCCTGGCATATTTTATTATAAAGTTACCCCGGGAAGAAGTCGAATTCATGGCCCGGTCTATGTTGGAGGCAAAGCGAAAAATAACCTGCTGTACCCTTTGTGGTAACCTCACAGAAAAACAGCCCTGCGAGATTTGTGAAGATGTTCGAAGAAACCGGGAGGTTATCTGCGTGGTACAGGAACCCCGAGATGTTCTGGCTATGGAAAAAATGGGGGAATACCGGGGCATGTACCATGTTCTGCAGGGGGCTATCTCTCCCATTGACGGAATGGGGCCGGAGGATCTTAAGATCAAAGAACTATTGGAAAGGGTAAAAGATTACCAGGCAAAAGAAATTATTCTGGCTACCAATCCCAATGTAGAGGGAGAAGCTACGGCCATGTATGTTTCCAGGTTAATGAAATCGTTGAATATAAAAGTTACCCGGATTGCCCACGGCCTTCCGGTGGGGGGAGACCTGGAATATGCCGACGAAGTGACCCTGGCCAGGGCAATGGAGGGCAGAAGAGAAATCTAGATACAAGATAATTGAAAAAATACAACTCCCTGTTTATACTCTTTTGTATATTTTAGCTGCAGCATATAATATTTTAAAATTTCCAGCATATACATGGAATAAGGACAAAGGCAAGGGGGTTGTTCACCGATGAGTAAATTTCAACAGGCAATTTTAAAGTTGTCAAATTTGAGCCCTGACCAAACCTCAGGGGATGAAGAGAAAAGTGATATGCTGCAGACCATTGAACAGGCTCGGAAAGAAATGAACCAGGCCAAAGGTTTTTTTGATATGGTTACCGAGCCTGAGCAGGTAGACCAGGCTATCTATGCGTTAAATGCCGCAGAGAAAAAGTATGTATTTTTTTTAAAAAAAGCCAGGGAAGCCGGATATAAAGTAGAAACAAAAGACATTTATTTAAACATGTAGCCGCTTTGAAACTCAATTAAATAGGAGGTGTTTTTGTGCAGACACTGGATTTTAACTCTGTCTTGGCCTTTGCTTTTGCTGCCCTTCTCTTATATCTAATCGCCCGAATTCTTTTGGTTCCTTTTAAGCTCATAATAAAACTGGTGATTAATGCCTTAATAGGCGGTGTTCTATTGATTATCTTTAACTTGCTGGGGGCTCCCCTGGGGCTGCATGTGGGAATTAATGTAATTACCGCCCTGGTGGTTGGCTTTTTGGGTATTCCCGGCCTTATTCTATTAATACTAATACAACTTATATTAGGTTAAAAGCCTTTCAAAAAGGCTTTTTTTTATTATGAAAACATAAAATTTACGGGAAGGATAAATGAAAAATTATGTCAAAGTATTAAGGGAGTTGGAAAAAACCAATCCTTTACCTGTAGTGGACGCTGTCCAAAAAGTAATTGTCCAAATAAAACCTGAAAACATTTGGTTATACATTTTCTAAGTCTGTACCTTATTAAATAAGGAGGAGAAGAAGGTGTTAGGGAAAAGATTTTTAGCGGGGAAAAACTTAAAGATTGGATTAGGCGCCAAACTAGTAGCAGGCTTTTTAATCATCGCTCTGCTTCCTATGATCATGGCAGCTATCACTGCAGTAAGAGGAATTAATGAAGGAATAGAAATGCAGGCTCAGTCTGCAATTAATAGTGACCTGAACTCAGCCGGAGAAATATTTAAACAAAGGGAGGATGAATTATTCCTATTAGCCACTTTAATAGCACTGGACGAGAGAGTGGCATTTAATGTTCAAACACAGGATCAGGAGAGCTTAGAAAGAATTTTGAGCCAGCACTATGAACGCCAGAAACTTTGTTTTCTTACAGTAACTGATGGAGAGGGGAATACAATTTATAGAGCCTCCAGTGGTAATCAGGGAGACAATCTTTTGGAATATCTTGACTTGAATGGAGTGCTTACGGGTAGTTCCCTGAAAGGGGTAGTAATATTAGACGAAGAGTTTCTTGCCCGGGAAGGGTTGTCTGAAAGAGCGTACTTAAGAATTACTACTGCAGAAGGCTCCCAGGCACCAGGAAAAACCGAGGAAAAACGAGGCCTGGCCATAGTTTCTGCAGTTCCAGTGTACAGCCAAACAGAAGAAGTGATGGGCATGGTCATAGTGGGAGACTTGTTAAACAACAATTTTGATATGGTGGACAAAATCGGGGAACTTTTAGGAGTTACTTCTACGATATTCCTGGAGGATTTAAGAATTTCTACTAACGTGAGGGACTTAAGCGAAAGGCGGGCCGTAGGAACCCGGGGTTCCCCGGCCATAGTTCAAGAGGTTTTAATCAGGGGGGAAAGGTACCTGGGCAGGGCTTTTGTGGTTACAGAAGACTATATTACTGCTTATGACCCCTTGAAAGATCCGCAGGGAAACATTGTAGGAATGTTGTATGTAGGTACTCCAGAAGCGCCTTTCATTGCCATGAAGAGAGATAGTTTAAACAGGTTTATCATGATAGGCCTTATAAGCCTGGTGCTGGCCGTAATTTTAGCTTTTTTTCTTGCCCGGGGGGTTACCCAACCGGTGAATGCGCTTATGAAGGGTATGAGAAAAGCAGAAGAAGGAGACCTATCCATAAAAGTAACTGCCAGGGGCCGGGATGAATTAGGGCAGTTGGCCGAAAGTTTTGCCCATATGTTAAAAGGACAAAGAGACATAATAAAAAAAGTATCACAGACTTCCGACCAGGTATCCCGTTTTTCTCAGGACCTCTCAGCTTCTATTGAACAAAGCAATACAGCTATGCAGGAAATTTCCTCAACCGTAGAGGGGGAAGTGGCGAAGAAAGCCCAGGACATTTCTTTTATCTCACAGCGGGCGGCAGACAGCGGTGTTGAGACTCAGGAAATTGCCACCCATGGGGGCCATGCGGTAGAAGAGGCCGTAAAAGCTATGATGGAAATTGATAAGGCGGCATCAGAAGTGAGCTCGGTAATTATGGAACTGGATGAAGGCTCCAAACAAATTGAGGTGATTGTAAATACTATTACCGGTATAGCTGAACAGACAAATCTTCTGGCGCTGAATGCAGCCATAGAAGCTGCCAGGGCTGGAGAACAGGGCCGGGGATTTGCAGTGGTAGCAGAAGAGGTTAGAAAGCTGGCTGAGGGAAGCAGTGCGGCGGCTGGTGAAATTGGTGCCTTAATATCTGATATTCAGGGACGAACAGGTAATGCGGTGGAAAAAATGAATATTGCCAGCGACATTGTGAGAAAGGGGACTGACCTGGCAGGAAAAGCCCGGGAACATCTTGCGGAAATCAGGCAGGCAGTAGATGAAGTAGGTGGTTATATCCGGGAAATTTCTTTAGCGGTGGAAGATCAGTCTGCTTCTACAGAAGAAATTGCTGCCAGCACCCAGGAACAGACAGGGGTTTTAGAGGAGATCAGTAAAACTACAACGGAGTTAGCATCTATGGCCGAAGAATTAAATGAGCTGATCAGGGAATTTAAACTATAAAAGAATAATTTTACTTGATTGGGCCGGGAAGTAGTTTTCCGGATACTGTGACTTTTAATTTCAGCAAAACATGCAGTTAGAGATTAGATTTTCATGAAAAAGTAAGTATCAAAAAAGAGCTATGCGGCCTGCATAGCTCTTAATGTCTCCCTTTTTACTTCTTCTTAGGTTTCCACTCTTTCCACACATTTCCTGCCAGTTTAGTGCTGGGTTTCAGAGTTGGGTCTCCCGGCTGCCATGCTGCAGGGATTACCTCACCGGTTTTTTGATGATGCTGGTATGCTTTTATCTGCCTAATTAATTCCTCTGTATTTCTACCTACAGGGGGGCTGAGAATTTCTATAGCTTGAATCACTCCGTCAGGGTCAATTAAAAACCTTCCCCGGACATTTACCCCGGCGTTTTCATTATAAACTCCGTAAAGCGAACCTATTCTACCTCCCGGGTCGGAAAGCATGGGGAATGGAACCGGGCCTTCAATCATTTTTGAAAGTTCAGTTTCTTCCCAAATCTTATGGGAAAAAACGCTGTCCACGCTGATTGACAGCACCTCCACTCCCAATTCCTGGAATTCAGGGTAGCGAACTGCTACCGAAGAAATTTCCGTAGGTCAAACAAAAGTAAAGTCTCCGGGATAAAAACAGAGTACTACCCATTTTCCCAGCATTTCCTCCGTATTGATTGGCCTAATTTTTCCCTGAACGTATGCTTGAGCCTTAAAAACCGGAGCCTTTTCACCAACTTTTACCAACTTATCCACTCTCCTTCTTGATTATTTTTTACCTTGCAGCAAATTTGTAAGGTAAAATGCCAACATCTCCTATAGTTATTTTAACATATTCCTTTTAAGAAAAACATAAAAGTCAAAAAAAAAATAATAAAATTTATTAAGTAATAATTAGTATTGCTGCATGATTGGAAGAAGTTACTATGTGAAAATAACCACAATAATTTATGTTATTTCTGTCACAACTTATAATTTTATGCTATAATAAGGAACAATCATCTCTTCGCAACCAAAAACAGGTTTAACTTTGGAAGGGAGCAATTTTCTTGACGTTACTATGAAATTCTGTTATAATCTAGTGCATAGTTTTGCTCTTAAAGATGCGTTTTATGGTAGGAAATAGACTGAAAAATATAATAATTTACGAATTATTTGTACATAAAAAATTAACCGGAGTGAATCTCTTTTTTTGTTACGGGAGATTTGTTGGGCAATGTGACCGGAGGGAAAATATTTGTCAAGAATTATTGAAGCTTACGTGGGGGAGTACGCCAGCGGTAAAAGTGAAAATGCCGTAAACAGAGCTTTGGAGCTGGCTAAACAAGGAAGAAAGGTAGTCCTGGTGGACTTGGATTTAGTGGAGCCATTTTATACCCTTCGCCCTTTAAAAAATAAGCTTGAAAACATGGGGATTGAGGTTATCGCCTGGGAGACCAAGGACACTTTTGGCCTGGGGGAAGCAGGTTATGTTATTAAGCCTGAAATGCGCTGGGCTCTTCGCCGTAAGGGAGAAATTATTTTTGACGTTGGATATGGTGTGCAGGGTTTCAAAATATTTAACCTGGTGGAGGGAGCCCTGGAAGAGGAGAATTTAAAAATATATGCCGTAGTGAATATAAGCCGTCCCATGACCGCCTCTGTAGAAGATATTATTGCTTATCTAAATCTTTTTGGCAGAGTGGATGGGATTATTAATAATAGTCATTTAGGGGAACTGACGGATATAGAGATTATTGAAGAAGGGGTTCAGGTAATTAAAGAAGTGAGTAAAATTACCGGTATTCCTGTAATTGCCATTAGTGTGGAAAAAAATCTTGAGTTTCTGGCAGGCAAAACAAGTTTTGAAGGTTTTCCTGTGCGATTTTTAGAAAGATATATGCCTCAATCGCTATGGTAGGGGAGATTGTCCAAAACAGCTTTTTATTTTGCTGTTTTCATTTTTAACTATATTTTAATTTAATCATATTTGCAAAAGAAGGGTTAGTCATAGCAATAATCATGGAGGTGTACAGAAAGTTGGAAAGGGCAATTAAAGAAGAAAAAAGGGTATTCATGACGGGAAATGAAGTGGTTGCCTGGGGGGCCCTGGCGGCTGAAGCCGACATTATGTATGGATATCCCATCACCCCTCAAAATGAAATTATGCATTATTGGACACGCCTGGCACCGAAACATGGTAAAAAGTTCCTGCAGACGGAGGACGAGCTGTCCGCAGGGTTTACTACTATTGGTGGGGTGCTGGCCGGACGTAGAGCTTTTACAGCCACAGCGGGCCCGGGAAATGTACTGCTTCAGGAACCTGTCACCATGGCAGAAATGATGCGTCTTCCCATGGTTGTTTGTATTCAGCAGAGGGGAGGGCCCTCCACAGCCACGGTAATTTATTCTCAGCAGGAGGTTAATCTGACCACTTATGGAGGAAATGGGGAATCTTTGAGAATTGTATATTCCACGGCAAACCATCAGGAACTTTATGACTATACCATTAAATCTTTTAATGTAGCCTGGAGATACCGGTTTCCTACCTTTATATTGGGAGATGGATATCAGGCAAAAATGAGGGAGCCCCTGGTCATGTATAACCCTCGGGAAAAAGGGGTGGAGATGGTTCCACCAGAGTCTTTTGTAGGTAACAAGGGAAGTTTTGGAATAGATCGGGAGCCGGTCCACCTGAGGAATGCTTTCAGCATGGAGGAGGAACTATATGAGGTGGTTATGGAACATATCGATGACTACAACAGAATTACTCCTCAAATTGTAGAATATGTATCCTTAGGATGTGAGGATGCAGACCTGGTCATTGTGTCCCATGGAATCGTAAGCCGGGCAGCCGTTGCGGCGCAAGAAATGCTCCGAAGGGAAGGTTACCGGATTGGTTATTTCCGTCCCATCACCTTACGGCCTTTCCCGGTGAAAGCTTTAAGAAAAGTTTGTAAGTCAACCCCAAGGTTCTTAGTGGTTGAGTCTGCATATGGCCAGTTAGCCAGACTGGTGAAAGATGCCCTCTTTGGTTTAGAGGCAAAAATGGATGAAATATTTATGCCTGGACTGGGAATTACTTCAGAAAAGATTGTTGGGCATGTGAAAAAAAAGTCGGAGCTAAAGGTGTAATCAATCTAACCATGATAGGAGGTAATCTAATGTCAGTGTCAGGGACGAGTATGCCAAAATCCTGGAATCTTAAGACAAAACCCCATAAATTTTGCCCGGGCTGCGGTCACGGCCTGGTTTTAAAAGTGCTGGGCCAGGCAATTGATGAGTTGGAAATACAGGAAAAAACGGTATTTGGCTGTGATATCGGCTGTTCTCTACTGGCCTGGGATTTTTTCAATGTAGACTCAGTACAGACACACCATGGTAGGACTACCCCGGTGATTACCGGAATAGTCAGGGCAAATCCCTCCTTAATTGGTATTGCTTACATGGGTGACGGAGGCGGTTATGCCATTGGATCTCAGCATCTGGTTAACGCCGCCAATAGAAACGATAAAATATTTGTGCTGTTGGTTAATAATACCAACTACGGCATGACCGGTGGACAGATGGCGCCAACGACACTACCCGGGCAGGTCACTGAAACAAGTCCTTACGGCAGAGACATAGAAGAGACAGGGGCCCCGACCCTGGGCCCTGAAATGGTTGCAGCTATTACCTCTGAAACCGCTTATGTGGCCAGAGGCACTGTGTCTAACATGAGACAGATGAAGAGTTTTATCAAAAAAGCTCTAAAAAATGTTGTAAACGGCAGCGGTTTTTCCTTTGTTGAAGTATTAGCCACCTGTCCTACCAACTGGAGGACCAATGCTCGTGACACATGGAAATTTTTAGAGAAAGATATGGCAAAATATTTCAAGGTGGGTGAGTTAAAAACCCTTCCCACGAAAAGGGAGGATTAGAGTTCAGTGAAAAAGATAGCAAAGATTGTGATTGCCGGTGAAGGAGGCCAGGGAGTACAATCCATAGCAGATATTCTAGCGGAAGCTGGTAACGAAGAGGGCCTGGAGGCTCTTTACATACCTAACTTTGGAATAGAACAGAGAGGCGGCGTTTCTGTGGCCTTTGTTCAGATTGCGGATAATCTGATTGGTTCCCCGAAGTTTGAAAAAGGGGATGTGGTGGTAGCGTTGAGCGACAGGGCGGTAAATCGGGTGAAATGTCATGTGGGTATGAATACTACGTTTATCTATGACAATTCCTTAATAGAGGTTACCGAAGCCCAGCCTACGGAGGACATAGAAAAATCAGAAAATGAGGAAGAATGCATGCCGGTAGAGAAAAAAGACCAGCCGGTGGTTCTTCCTGAGAGAGTCGGCAAGGTGATTGCCGTGCCTGCAACGGCGATAGCCAAAAAAGATTTGCATCCCAGGGTGTTTAATGTGGTTATTTTGGGGGCTGTGGTAGAGGCGGCGAGGGTTGTTAGTGATAAAAGTATTAAAAATGCCATTGAAAATAAGCTGGGGAAGAAGTTTGATAAGAACCCTGAATTACGGGAACTGAACTTTAAAGCGCTGCAGATGGGCATAGATGCCGTAAAAGAAGCGTTGGTAAGGAGTTGAGCAGATGTCACTTAAAATAGATAAATTTCGTTATGAAGGGAAAAAAGGATTTTTTAATATTTTCCCTAAATATTGTAAAGGCTGCGGCCTATGTACAGAAAAATGCCCCTATCAGGTATTGGATTGGTCGGATGAACTGGGTATTTACGGGACACCCATCGTGGAACCGGTTAACATCGAAAGATGTACGGCCTGCGGCCTATGTGAAATGTTCTGTCCGGATTGTGCAATTGTAATAGAAAAGAAAAGGAAAAAAAAGGCATTTGGAGAATTCCTATCCGGAATTAAAGTAAAAGATATGATGAGTGAAAAGGTACAGGCAGTGAATACTAAGATGAGTATTAAAGAACTTGTTGAAGAATTTTATAGGTATAAATTTGGTGCTTTTCCAGTTGTGGACGATTCTATTCTAAAGGGACTAATAACTATGAACATGCTTAAAGATATTCCTAAGTTGCAGTGGTCTGAAACAGAGGTTGGTAAGGTTATGATGCCACTGGAACAATGTCTGGTGGTAAATCCGGAATCAGACGCGGTGGAAGTCATGATGGACATGGCTTCTGATGGATCGGGAAGGGCACTGGTCGTTCAGGATGAAAGGCTGATTGGTATTGTAAGCAATACAGATATCATGAGGTTGATTAAACTAAGAACGATGTTTGGCTCTTTGGTTAAAGGAGATTGATATACATGGAAAATCCAATAAAGGCCAAACATTATCCGGTCATTCTGCAGATTTGTAATGTTTGACAGGTTGATTAAATATAGTTAGTATTGAGGAAAAACATAAATGGGGTGATGGAGTTCACCTGGGGAAACCTAAACCGCAAAATGCTGATGACTCCTGCCGATTTATTTTGGCAGGATTTTTTTATAGTTTGGGAAATATCTGTTGTGGGGAAATCTTTTTGGGGAGGGAGAAATCTTGCTTTTTAGTGTATCCGTTATGATTTTGCTTGGGATTTTAGCCAGCCGTTTATTTCAAAAACTAAACCTTCCCGGATTGTTAGGGCTTATTCTTTTAGGAATCCTTTTGGGCCCTTACACCACAGGCATTTTAGAGGACAGCCTTCTTTCTATTTCAGCAGATATCCGCCTTATTGCTTTAATTATTATACTGCTGAGGGCCGGGCTGGGCCTCAATCTGGAGATTTTGAGGAGGGTAGGATTCACTGCCCTGAAGATGAGTGCCATACCCTGCCTCCTGGAGGGGTTTGCCGTAACCTTTGCAGCTTACTATTTGCTGGGACTTCCCTTCCTGCAGGCGGGAATGCTGGGATTTATTATTGCTGCTGTTTCTCCGGCAGTTATCGTACCCTCCATGCTGGAACTCAGGGACAAGGGGCTGGGAATGGGCTCGGGCGTACCGATTATTGTGCTGGCTGGGGCTTCTGTGGATGATGTTTTTGCCATCACTTTGTTTTCCGTATTTTTAGGCATGGGTACAGGAAGCGGGGAAGCATCCCTGTTACAGGTGGGAATGATTCCTGTAGAAATCATGGGCAGTATTTTATTGGGATACATTGTAGGATTGGGATTAGCCAAATTCTATGAGTACTTCAGTCAGCGCATAAACGAAACGGAGGAATTAATGGTCTTAACAGGGGCAGCAATTGCCGTCAAACTCCTGGGAGACTTTCTTAACCTGGCCGGACTTTTGTCGGTCATGACTATTGGTTTTGTGCTGCTGGCTAAAAGAGAAAACACTGCTTATCTTCTGGAGGGTATGTTAAGCAAGGTTTGGTTGGTGGCGCAAATATTCCTTTTTATTCTCATCGGATCTGCGGTGAATATACAGGTTGCCTGGGAGGCAGGATTGATGGGAATTCTCATTATTGCTGTAGGGTTATCTTTTCGTTCCCTGGGAGTATTTATTTCTACCGCGGGATCAAGATTAAATTCAAAGGAGAGGCTGTTTTGTATTTTATCATATCTCCCAAAGGCTACTGTTCAGGCAGCCATTGGGGGAATTCCACTGGCTGCGGGAGTGCCCTCCGGGGAGGTCATTTTGGCTGTAGCGGTTCTCTCTATATTAATTACGGCTCCCCTGGGGGCTGTTGCCATAAAGCTGTCGGCTCCAATCCTTCTGGATTATCATGAAGGTATTCGAGAGGATAAAGAAATGAATCATACGTAAAAGTAAAAGATTAATGGAGTAACTCCCGAATTGGAGAAGTTACGTCCAAGTCGGCTGCTGCTCTTATTATATTAAGGGGGGTGCGCAGTGAAGGCCAGGGATATTATGCGCAAAAAAATCATTACAATAGGAAAGGAAACCTCTTTAAAGGAAGCGGCCATTCTTATGTCCGCCAACAGGGTAAGCGGTTTACCGGTGCTGGATGACTTCGAAAGGCTCATTGGAATAATTACCGACTCGGATATATTAAAATACCGCCAAAAAAAGAACCTGCCTGAATATTTGAGATTGTTGGAATCTTTTATTGAAGAAATAGACCCGGAGAGTATCGAGGAAAACATCAGGGTTATCTTACGCAAAAAAGTAAAGGATGTTATGACTACCCATCTTATTTCCGTTACCGAAGAGACTCATATAGGTCAAATTATCAGCAAATTTGCAGAACATCATATCAGTCGAATACCGGTGGTAAAGAAAAACAAACTGGTAGGAATCATTGCCCGGGAAGACGTTATAAAGGCTCTTGCGGAGAAATACTAGCTTTTTGTATAATGCTCAAAATCTTTTTCGAAAAGCTTGACAGTGCCCAAAAAACATGTTAATATTAGA
>PWJM01000049.1 GCA_003560915.1 Syntrophomonadaceae bacterium
AGCATTATATATACCAGGAAGGACAGCCGGTTTTTAAGTTTGCCGTTACCAAAATGGCAGATGCATCGCTTGATTTGATGAAAAGAAACGGATTGAAAGGTGAAGACATTTCCTGGCTTGTACCCCATCAGGCCAACATGCGAATCATTGAAGCAACCGGACGGAGAATGGCAGTTCCAGCCGAAAAGGTCATGGTAAATATCCAAAAATATGGGAATACCACCAATGCAACCATCCCCTTGTGCCTTTGGGATTATGAAAAACAGATGAAGAAGGGTGACAATATAATTCTTACAGCATTTGGAGGTGGGTTTACCTGGGGTGCAATCTGGCTAAAATGGGCGTATTAGCATCAAATCGCTTCTGATAATTTTTCTATTCTTTGTTTTTGCTGTCGATAATGATGGTTACCGGCCCGTCGTTGATAAGCATTACTTGCATGTAGGCTCCAAAAACACCTGAAACAATCCGGCATCCGCTGTCTTTTTCAATATACTTAAGAAATAATTCGTACAAAGGGATCGCTATATCTGGCCTGGCTGCGCGAATGTAAGATGGTCTGTTTCCCTTTTTTGTGCTGGCGTGCAGGGTAAACTGACTAACAATCATCAGTTCACCACCTACATCCTGTATGGAGCGGTTCATAACCCCATTGTCATCATCAAAAACCCTCAAACGCGATATTTTCCCGGTAAGCCATGCGATGTCCTCCTCAGTATCGATATCTTCAATACCCAAAAGCACCAATAAACCCGGTCCGATCGAAGTATGCGACTTGCCGTCAACTGTTAAATCTGCTTTTTCCACTTTCTGTATAACTACTCTCATAATTAGATGTTAGATATTAGAGGTTAGATTTTAGATGTTAGATGTTGGATGTTAGATGTTAGAATTTAGATTTTTGATAATCGAAAATCGTAAATCGAAAATCGATCATCGACGAGTGTCTTCACCCAGCAGTATATTCAGATAATTCTCGTAGCGGTTGATGCTGATCCGCCCGGTTTCCACCTCCTCTTTGACCCGGCAGCCGGGCTCGTTGAAATGTGTGCAATTATCAAAGCGGCATTGGTTAAAAAAAGCCCGCATCTCGGGAAAATAATGACATAGCTCCCACGCTTCAAAGTCTACCAGGCCAAACTCCTTGATCCCTGGTGTGTCAATAATCATCCCTCCGTTCGATAAGGGGAACATTTCTGCATATGTTGTGGTGTGTCTGCCTTTTTTATGTGCCGTTGAAATCGACTGCACCTTTAAGTTCAGACCGGGTTCTATTGCATTGATAAGAGCCGATTTCCCGACCCCTGAGTGTCCTGCAAGCAGGGAGATTCGATCAGAGAGCAATTTGTTAAACCGGTCGATGTGGATCCGTTCCGTGGCAGAAACCCAATGACAGGGATACCCTGCCTGTTCGTAATCATCAGTCAATGCTTTCAGATATGACATCGATTCCGGGTCATCCTTTACCAGGTCATACTTGTTAAAAACAATGGTTGCCGGAATGCTGTAGGCTTCGCAGGTTACCAGGAAACGGTCGATAAATCCGGTTGAAGTTCGCGGAAATGCAAGCGTAGCAATAATCACAGCCTGGTCAATATTTGCAGCAATTACATGCGTTTGACGCGAAAGCTTAGTAGCCTTCCTGATAATATAGTTCCGGCGGTCGAGTAGTTTGGTGATCACACCTGTGCCCGAATTTTCCTCCATGTCGAATTCTACCTGGTCGCCAACAGCGACAGGGTTTGTGGCTTTTGACCCCTCGATTTTAAGCCTTCCGCGCAACCGGCACCGGATCACCTTGTCTTTATCCGGCATCACGTGGTACCAACTCCCGGTTGATTTGATTACTTTTCCCTCCAATACTTCGCTTACTTTTACGTTCAATTAAATATCCTGATAAAATTACTAAATTCGCAGAAACCGGCAATTCAATATGTCTCTCATTGTTCAGCAAGTTACAAAGTATTATGAAAGGCAGAAAGCCCTTGATGATGTTTCCTTTCATATCCGCAAAGGGGAAGTGGTCGCCTTGCTTGGCCCTAACGGAGCCGGGAAATCAACAATGTTGAAGATCATCAGTTGCTATTTGCGGCCTACGGCGGGAAAAATTTTGGTTTGTGGCTTCGACACGGCAATTCACCCCCTTGCTGTAAAAAAGTGTGTTGGATATCTGCCCGAAAACAATCCATTATATTATGACATGTATGTTAAGGAATACCTGCATTTTGTTGCAGGGGTTTTCCGCTTGGGTAAAACGGGCCGCAAACGTGTGGATGAGATAATTGAGATGACCGGTTTAACAGAAGAGTACCGGAAGACAATTGGCGCCTTATCGAAAGGGTACCGCCAACGAGTTGGATTGGCCCAGGCCCTGATTCATGATCCGGAAGTGCTGATACTTGATGAGCCCACCTCCGGTTTGGATCCAAACCAGCTGGCAGATATACGTGCATTGATCCGGAAAATTGGTAAAGAAAAAACGGTGATCCTATCCACACATATCATGCAGGAGGTTGAGGCGGTGTGCAATCGTGCGATTATTATTAATAAAGGGAAGATAATGGCTGATGCTGCTACTTCCGAACTCTCTATGATGAACCGAACGGGTAGTGTTCTTTCTGTTGAGTTCGATCAACCGGTTGAACCTGAAGATTTAAAAAATATAAAAGGTGTAATGGATCTGCTGCAGGAGAATCCGAATACGTTTAAAATCTATTCAGGCAATCATGAAGACATCCGGGCTGAAGTGTTTGAATTTGCTAAAAGCAATGGGCTTGTATTGCTGACATTGTCATTAAAAAAGCAATCGTTGGAGGATGTATTCAGGGATATGACCCTTTGATTGAACGCTTTATTGCAACTTTTTCATTAACTTTGCGGCCTCAATTTGCCTGATGGCTCATTTTTCATACTTAATCCATTATTTATGGGGTATTTATTTACATCTGAATCGGTGTCGGAAGGGCATCCGGATAA
>PWJM01000133.1 GCA_003560915.1 Syntrophomonadaceae bacterium
CCATAATGCTGTCCTGAAGATTGGCCCCTTCCAGTATTTTGCGCCTTTGGGAATAAATTAATTCCCTCTGCTGGTTCATTACTTCGTCATACTCCAGGACATGGCGCCGAATATCAAAGTTCCTACCCTCTACCTTCTTTTGAGCCGATTCTATAGCCTTGCTGACCATAGGATGATCGATGGGCATATCATCTTCCATCCCCAACTTATCCATCATGCCCTTGATATTGTCAGACCCAAAAATTCGCATCAGGTCATCCTCCAGGGAGATAAAAAACTGTGAAGATCCCGGATCCCCCTGACGGCCGGAACGGCCCCGCAGCTGGTTATCAATCCGACGGCTCTCGTGCCTCTCCGTCCCCAGGACATGAAGCCCTCCCACGGCTGTAACCCCTTCCTCCAGGACAATGTCTGTCCCTCTTCCGGCCATATTGGTAGAGATGGTAACGGCTCCCTTCTCTCCGGCCCGGGATATAATTTCCGCTTCCTTTTCATGATGCTTGGCATTGAGCACCTGGTGGGGGACCCCTCTCTTTTTCAGCATATCACTGAGCTTTTCCGACTTTTCAATATGAATGGTGCCCACCAGGCAGGGCTGGCCGGACCGATGCCGGCTTTCAATTTCATCCACCACTGCCCTGTATTTATATTCCTCCGTCTTATAAATCACGTCGGGAAGGTCTTTTCTAATCATGGGCTCGTTAGTGGGAATAATCACCACGTCCAACCCGTAAATTTTACCGAATTCTTCCTCTTCGGTAGCAGCAGTCCCGGTCATTCCTGCAAGTTTATTAAACATCCGAAAATAATTCTGGAAGGTAATGGTGGCCAGAGTCTGGCTTTCCTTAGCCACCTTGACCCGCTCCTTGGCCTCTATGGCCTGGTGGAGGCCGTTGCTGTAACGGCGGCCGTACATGGGGCGTCCCCGAAATTCGTCTATGATAATAACTTCCCCATCTTTTACGATATAATCCCTGTCCCGCTTCATCAGGGCATGGGCCTTCAGGGCCTGGTTCAGATAGTGGGAAAGCTCCATATGCACATCATCAAACAAGTTTTCCACTCCCAGGATTTGTTCTGCCCGGGCTACGCCCTCCTCGGTGAGGATCACCGTATGGGCCTTCTCGTCTACCGTATAATCTTCATCCCTTTTCAACCGGGGCACAAACTTGGAGAATTTTTCATACAGATCCGTGGACTGTTGGGAAGGCCCGGAAATAATCAGTGGAGTCCTGGCTTCATCCACTAAAATACTGTCCACTTCGTCCACAATGGCGTAGTTCTGCTCCCTCTGTACCAGGTTTTCATAAGAAACGGCCATATTGTCCCGCAGATAATCAAAACCAAATTCGTTGTTTGTACCATAGGTAATATCCGCAGCATAAGCTTCCCTCCGCTGAGTGGCATTCAAACCGTGAACAATCAAGCCCACCTTGAGGCCCAAAAACTCATAAACCTGGCCCATCCATTCACTATCCCTCTGAGCAAGATAATCGTTTACGGTAACAATGTGCACTCCTTTGCCTGTAAGGGCATTCAGGTATGCGGGCAGCGTAGCCACCAGGGTTTTCCCTTCCCCGGTTTTCATCTCCGCAATTCTTCCCTGATGCAGCACAATTCCCCCCAAAACCTGGACATCAAAAGGCCTCATACCCAGGGTTCTCCGGGAAGCCTCCCGGGCCACGGCAAAAGCCTCCGGAAGTAAATCTTCCAATGAAGCTCCCTCCTGCAGCCTTTCTTTAAACTCCTCCGTTTTATTCCGCAGTTGAGAATCTGAAAGGGCCGATACTTCCGGTTCTAAAGCATTGACCTGATCCACTGTTTTCCGTAATTTTTTTACCTGTCCTTCATTACTGTTTCCCAGCAGTTTACTGATAAAATTAAGCACTGCAAAACCCTCCATATATGAAATGCAAAATCAAGCTATTATAGTGAAAAGGAACCTCTTTGGGTTCCTTTTTTATTGTGATTTTTATGAAAGTCCCCTGAATTATTTTACCATTAAATGTTTCTAAAAACAAGGCTGCTGTCACGCTGGTTCTGAGTGATCCTTTGTTTGCCCATGATAAATTTTATGTCTAAAAAAGTAGAACCTGTACAAGTTATAAGCACATAGACTTCAAACTCTCCTCAGCCAGTTTGCGGTATCATTTTGTAAGCCCGCCGGCCGGGTGTCCCTCAGCATGGCATTTTGAATCAGCAGCATTACTCCTAAAACAATCAAGATGTCTCCGATACTGATTACCATAGGAAAAAGATATGGCGGCGGCAAAGGAATTATATCGGCCAGCCAGAAAAACCTGGTGCCCTCCTCCAATAAAGCATGGGTACCGGTTTCCGTAAGGGGCACCCCCACAGAAGCCACTGCTGACGACGAAACAGGCATTTTCCCCCCGTTGGTCGCAATCACTACAAAGTTGGCCAGGGAACCCAGCCCGACCATTTTAATCTCCAAAAACTCCAGGCTCTGCCACAAACCCCAGAACAAAATAATATAGGCAGCGATTTGAATTATTCCCCCGTACACCAAAAAGAAGTCCATTCTCCAGGACAAAAATTGAATAAGATATCGCACTGACAGGGCCAGGAGTATCCAGTTCAGGCCCTTTAAATCATAGCTCAGCAGACGCTTTAGCCTGCCCCCCCTGAGCCACCCGATGACCAGGGCCAGGGCTACTGCTTCCAGGAACATATTCCAGCTCTCCCTTTTCAATGAGCTCTACAAACACTTTCACCACATCAGGGTCAAACTGCGTGCCGGAGCATGACACCAGTTCCTCCAGGGCCTCTTCTAAACTTAACGGTTTTCGATACACCCTTTCAGTGGTCATGGCATCAAAGGAATCCGCCACCCCTACAATCCGGGCCCCCAGGGGAATTTCCTCCCCTTTTTTGCCTTCGGGATACCCATTTCCGTCAATCCGTTCATGGTGATAACGGATTACATCCGCCAGATCGG
>PWJM01000013.1 GCA_003560915.1 Syntrophomonadaceae bacterium
CTTTTCAAGAAGCTGGTCTATATTCGAATAGTTTAAAAAACGAAATTTGGCCGGAATGGTATCAGGCCTACCCCGACCCGAAATAAAGATAATTTTTTTGAAAATGTCAGGTGAGATATTCATTAAGTTGTCTACAAACTTCTCAATTTTATCTGATTTATTGGCATCGGTATATTTTGAAAGCTGCAAAAGCTTTTCAAGTACACCTATATGCACTACAAAGAAATCAGCATTCCTGACTGTGCTTTCAATCCAGTTCTGCAACCGATGGCGGAATGTTTCTGTATTAGCATCATTTAACCAACAAGTTTCTTTATCGGGTATGATGATGCCCATGTTTTGATAATATTGCCGAAGTGTTAATGAAATTCTCTCATCCAATCTGGTTTTCGTTGCAAACTCCTGAACCCTTTCGTCCAATAAAATTATTTTGGTAAGCACTCCTTCAATCAAATGATTTCTTAACTGTTCAGTTGAATTTCTATCGGATTTATACCGCGCAATCATTGATGTATTTGTATAGGACTCCACGAAATCAGCTTCGGGCAATGAATCTTCCGGATGCTGAATAAATACAGCTTTGAACGTTTTCCCCTTATCCGTGATCTTGATATCCTCAAGCACCACAGGTTCAGAATTATCGGTCTTCAATATTATTTGTACATTTTTTATTCCTTTTGTACAACCTATTGTATCCAGCCAATTTTGCCAGAGTGTTTTTATATTACATTGATGAGATTCAGAATTAAAAGTATTTAGAATTCTGCAGGTAAATTTACCGGGATTCGTTTCAAAAAATTTTAAATCCTCTGTATCAAAATTTGACTGATTGAATCCAATCAGGGAAAAATTGGACAGTTGCGCCTCATCCGTGAATAGATAAATGTCATTATTAACCTCACCGTAGTTCAATATTCGCATCGTCTTATCAGGATATAGAACGACACCTTCTTTAGGTTTTAATAGAAAAAATTCAAAACCAAGATGAACCTGTTCTACAACAACAGACCGTAGCAATGGTGGTATATCCTTATCGGTACCGGTTGTACTGTATCTATAATTGTCGATAGCAATTAGTGAGATTTTTCGCAGATATGCAGCTGCTATCTTTTTTTCAAGCATTCCCCAAGCTTCTTTTCTCAGTGCATTATATTTATCAAGAAGTGGAAGATCTATCTTTTTATTTAATTCTTCGGCAATTGAAACAGCATTTTCATTCTCCGAACTGTCATAAATTATAATTTTTACATAGTCTGAGTACGCATCATCAATTGATGCTTTTATGCGAATGAAAAACTTCTCACGCTTATGGTCTGCATGCTTTGCTGAATTCCTGATTACATTTTCAAGGATTGTATAAAATGCCTGTTTCCCAAGTATATCGTTAGCCAAAGCAACGTTATGTTGACTTATATCAGTATCGGGCAGAGTTATTCTGAAAGTTAATTCATTTCCCGTTATATAGTTAGTTAGCAGTACATTATTACTGAATGGGTTAATAATATCCTTAACTAAATTACTTGTCGTTTCCATCACCGGAACTGTAGTTGCGATGTCAGCAAGGAAGTCCATTCTGCGCATTAGATAAGAAAAAAAATCAGGAAGTTGCTTCGATGTGAACTCTTCTCCTTCAAACTGAACCTGATCACTTTCATATTGTTTTGCCAGACGTGACAAAACATGACTGCCAATATTATGACTCATGTTACGCGACATGATTTTTGAAATTGCAGCCATTCGCGCTTCTTTAATAGCCCGCCTTTCGTTTTTCAAAATTTCCCATCTAACGAGAATATCGTTCAACAACGCAATTACTTCACCCGTACGTTTTTGAACATAGGGAGTTATTGAGTTGGTGTTACTAAGGCTTAGAAGTGGTTTTGCAGGAAACTGAAGCTCCAGCACGGCGCATTCGGGCGACGGAAAGTAAATTTCAGGGACACCCCCTGTCTCTTGATTCACATTTCTGTTATAGAGAGTAACTGCCCTGTGGATATCGATGTAGCAGCTGTTTTTTTTCGGTTCGAACCACCACAATCTATTTTTGAGCTCGGGCTTAACACAGCAATCTATCTTTTCCCAATTGTGTAAAGTGTGAAGATTATCAATCCAAAATTCGACCGGATTTTCAAAGTCTTCAAGTGAATTATATGAATCCAGTATTGCGTTGTGTGTACCACGGTTAAAAGCTGAATTGATTGTGTTCTGAATCGTATTGAAAGAACGATTGATATACTCCCTGACGAATTCTTTGGTGTCACTATCCGTGCAATAAATACCTAAATATCCTCTCAATACTCCGTTAAAAGTTTCAAGTCCATCAAAAATCGGATAGTACAGGATTTCGGGAAATCCTTCGAAATCAAATGCCTGGACATACTTGATCCATTCATCATAGAAAGAACTATATTCTATCAGATTTTGATTCTTAAATTTCTCCGGTATCTGATTGTAAACTTTACCATCTATATTGAGCTGAGGGGCTACTTGCTCACCTTTAGGTAATAATCTTCCCTGAAACGGTATATTATTTGGATTTAGTTGAGAAATATCTTTCGTAAAATTAATTTTTTGGAAAATGCCTCCTATGAAATTTCCCTCAACCTCCTCTCTACTGTTTACCGTAAAAACCGGATTACCAACTGAGTAAAAGAGATGATATACAGCCGTTATCAGTTCAAGTTTATTAGTGCGTTGAGAAGCCGGTTTTTTAACTTCTCTTAGTATGTTTTTGTAATGTTCATCCAGTTGTTTAGATAGCGTAGTCGGCGGAATCTGATCTACAGTTTTATTAAAAACATCAATATTCTTCAAAATATTACCGAACTTGCCAGCATCATAACCCGGAAGAAAGTTGAAAATGTCACGGTATTTATGCGTGTTCGAGTCGTTTTCTTTCTGAGGTGTTCGATTGTAAACCACAAAGTCGAACGGAGCTACATTA
>PWJM01000068.1 GCA_003560915.1 Syntrophomonadaceae bacterium
CCATAATTGACGGTGTTAATCAGTTTGATCACACCTGGGCCACTCCAGCTATTGGTTGGGCAAACCTGCAGTTTCCCAATACCATGGAATTTACAGTGGGCGACAATCATGCTTCCTATACTGCTTTTGGCAGGGTATGGATTGATGGCCAGTCAGGTTCAGGCCCTGTTACAGGACTGACCGTATGGTTTGGTGTGAACGATGAAAACACCGACCCGGCAACCTGGACAGACCAACTACAGTGGGTTGAAGCCTCTTTTAACACAACCGTGGGCAATGATGCCGAATACCAGGTCAACATTACCCCCGAAATGATCGTAGTAGAAGATCCGGGTGAGTATTACTATGTATTTCGATACCAGTACGGATTTGATGACTATGTATTTGGCGCATGGGGTGGCCCATGGGATGGGGTGAACAATACACCAGGGATACTTACCCTCAGTAATCCGACAGTAGTATCCGCCACCATCGATCCCGACGAGTTTACCTTTGGTGATTTCCCCGACTTTGATGAGACAGGTGCTTTTACAACCATAACCTGGAATGATGCTTCCGAAGTTACAGAAGTATACATCATCATTGGGGAAGAGCTGTTACCTTTTGCTTTCAGCGTTACTGATATCGACGGGCAGACCGCAACACTTCACATTACCCTACCCGAAGATGACGACAAAGCCCTCAACCTGAGAAACGGCGATTTCACCCTTCCCGGAAAGGTAGTTTTCAACCACGGTGATGATGCTGACTTCACCATCACCTTTACCGATCCTACCTGGTGGGTAGCCATCAACGTATTCAACCAGGAAAACACCATGCCCATTGCCAACGCCCAGATCTATGTGCAGGAAACAGAAGAAACCTTCACCACCGGAGGTGATGGATGGGTGGATTTCACACTGCCCGAAGGCAATTACACACTGGATGTGTCAGCTGATGGATTTGAAACTGTCAGCGATTTCCCCATCGAGGTTCTTCCTTTCACCGAAATTGATGGTGACAACTATTACAACATTGGCCTTACTCCGCTGACAGACAGCTATTTTCTTACCCTTGCCGTTTATCCGCCCGATGCGGGCACTGTAACAGGATGGGGTCAGTATCCGGCAGACCACGAGGTTACAGTATCCGCAACTGCTAATACAGGGTATACTTTCATTTCATGGAACGAAGGTGAAACAGTGATAAGTACCGAAGCAAGCTTTGTTTTTACCATGCCCGCTGAGAATGTGGTATTGACGGCAAATTTCGAAGAAGAAACATCAGGTTTGTTCTCTGTAACTTTCAACGTAAACATGAGTACAGCAATAAGTTTCAATCACGGCACCGAAACCGTTTTCATTACCGGTAATTTCCTGGAATGGGCCGAACCCGGCACCGACCCTGACAACCAGACCATGGCCCGGGTGGGTGACACATGGATCTACACCAAAACACTTCAACTGGAGCCAGGAACTTATCAATACAAATATTTCCGCAACCATGGTTGGGCTAATGGGGAATGGAGTGGAGATCCCAACCGCGTAATTTCTATTTCAGAAAACACTGTTATTGAAGACACCTGGGGTTATTTTGACGATCCACCTGCACTCTTTGCCCTGAATCTTCAGGTGAACCCCGAAGGCGCAGGAATATTAAACGGTGCGGCATATTACCCTGAGGGAGCTACTGTAAACCTGTTTGCACAGCCAACACTGGGTTTTTCATTTGAAAACTGGACTCAAAACGGCACCGTTCTTTCTACTGAACAAGCCTACACCTTCACTATGCCCGCCGAAAACCTTACTCTTGAAGCCAACTTTATACCCTTCCAGTTTAATTTTGCATGGATTGATGATTTTGAAGCTGGAGTTGGGTTATGGTGGACTCCCGAAGGAAGTGGAAGCACTCAGGGTATTATTCTGCAAGACGAAAATGAAAATCTTGTCACCTATCGTGCCCACGATACCAATACTTTCAATCCCAATTTAGAAAGTACAGCTTCCATGAAACTGGTTATAACATGGAACGACACCATTTCATGGATTGAACCAACCCCAGGCGGCACCCATAGTCATCTTGTTCGTCAGCATATGCCACCATCCAATGCCAATATTCCAGATAAGCGCTTCCAGCCCGGTCAGGCACTGGAAGCATGGGTGCATGGTGATGGCTCAGGAAACAGGATGCGCATCATGGCACGCGATGGAAACAATACCCTGGAAGGCTCACCATGGCAAACCATTGATCATATCGGTTGGAAACGCATTGTCTGGGATTACAACATTGATGATAATGTTTTTGGATGGGTAAATGGAAATGGCACCATGAACGGAAATAATTTCTATTTCGATAGCTTCCAGGTAACCCGTGACACAGAAGGTACAACTTCCGGGGCTACTTTATACTTCGATGATTTCAGAATTATTGAGCCCATCAATGTACAGTTTGACATTGCTGATGCCAACGGATCTGAAGTTATCAGCATTGGCTCAGTGAGTTATCCGGCGGGTCAAACTTCTTTCTCCCTTTTCCCTGGCACATATACTTATGTAGTGCAGCGCACAGGCTATGCAAGCTATGTAGGTGAATTTACCCTTGACTATGAGCCTTTGCTTATTGAGGTAACCCTGGATGAGGAACCTACGGTGTTTTTCGATGTTACCTTCAATGTCAATATGATTTCCGCTTCCGGTTTTGACCCTGAAAATGACATCGTATATCTTACCGGATCGATGCTGCAATGGGCACAACCCGCAACGGATCCTGAAAATCAAACCATGACCCGTGCAGGAGACAGCTGGATATGGAGCAAAACACTGCAGTTGCAACCAGGATATTATGAGTACAAATACTTCCTTAACGAAGGATGGGACAATGGTGAGCCCATTGGTTCTGAAAACCGGGGAATTGTAGTTACAGACG
>PWJM01000085.1 GCA_003560915.1 Syntrophomonadaceae bacterium
CTTTCAGGATCCACCTGGGAACATTGTTTACCCAATCGTTAAATACTGATATTAGAAGGTTAACAGATTCCATTGTCTGGGGTGATTCGTCAAGTACCTTCTGGATCAGGTTAAATTGGTCAAGGTCATTGTTCAGCAGCATCCAGTATTCGCCCATCATCCAATCTATCTCTTCTTCTGTTTTCTGCATTTTGCCGAGTTCACTGCGGAACGGTCCGGTTGCATTGGTGACAGGTGGCTTGGGCGCACCCCAGATGCCTGCATCCATCACCTTATCTTCAGTGAACCTTGCACGGCTTATTGTGCTTCGGCTGCTGATCTCCTGCCAAATATTCTCCGGGTTGGTCACGTATGGGGAGATGTAATATAATTTGCGCTCTATGGGAATAATCCGGCTTTTCAGAAGATAGGAGTCCTTAGTGGCATGATATAATCCCGGGATTTTCAATCCCGGGTCATAAATAGTTGAAAGTTCTTCAAGTTCCTGAAAACTGAGGATCCCATATAGGTTAAGTAACCCGAGAATTAATTGTTCACGACGGTATTTGGTTTGGTTGGCACCCGCCTTTTCCACGAAAGTGTCTATTACCGGAAGCAGTGCTCTGGCCAGGTCTGGATATATAAAGTCAACGGCTTTTTTACCAACACCCCTGGTATCTGTAAGTCCGATCTGTTCGATACAGTCCATTAAAAACGACGGGTTTAAAGGTACAGCATGACCCTTCGCGTGGACCATCTGCTGAAGTTTGAGCACTTCCTTGAAGGGAAGATGTTGCAGCAGTTGCAGTGGATAGGCCAGTATGGCTAATGCCATTCTTTTTGCAATCTCGGCTTTTCGCTGGCCTTGGTTAATTCTGATACCAAGCAGTCGGGCGGTAGTTATAATCGTTTTCTTCGTATCCGCCTGGAACATCTCATCAAGGGTGAATTCTTCCATTTCAATCGACTGGTTAGATTATACTGGTTATCACTTTCAAAAGTAGCAAATCATAAGCAAAACTATATCATTGAAATTATCCACAAGGAGGCAGATATGTTTTGGGATGACCTGGATAATGTTGATTACAAAAACATGAAGATAGCCGATTTGCTGAAGGATGAAAAGGACATGGTTATATACGAATATGATTTCGGCGTTTTAGGGTGGTATAACAATTTTCTTAGTGGCTATTTATCCTAAGATTTGTAACTTGAGTTTTTTCGGACTATGATTGAGGTTTTGGTAATCGCAACACGGTATCGGATAAGTTTGCTTTTGTGGTCTATATAAAAAAAAGTTATGGGCAAGTTAAAATATAATTAGAGAAACGGATACTAAGTGAATAATATCAAGGTTAATGGATTGTTGCCGTATATATATCGTGGAATAAACAGACATTATCTTGTGAGGTTAAAAACATAATATGTAAAACAATTTTAAATCAAAATGTTATGGATAACTTTAAATCTCAAGTGAAACAAAAAACAGATGACGAACTTATCGAAATTTTTAGCAAGTCACTGGATTACCAACCTGATTTCATCAAAATCCTTGAGGAAGAATTAACAGAAAGGAATATCCCAATTGCACCGTTAAAAAAAATTCGAGCAGACGCTTATGAAGTCAGCGATAAAAAGATTCAAATGGGAGAGCAGGGGAGTACACTATATATTGCCTTATGTTTCTTATTCGCTATTCTTGGTGGAATTATATCAATTGTCGCTGGTTATATTTACGCTTACTCAAAAAGAAAGGACTCACAAGGTAAATCTTTTTACTATTACAATGAACAAACTAGAAAATATGGAAAATGGATGTTGCTTGTTGGTGTAATTATGTTATTGCTGTGGCTTTTATTTTAGATCCTGAATAACTATACCCATAACACACGGTATATTTCATTCGGGCAGAGCTTTTGGTTGAATCTCCCGAAATTTTGAGTACATTTATTTTTGTAACCAGAATTAAGTGCCTTGATTTTCCGAACGAAAACATACCGCGAGACCGGTTACCGCCAATGCTGAAAAAGACAGACAGCATTTAAAGTAAGTTATTGAAAGATTGATAAATTGAGAAAATTAAAAGATGATTATTCAAAATCTAAAGACTGGTGGGATACCTTAAAAAAAGAAAAGATTGATTCAATAAACAGAGGACTAAAGGATTTTGAAGAAGGTAGAACCCATTCTCACGATACAGCCCGTAAGGTTTATGAAAAATACCTATGAGCTTATATGGTCTGATGAGGCTTTGAATAATTTAAAAGGTATAATTGTATATTGTATGAGGTCTTCAGAGGCTTTCGAAGGTTTGTGGCTCGAAACAAAGGTCGGTGTTGCCGGATAAGTTATCTCTCCGATTATTTATCCTGGTTCTTTCGCCTGATCTTATCAAGCAGTTCCCGGTTTTTACTGTACCGTTCTTCGGTCAGTTTTTCGTTTATTCTGAACTCCACGTCCAGCCAGTGTCCTTCCCTGGTGCCTTCCGGCAGAAATTTAACAGGAAGGGTTATTTGGGATTCTTCCTCGCCGGACCAATTCCATCCACCCTTATAAGGTCATCCACAGAAAGAAAAGGCCTGAGTCTGATGATCTGGCCTGCACGCTCAGGTCCGATATGGACAATGTATAGAAGTTCCTCCAGTGAAGCTGTATTTATATTGATAAGCGACGGGAGAGGGGGGGCGTCACGTTCCACATCAACCACATAACTTTCACCATCCGTCCGGATCACAATATGGCCGTTCAGGTCAGTCCGCAATATATCCGAACCAGCCGCCTCCAATGCGGCAAGCGTCCGCCGGTGCGGATTGCCGTGAAGCATCCTGATATCCCCGAGCACCAGCATAAGCACGATTGATGCATCATTCAGCGATTCCTCATCAGGAATGGAGGGGTAGATTATTTCCGCGAAAGCGTCGGTA
>PWJM01000062.1 GCA_003560915.1 Syntrophomonadaceae bacterium
CGTCTATATCCCAGTTAAAGGGAGCCACTGAAATTCCCCACCCGACAAGGAAGATTATCAGCAACCAGGCTACCAGGCGGTTTTCAAGGAAGAATCTGATGACTTTGTTTAGCATTGCGTTAGAGGTTTAGATATTTACTCATGAAAGGTTTAAACTGTTGTATTATAACAAAAGCTTACTTCATCCTTGCCTGGATAAAACAGGGAGGAACCTGAGGCATGGAATCAAACAATGAAAACCTGGATAAACGGTAGTGATACTTCCGATAATAAGGGTGATGAAAACAAAAGATATTGACGAAGCTTTTTTCATTTTCGAGAGAGACTTAAATAATTAACAACTGAACAGGTCTATTGTTTAAATTATATCAGTAAAGTAAAACTTGCGACTAACCTCCTAATATCCATGATTAAACCCGGACAAATCATATTAAACCGTACTGTATTCCATTACGCAAACCCCAAAATGTAATGACCTGCCCGATTCAGGGTTAAAGTTTTTAATACAAAGCTTACGATTGATTCAATTGCATGCATAGTTCTCCAGTAATTTGGGAAACCTCAGTAAAATGTAAAACTTTTAGTTAAATGTGTAACAGTTTTGCATTGACAGATAGCCATTTTTGCACCATCATCTGTTGCGTGAAAAAGTATCGTGATCAGGGATAAAAATATTTTGCATAAGCTTCATTTATTACTATTGAATCTATAAGCTTTTCTGCCCTAAAGAACCAAATATTAAATTTTGCTCATGAATATGAAAAATATGATGGTTTATGACCGGTCAAATGCCAGAGAAATCAGTTATACTGATTTGATTAATACTGAGATTCCGGACTATAATATAACTTCCCGGGAAAGTAGAATAAATAAAAAAACTTCTGATTCAGACCATCGTTTATCAGAGATATTATTTATTACATCGTATCCTCCAAGTAAATGCAGTATTGCGAAATATGCATATAACCTGATTGAGTCACTGGTTGATAAATCCGGCAATCCGTTGTCAATTAAAGTTTGTGCGCTGGAAACAGGAGAATCAGAATACCAGTATCCTGATGAAGTAAGATATACCCTTGACACCACATCTGCTGAAGAATATGCAAAATTGGCTAAAGCTATTAATGAAGACAACAGGATCAGTAGAGTTGTTATCCAGCATGAGTTTGGCTTCTTCAGGGAGCAGGAGACAGCATTCTTTTACTTCATTTATGCACTTTCGAAACCGGTTGTCATTGCCTTTCATTCAGTATTGCCCCGTCCTGGCAATCAATTAAAATCTTTTATCAGGAACATTACAGATTATTGCGAATCAATCTTAGTAATGTCTCACTCTCCGGCCAGTATTTTGATCAATGATTATGGTTTGACTGAACAAAAGATATCGGTTATCGCTCATAACAACCATCTGGTCCCGTATTCAGCTGAGTCTTCCCTGGCTGAATCTGGTTGTGCTCTGGATGATAACTCTTTTGCAATGATTGCATCATGTGTGCGTTTCAGTGAGACTTATGATCCTGAAAGCCTCGAAAAAATCAAGAGGTGTCTTGGCTTTCTGAAGGAGCGCATTCTGCCTTCAGGAAGGTTTGTGAATTCCAAAATTATTAAGAGCAGGGCGTATGACCCCGACAATATCGCAGATTTGGACGACCCAAACGGAAGAGTTGTATGGTCGTTAGGATATCTGACGTCATTCATAGATATATTACCAAATGATATTATTTTAAAAGCCAGGTCCCTTTTCAGGAAATCCCTGATCCATATAGAAACAGTGAATTCTTCCAGGGCTATTGCCTTCGCAATTAAAGGCTTGTATTATTATTATACTGTCTACAAGAATCCCAGGGATCTTAATCTTCTGAAAACGCTTGCCAATCGATTGGTGAAGATATATTCCGAGGAACCAGAAAAGGAAGAGGGATGGTTTGGGGACTCCCCTGAATTTTGCAACAGCATTCTTCCCGAGGCTATGCTATATTCATGGTTACTGACCAATGAGAGTATTTATAAAGAAATTGCGATATCGTCGTTCAATATTCTGCTGCATAGTGCAGTTAATGAGGAAGGTATAAAAGAAGTGCCGGATAGAAGCTGGTTTCAGGACGACTACAATGAGGGCCATTTGGGTGAATCATCCTTTGATTCTGTCTGCACCGTTATGACGCTGAGCAAATTCTACGAAACTTTTGGGGATAAGGAATACAGCGAAAAAATGGAAACAGCTTTAAGCTGGTTTGCGGAAGAAAACCAGCTTCACCGGAATAATAATAATCCGGATTCAAGCCTGACAATTAACTACCTGATGTATAGAATTAAATCCGGACATGGCATCTGAACACTATTTAGTTTAAAATGCAAACTGTGTCATTAAGACGTAAAAATCGGGATTTAAGTCCCCATCCTTCGTGGTGGTTAGACCACCAAGGCTCGCGTCTATAAAGAAACTGCATTTTTAAAGTCCGTTAACCGGAATTCATATCCGGCCTCTTTTATCTTGTCTGCTGATATCCTGCTTCCCTTCAGAAGTATATCAGCCATCTCACCAAACAGTATTTTCATTGCGAATGCGGGCACCCTGGGAGCCCAGAAAGGCCTGTTGAAAGCATCAGCAAGTGCTTTCATCACATCCCTGTTTGTAATATGATCGGGTGCAACTCCATTGTAGGCTCCCTGCATTTTTGAATCTTCGATTGCTTTGATATAAATGCCGCACAGGTCATCCACATGTATCCATGGAAAGTATTGCTTCCCGCTGCCTATCGGAGCGCCAAGTCCCAGTTTGACTGGCAGTGCCATTTTTTTGAGAGCACCTCCTCCCGGGGAGATAACTACTCCGGTTCTCACAATTACCGTCCTTACCC
>PWJM01000127.1 GCA_003560915.1 Syntrophomonadaceae bacterium
GGTGGAGGGCCGGATTTAAAAAATTTACAGAGTATCGCTGAAGATTTAGAAATCAGTGAATATGTAACATTTACCGGAATTATACCCAGGGAAGATTTAATTAATGCCTATGCAGGAGCAGACATATTCATCTTTGCTTCTCTCACAGAAACCCAGGGATTGGTTTTGTGTGAGGCTAAAGCGGCGGGGCTTCCTGTGGTAGCTGTCAAAGCTCTTGGTGCATCAGAGATGATCCGGGACGGAGAAGATGGTTTTCTAACCCGGTACTCTATGGATCATTTTGTGGATAAAGTAATGCTGTTGATGGAGGATAAAACCCTGCGGGCAGCCATGAGCCGGAATGCCCAGGAGAATGCTTATGAAATGTCCTCTTACAACCAGACAAAAAAGCTTCTGGAGGCTTATAAAGGTCTTTTGGAATGGAAGAACAAGAATATATACTTAACTTCAAAAAAATAGTTAAGGGAAGGACAATTCTGAGGTTTTAAAATATGAAGATAACTGTGCTGGGGAGATATGGGCCGTATCCTGCTCCGGGGGGAAACTGTTCGGGGTACCTTTTGGAAGGCAGTGAAACCAGGGTGATGCTGGACTGTGGAAACGGCACTTTTAGTGCTCTTCAAAAAATTATAGATTTTTGTGAATTAGACGCCATCATTCTTTCTCATCTTCATATGGACCATATGGCTGATTGTTTTATATCCAGGTATGCGATGGAAACGGCCATTGCCCTGGAAAAGAGAAATGAACCCTTACGCATTTATGCACCAGAAGATTCTCAGATGTATCCTTTATTGGAGTATAAAAATGCGGTGGAATTATTGCCTTTAGATTCCTGTTTAAAATTATCTTTAAAGGAATTTGAGTTTGGCTTTTTACCCACTGTTCACTCTAAGCCCTGCTTTGCGGTTAAGGTGAGTCATGGTGAAAGCACTTTAGTTTATTCCGCGGACACAGAATATTTTGACGGCCTCATTGATTTTGCTGAGGGATGTGACCTGTTTCTCTGTGAAGCAAATTATATCTCAGAAGACCTTTTTTTAGGCCGGAAAAATCATCTGGCCTCCTTTCAGGCCGCTTTGATTGCCCGAAAAGCAGGAGTCAAGAGACTGATTCTAACTCATCTTCACCCTAAAAATTCCTTATCCGTTACCCTTTCTGAAGCAGAAAAGGAGTTCCCTGCAGCGGAACTGGCCGAGGAAGGCATGGCCATTTTCATCTAACAAGACAGAGGGAGACAAGGGGACGGTTCTCTTGTCTTATTTTTAAACTAGTGCTCCAAAAATAGTATTCTAACTATTCATAAAAAACATGGTGGGAGAGACCTATGGAGGGTATTTGTTATTTAAATGGAGTATATGTAAATGGTGGAGAAGCCATAATTTCAGCCTCAGATCGAGGCTTTCTTTACGGGGACGGTTTATTTGAAACCCTGCGAATTTATGAGGGGGAAGTGTTCTTGGGGGATCAGCACCTGGTTCGCTTATTTAGAGGAGCTTCTCTCCTGCAAATTCCTATAGAAAAAGACGCGTTATTTTATCATCAGGTTTTTAGAAATATTATTGAGAAGAATCTGCTGAATGAAGGTTTTTTAAGGTTGAGCCTTTCCAGAGGGGTCGGGAAAAGGGGATTGCTGCCGCGGCAGTGTAATGACCCAGTGGTTATGGTTGTGCCTTTTTTTTCAATCCCCTATGGGGAAGAAAGCTATTCTAAGGGATTCACGGCGGTAACCATAAAAAATACCCGGAGGAATCCTTTTTCGCCTCTAAGCAAACTTAAAACTTTTAACTACCTGGACAATATTTTGGCTAAAATGGAAGCAGAGGAAAGAAACGCAGAAGAAGGTCTGCTGCTTAATGTTTTTGGTAACCTGGCCGGAGGGACGGTGAGCAATCTATTTGTGGTTAAAAATCGCACATTGTTTACCCCTACCTTAAACTGTGGAATATTAAATGGGATTACCAGGCAGAGGGTGATCCAGCTGGCTTTAGATAAAAATATAGAGGTAAAAGAAACACCCTTGAATTCTAATCAGCTTTACGAAGCACAAGAAGCCTTTTTGACCAATTCATTAATGGAAATTATGCCTCTGATACAGGTTGACGGAAAATCAATAGGGAGCGGACAGCCGGGGCCTATAGCCCGGCTGCTGAGAAATGAATACCATAAAGATATTAAAAATCCCCGGTCTCTTTAAATTTCTGATAGCTTTCCGCAATGGTGGCAGCTTTCTTTGCTACATCAACAGCGTCTTTCCCAAAAATCCTGATCATCCCCTCCAAGCCATAACCACCCCGGTCGTATATGGCATCGGGAACAAAGCCCATTTCTTTTAGTACATAATCGGTTCCCCACTCAATGTGTTTATTCTGTGGGTCATAAGCAAATTCCGGTGGTTCCTCTTCCCGTTTAAAGCTTTCCACAGTGAAACCGGATTTCCTTACTGCTTTTACAATCTCGGTGCTGAATCTTATATTCATAGCCGAACGCCAAAAAAATTTATTATTTAGAACGGCCAGGATCACCCTGGACATCCAGCGGGAACAATTAAATTGCGGTTCTGAAAGGGTGGTGATAGTGTCCAAATGTTTAATGATTCTACCGGGAAACGCTGCAACTTCAGTGCTGTCGGAAGCTTTAGGAAGGGACATCACCAAATTAGCATTTACCTCCGGAATTAAGTGTGCCATGGGAGCTTTTTTCAAAATCAGAAAACCCTGCTTTAAATTTTCCAGGATTCTTGTTTTTCCCCTTTCATTGAATATTTCTGCCAGGGGCTGTACCGGCCCGTACCCCAGACCTGGTTTATAAGAGTATTTTATAGCCATA
>PWJM01000168.1 GCA_003560915.1 Syntrophomonadaceae bacterium
GCAGCCGGGCCATATCCCTGGCAAAATAAGTCAGGATCAGGTCCGCACCGGCCCTCTTTATTGATGTCAATATTTCCACCATAACTTGAGGCCCCTCCAGCCAACCTTTTTCCTCTGCCGCTTTTACCATGGAATACTCCCCACTGACATTGTAAGCAGCCACAGGGAGAAGCGTTTCTTCTTTTACCCGGTGTATAATATCCAGGTAGGCCAGTGCCGGCTTTACCATGATTATATCAGCCCCCTCGGATTCATCCTGCTGCACTTCCCTCAGGGCTTCCCGGGCATTGGGTGGGTCCATCTGGTATGTCCTCCGGTCCCCAAAAGAAGGGGAAGATCCGGCAGCGTCCCGAAATGGGCCATAAAAGGATGAAGCATATTTTGCCGTATAGGACATTATGCCCACGGATTGAAAACCCTCGCCATCCAGGCTTCCACGAATGGCTTGAACCCTGCCGTCCATCATGTCCGAAGGAGCCACTATGTCCGCACCGGCCCTGGCATGAGACAAAGCTGTCCCAGCCAAAAGCTCCAGGGTAGGGTCATTTAGAATAAGGCCCTCATCCACCAGGCCGCAGTGGCCGTGGTCGGTGTATTCACAAAGGCAGACATCGGTAATGACCAGAAGTGTGGGAAAAGACCCTTTTAATTCTTTTACCGCCCTCTGGACTACCTCGTCGGGGTCATAAGCAGAAGAGCCCTTCTCATCTTTATATGCGGGGATACCAAAAAGAATCACCGCTTTTATTCCCATGGCTGTAACTTCCCTGACCTCCTGCAAAAGGCAGTCCACAGAATATCTAAATACCCCTGGCATGGAGGAAACAGGTTCCTTTACCCCCCTGCCATGAACCACAAATAAGGGATATATCAAGTCATCCAGGGTCACGGCCGTCTCCCTAACCATCTTCCGCATGGTGGAAGAAACCCGCAGGCGCCGGGGCCTGTTTTCCGGAAAGTACATATGAGGACCCCTTTCTTAGTTAATTTAAAATTGCTCAGTAATAGAAACTTACTCGTACTTAGTGCTCTAACCTATCCTAATCTCTTCATCAGACAAGAAACAGGCGGGGTCAGATTCCCAATAATCACCGGTAAAAGCTTCCGCCCGTGCCCGGAAATTAGCATTGCAAAGGTCTAACCACCGGCATTTGGAACACCTTCCCTTAATCAGAGGCTTCCGGTCCCTCAGGTTAGCTAAAAACTCGTTCTCTTGATCTGTCCAGATTTCTTTAAAAGTCCGCTCCTTTATACTGCCCAGTTTCCGGGTATGGGTGAACTGGTCGGGATACACATTACCTTTGCTATTTATAGAGCCCACCGCCATACCGCTGCGGTTGCCGCCGTTGATGGTGAGAAGTTCCAAAATTTCCTGGGCCTTTTCCGGGTCTTTTCCCTTCACTTTCATATAGATATAAGGCCCATCTGCATGGTTATCAACGGTGAGGATTTCCTTTTCCTGACCCATACGGTGAAACTCTACAGTTTTTTCCATGAGCAGGTCCAATACCTCCCGGGTTTCTTCCCGGGTAATATCCTCCTCCATCATTTCCTTTCCCCTGCCGGTATAGACCAGGTGATAGAAGCAAATGCGAGGAATGTTTTCCTCCTTGACCAGGTATAATATTTCCTCAATCTGGTGGAAATTATGACGGTTGATGGTGAACCGCAGGCCCACCTTTTGTCCCACTTCCCGGCAGGCCCGGATTCCTGCCAGAGCCTGTTCAAAAGCGCCTTCCCTGCCCCGGAAACGGTCGTTCAATTCCCCAATTCCATCCAGGCTGATGCCGACATAGCTGATCCCTGCTTTTTTGATGCTTCGGGCTACCTCTGGTGTAATCAGAGTGCCATTGGTAGATATGGTGGCCCTAATATTGTGTTTAGATGCCCGGTAAGCCAGATCAAAAAAATCCTCCCGAATCAATGGCTCTCCCCCCGAGAATAAAATCACCGGTACGTTAAAGGCTGCCAGGTCATCAATCAAGGTAAGGCCCTCTTCCGGGGACAGCTCCCCTTCATATTTTTTTGCCTCTGAGCTGGCATAGCAGTGTTTGCAATTTAAATTACAGCTTTGGGTGATATTCCAAATAACTACCGGCCCATTACCGGGAGACGTCCCGTAGATTTCTTTTCCCGCACCGTTACAGTACCTGAGCTGGTCCCCGTAGTATTCTGAACCACATAAAAGCCTGGTTATGCTGATCAAGTTATTTCCCCCTAACTATTCTCCCGCGTATATTTTAAAATGGCCTCCAGCAGGCCCTCCATAGTGTAACTGGTGGCCTCCATATCCTCTGTAAAACCGAATGACCTTATGGTTTCGCTGGTGATGGGGCCAATGCTGGCCAAAAGAGCATGCCCTGCCAGCTGGTTTCCCCGTTCTTCCCCCAGCAATCGGAAAAAATTTGTAACCGTAGAGGAACTGGTAAAGGTAATAATCGGTTTTCCTTTTTGCTCCATTAAATCCTCCCAGGGAAAATCCGCATCATCCCCGGGAAGGACGTTGCAGTAAGCCGTTACCTCATGTACGGCCATACCCATCTTTTTCAGGGCCTCCGCCAGTTCCGGCCGTGCTAAATCCGCCCTGGGCAGCAGAATTTTTTCTCCGGGGTGTAACAAACCCCTTAATCCCTCAGCTACAGCCTCTGCCCGGAATTCCCCGGGTTGGAATGCCACTTTAAGCCCCATTTCTTCTACTCCCTCTCGGGTTTTGGGGCCAATGGCCGCCAGCTTAACCCCTTTCAAATCTCTAAAGTCAATTTCCCTTTCCCGCAGGCGGCGGAAAAAGAACTGCACCCCATGGATGCTGGTAAAAATAATCCATCCGAATTCCCCAATCCTGTCCAGACAATTATCTAACTCCAGATTGTCCGGTGGAGGAATTACCTCCACCGTGGGAAAGAAAACCGGCTCCCCTCCCAGGTCCAATATTTTTTCCCGGAAAGATTTTTGAAGGTGCCGGGGCCGGGTAATTACCACAGACCTGCCGAACAAAAGCTTTTTCTCCCACCAATGCAGCTTTTGCCTCAGCCCCACTACCCTGCCGATAATGGTCACCGCCGGGGGCTTGAAATCTCTCTCTTCCACCTGGGAAACGATATCCTTCAGGGTTCCCTCCAGAACCTCCTGCCGGGTATGAGTTCCCCAACGAATTAAAGCTGCAGGAGTATCCGGGGATTTGCCCCGGGAAAGAAGATTTTGGACAATGGAGGGAAGGTTCTTTATACCCATGAGAAATATCAGGGTGTCTTCAGATTGGGCCAGTTTGTCCCAATTCAAAGCAGAAGACTCTTTATCCTCCTCATGTCCTGTAATAACGGAAAAGGCCGAAACAAAATCCCGATGAGTGACTGGGATTCCTGCGTAAGCCGGAACGGCCACCGCAGAGGTAATGCCCGGGACAACCTCGAAGGGCACTCCCTTATCTGCCAGTAGTTCAGCCTCCTCTCCTCCGCGGCCAAAAACAAAGGGGTCTCCCCCTTTTAACCTTACTACAATCTTGTCTTCCAGGGCCTTCCCCGCCAGGAGATGATTGATCTCCTCCTGGGGAAGGGCATGAAGCCCGGGCCTTTTACCCACAAATATTTTTTCCGCACCTTGAGGGGCAAAATCCAATATCATTGGATTTACCAGGCGGTCATAAACTAAAACTTCGGCGTTACTGATACATTCCATCGCTCTTATGGTAAGCAGCCGCGGGTCTCCCGGCCCTGCTCCCACCAGATAGACTGTTCCTTTTTCCATATTTTTTTCTTCACCCTTTTTTTGAGTTGGTATCTAAAAGCTCCTGCCTTCCTTTGATGCAGCCCGGGGGTTTTCTTTGCCTGCCTCTTCATTAACTCTATATACCTAATCAACATCCCAATTTAGCAGCAGTTGCTTTCTAAAATTTTATCCGCACCCTTTTTTAACAACCTTCGGGCCAAATGCCTTCCGATAAAGGCCGCCTGGCTTAAAGGCCCCGCCAGGGAATCCTTGAGAAGAAATTTCCCATCGGTAGAAGCCACCATTCCCGAAAGCCGTATTTCCGTACCTTTAAGCTCCGCAAAAGCCCCTATGGGAACCTGGCATCCTCCCCCCAGGGTTTTCAACATGGCCCTTTCCGCAGTTACAGCCCGGGCCGTGGGGCCATGGTTTAAAAAAGAAACCAGGTTAATTACCTCATCATCTTCTTTCCTTACTTGAATCCCCAGAGCCCCCTGTCCCACCGCCGGCATACAAATGCTCATAGAAATTATTTCCCGGACCTGGTCCTCCATATTTAGACGTTTTAACCCCGCATAAGCCAGGACTACTCCATCCAAACCCTGGTCTCTCATCTTACCCAACCGGGTATTTACATTCCCCCGGATGGGTTCAAATTTTAAGTCCGAGCGGAAGTGCAGCAGCTGAGACCGCCGCCTCACGCTGCTGGTACCAATTAATGCCTCCTTAGGCAGAGTGGCCAGCCAGTAATCCTTATGGGATACCAGCACATCCCTGGGATCCTCCCGTTCTGTCACGGCAGCCAAAGTCAGCTGAATGTGCTCTTCCGTAGGAAGGTCTTTCATGCTGTGAACGGCAATATCAATGTCCTTATCCAGTAGAGCGCTTTCAATTTCCTTGACAAAAACCCCTTTGCCTCCAATTTTATCAAAGGTTTCGTTCAGAAACTTATCCCCGGTGGTCTGAATAATCTCAATTTCACAGCAGATTTCTGGGTGACGCAGCCTTAAAGATTCCATTATTAAATTAGCCTGCGCCCGAGCAAGCCTGCTGCCTCGGGTTCCAATAACCAGTTTTTTCATACACCCTCCATATCATACCCCTGGTATTTATTGATAATCTCCCGGCATTTTTCCTCCAAGCGGCTCAGGTCTTTGCCCTGTACCAGCTTTGCCATTTCCGGGTCAGAAATTTCCAAAAATATTTTCCTTCGGACTGCGGGGTCGTTTACTTCCTCTAGAATTTCTTTTCTTAAAATCCCCAGATAATCCAGGAACAAACTAAATTCTTCTCCAATACTGCTTTCCAATTGTCTCTTAATTTTTCCGGACAGCGAAGGGCTTTTCCCCCCGGTGGAAACACTTACCGTCAGGGAACCCCTTCTCAGAACCGCCGGCACTAAAAAGGTACAGAGAGAGGGACTGTCTACAATGTTCACCGGAATTCCAGCTTTTTGGGCATCTGCGGCAATGCTTTCATTTACATCCCTGTCATCGGTAGCCCCGATCACCAGGCAGCAGCCCTCCAGAAAAGCACCGCTGTACTTATCCTGAAATAGAGTAATCTTTCTCTCCCGGGCCATTTGTTCAATCTCCGGCTTCACACGGGGGCTCACCAGCTGAATCCGTGCACCATAGGAAAGCAGGTTTTCCACTTTCCGCAGGGCCACTTCTCCCCCCCCGACGATTAATACCTTTCGGTCCATTACTTTTAAATTTATGGGGTAAAATCCCTCCATAGGCTACCGGCCCCTGTCCGATTTTTTCTCTTTTTCCAGCTCTTCTTCTCCATTGATATCCAGGTTGAAAAGTTCACAGAGACTGGAAATGCATTCTTCCGCTTGTTTTTCAGCAGCTTTTTCTTTTAAGCGAAGTACCGGAATCCTTAACATGTCGTTTACAATGTTTTTGGTAAGCCGCTCCACTACCTTTTTTTCTTTATCCGAAAGCCCTTTCAGTTTTTCCAGGGAGCTTTCCAATTGGTCTACTCGGATTTCCTCCGCCCTGGCCCTAAAGGCAGTAATCAAGGGCACCACCATTCGGGTATTCACCCAGTCCTGAAAATCCTTCGTCTCCTGACAAATTACCTTTTCCGCCTTTTTAGCCGCCAGCTTTCTTTCCCTCATGTTAGCCTGCAAGACCGCCTGCAGGTCATCAATATTATACAGGTGAACCCCTGGAACCTCTCGAACGTCAGGGTTTATATCCCGGGGTACCGCAATATCAATAAGAAATATTTTTTTACAATTACGCTTCTCCATTACCTGGAGCAATTTTTTCTGATTTAAAATAAAATGAGGAGCACTGGTGGAACTGATGACAATATCTGCATCAGGCATGATATCCAGCAGGTGGTTGTATTCCTCTACCCGGCCGCCAAACATTTCTACCAGCCTGACCGCCTGTTGGGAACTGCGGTTTACTATCACCAGATCTTTAACCCCTTCATCGCACAGGTGCTTTATAGTAAGCTGAGCCATCTCTCCGGCACCCACCACCATCACCTTCTGGTTCTGGAGAACCGGAAAAATCTGTTTAGCCAGGTTTACCGCCACGTAGCTCACCGAAGCAGGATGGTCATTGATAGCCGTCTCCCGGTGAACTCTTTTGCCCACCGCCAGAGCCTGCCTGAAAAGAGCATGAAATATGGTATCCACTCTCTGCTTTTCCATGCTTTTCACATAAGCTTCCTTTACCTGCCCCAGAACCTGGGTCTCCCCCAAAACCATGGAGTCCAGGCCGGCCGCCACCCTGAATAAATGTTCCACTGCTTCTCTTCCCCGATAGAGATACAGGCATTTTTTAATATTATCCTCCTGTATTCCCTTAAAACCAGCAAGAAAACTGACTACAGCTTCATCGATTTTTTTCAGCCGGGGCCCTGCACAATAGATCTCTGTGCGGTTGCAGGTGGAGATAATTACGACCTCCTCCAGTTCCTCTGTTTCGCCACTGATAGATAATACCTGATCCATTTCCTTTTCGGTAAAGGAGAGTTTCTCCCTGACCTCTACCGGCGCCGTGCGATGATTAATTCCAAGAACAATAATATCTGTCTCCATCATTATGCTCTCCCCTTAAAAACTTTTCCATTATTAGTATCTTTTAGGCTGACCAAGTTATACACTGAAAAAATATAAACCCCTGTCAGTTAACCTTTGAAATATTTGGAAAACCTTCTCCATACCGCCAGGGATGTTCCTACCATCAGGAGTACCGAACCAAAAGCTAAAACAGAAACTAACGGCTTATGGCTTACTTCTAAAATTAACATTTCTGCCGGAGGTGGGCTGTCCTTGGCCGAAACCCTGATAATTGCCATTCTCTCGTTGGCATCCAGGGCTTCCACCACTACCTCATCTACCCCTCCGGGCAGGTCTTCAGCTGTGGGCCTTACTCCCTGTTCCGTGCTTTCCAAGAAAGGAACTACCTGTTCCACTATGCCGTCCTTTTCAACATTTAATAAAACCCCTACCTTGATTCTGCCCGACCCTTCATGGCTATCAAAATCAAACTTGACAAACTCTATGGTATAATCATCAATTTCAACTTTTTCTCCCACAGTCATAGTTGCCGTCTCCCCGGGGAAATCCAGCCTTTCTTCCAGGGGGCTTAAATACAGGTCTCTATGAAGCCCCCGGAGAATATAGGGCTCCCTCATCAAACGAGGCTCTTTCCCGGCCATATACATCTTCGGGGTGGCAGTAAAAAACCTCCCCCCTTTTTCCACCTGAATTTCAAAGGCTTCCTTGTCATTTACCACGGTATTAGAAACCAAAGTAAACTCATAACCCAGGGCCTCCCGGGGTTCCCCCTCCTTCAAAGATATGATATGGCTGTGGCTCAAGGCTGAAGAAGTTAATATTCCTATGAACATCAGGGCCAGGCCCACGTGAGCCAGAAAACCGCCGCTGTTCTTTATGCCCCTTTTAAAAGCGGGGAGAAGGACCAGGGAATTGGTCCCCAGGGCCAGCAAAGAAGCCCCTAGAAAAGCCAGTTTTAACGGTGAATACACTCCCAGAAGGATAGATAACACCAGGCCGGCCAGGGTAAATAATGCTGGCCCTTTCAGTTTTCGCATTATTTCTTTCGGGTTTTCATCCCTCCAACTCAACAAGGGGCAAAAGGCTAAAACCAGGGCCAGCAGCACCGCAATGGGGGCGTTAGTTACATTGTAAAAGGAAATATCTACACTGGCCGGTTCCCCCCAAATTCCCGTCAAAATAGGAGAAGAGGTTCCCAAAGTAATCAGCACTGCCGACACAGTAAGCAGTAAAGCCGTATACGAAAAGGTGGACACCCGGGAATACCAATTTTCCCCTGCCGGGGTACCGGGAATATCTGCAAAGCGTAACAGCAGCAGGGCTGTCCCCACCAGGAAATAAAACAACATAAAAGCCAGCATATATGGATTAAGTCCCGTCTCCGTAAAGGCATGAACGGAAAAATCCGCCAGTATTCCGCTCCGGGTTAGAAAAGTAGCATAGATTACCAGCACAAAAGTAATATAAGCAAAAAACAGGTTTGAACGATAACTGACAGAACGGGCTTTCTGCAGTAAAATCCCGTGTATTAGTGCAGTACCGGTTAACCACGGTACCAGTGAAGCATTTTCCACCGGGTCCCAGCCCCAGTATCCACCCCAACCCAGGGTCCTGTATGCCCAATACCCTCCTATAATAATTCCGGCCCCTAAAAACAGCCATCCTGTTAAAGCCCAGGGCAGCGCCCGGAAGGCCCACCCCTGATAATCCTTTTTCCACAATCCCCCGAAAGCAAAAGCAGCAGGCAGCAGCAGCGCCGCATACCCTACAAAAATGATAGGGGGATGAATAACCATCCAGGGATCTATAAGCAGTGGGTTTAATCCGACTCCCTCCAGGGGAATCCCCGGCATCAGCCGGAAAGGGCTGTAAAGGATCAAAAATAAAAGGAGAAAAGCCTGTCCCACCAGGAGAAAAAACATCACCGGGCTCTCGTACTCTTTTTCCCAACGGATGATAAATAAACCAAAAATAGCAGCCAAAAGCACCCATAAAAGAAAAGTACCCTCCTGCCCTGCCCAAAAAGCGGAAATCAAATACTCCAGAGGGAGGTCGGTGCTGCTGTGATAGTATACGTAATAATACTGAAATTTATGGGCTAAAAGCCCCCATAGAAGATAAATAGAAGCAGCAGTTACTGCCGCTGTTTTTAGATAGTATGAATAACGGGCGAAGGAAAGGCCCCGGTCCCGCTGAAAGAAAAACGATAACCCGTATATCAGTGCTGCAGAAAGGGTAAAAAAGAATGCAGTATATATAGCAATATTACCAAACAAGTCCTAACCTCCTTCATATTTTGAGGGACATTTAACCAACAATTTTTCCGCCTGAAAAACCCCTGCAGCGCCGTCGTATTTACCCACTACCACTACACTTTCCGCGTTTTCAAAGTTAGCAGGTTTGGCACCGTGGTAATGAATCCGAACCCGAGTCCCCTCAATATCCTCCAGCTCAAATTCTAGATGCCCCTTTTCCAGGTCATAACGAGCCTCTTCCAGGGTAAAGTACCCCATTACCTGTACATTGCGAGAGGAGTCAAAAGATTCCCTAAAGGTTACATAGGGAGTTACCGAAGAACCAAAGGCACTTAATGCATATATGGAAAAAATAACAATAACGGCAATGCCTATATAAAATTTTGGTTTCATTTGTTTTCCAACTCCCGGATTTTGAAATCCATCTTTAAAAGATAAAGAAATATGCCGATCCAGGATAAAAGAGTCACCACCAAAACCACATAAAGGTCAGACATAAATCTACCTCCTTTTATTTTCTTTTAAATTTCTCCTGCAGTTTTATAATTCGGGTCTGCAGATTATAAACCCAAAAGTAAATTCCCGTAAAACCCGCCAGAGAGGCCAGGAAAACCTGAAGCATCTGGGTATTCATCTTTAAACGGCCCTCCACATTGATGATGGGGTCCGGATGAAGAGTAGAATAAATCCTGGGAATAATAAAAACTAGAAAGGGCACCGTTAAAAATGCAATGATAGCATAAACCGACGAAAGCCTGGCCCGCTGTTCCTCCTCATCCACCGCTGAACGGAGAGCAAAATAAGCCGCATAAATTAGTAAGAGGACAAAAATAGAAGTCTGACGGGGGTCCCAGTTCCAGTAAGCCCCCCAGGTATTTTTGGCAAATACCGCTCCGGTAATCGTAGCCAGCAGGGCAAAAACCGTTCCTATTTCCGCATTAAAAGAAGTGCGCCGGTCATACTCCATTCGACCTGTCCGCAAATATTGTACAGCGTTTACCATGGACACCAGGTAAGCCAAAACGGCTACCCAGGCCAGGGGAACATGATAGAAAATAATCCTTGACACTTCTCCCAGCCCCAGAGCCGGGGGAGCGTATAAAAATGAAGCAATAATCACCAGAACCATCCACAAACCCACAGCAATCTTCCAAGCCAATTGCTTCACCCCCAGTCTCTAATCTTATATCTGTTAACTATCTTCTACCTCCATAAATCTTCTTTCTAACATATAGTAAGATTTCCACCTTACCACATTCCCCTTAATAACAGCTGCATCACCAGCACAGTCTGTAAGTCTGAAAATAAGACAACAGAACCGTCCCCTTGTCTTCTCTTGCCTTGTTAATCAATTCTATTTATTACGGAATAATTCCTCTTTATCCTCTTTACATTATACCTTTTATAGGACCATGATTATATAGGAAATTCATACCCAATTATATAGTATATTCATCTTCCTAACCCTCCCAAACAAAATTGAACAGCATTAACGAAACGGCAAGCATAATTGCAAAAAAAGATATCAATATTTGCAGTTCTGGCATGGCATCCCTTAAGGGAAATCCCTCCAGGGCCAACCGGGTACCGTTAATAGCCGTAATTAACAGTGGCAGGAGAACGGGAAAAGCCAAAACCGGCAGCAGGTTTCCCTTGACATTGGCCTGAGAAACGATGGCGGCCAGGATAGTCGTGGCAGCAGCCAAACCCAGGCTCCCCAGGATCAGGACAAACACCAACAGCCCCGGATTACCCACCGGAGGGCTCAAGAAAAAAATATAAAAAGGAATGACTATGGTAATCACGAAAAATAGAAGGACTAAATTATAAATGAATTTTCCCAGATAAACAGTTTCGGGAACCGCAGAAAGCTTTAAAGCATACACTGTACCTTTCTCCTGCTCCTTGACAAAAGACCTGGCCAGGCCTGCCATGGCAGAAAAAAATAAAATAATCCAGATCAGGGCAGAATGCAGGACCTCATCCAAAATATAGGGCCCTACGGCAAAACTAACCATAACCAAAGTGGTCAGGGCAAACATTAAAAAAGAATTCAGGGAATATTTCGTCCGAAATTCCACCTTGATGTCCTTCCCCAAAAGCGCCCCCGCCTGCTTAACCCAATTGAAGAATCTGGTCACCATAACGGGACACCTCCGTGGGATCATTGGTGGAAAGAATAACGCATCCCCTCTGCTTCTGTTCTTCAATAATTTCCTGTACCAGGGCATGTCCCGACTCGTCCAAATTGGAACC
>PWJM01000111.1 GCA_003560915.1 Syntrophomonadaceae bacterium
CTCTGGCTGGTTACGGAAACAGTTGTTGATTCCATGGGAGTAATAGAAAAAGTAGGCTCCTCTTCCATCACCACAGGGGTGGAATTTGCATAAGCGGTACCAGGCACTGCACCTGCTGTCATACCAAAGAGCTCCATTCGCTCTCCCAGGGGCAGCAGGATCATCCCCAAAATAAATGGCAAAAGCACCAGCAGGGCCAGCAGTGGGCTGCGCCGGGTAGTGTTTTTACTGTCCCAACTGAAAAGGTAAAGGGCCAGCCCAAAGGCCAGGATTCCGGCCGCCAGCAGGATTAAAACTGCCCAGTAAGGCGGGTAGGCCGCAGGCATCTCCAGAGTCATATCCTTAAAGGCGTCCATGGCATAGGAGGTGGGCAGCAGTCGGGCAGCCCGGGCCAGGACCTCCGGCAGCATTTGAGAGGGGACAAATAATCCCCCAGCCATCATGGAGGGAAGGTAAATAAGTTGGGACCAGAGTACCGTCACTCTGGAACTGGAGGAAATCACGCCGATTAATACCCCAAGGCCTGAACAGGTAAAGGCAAATACCAGGAAAACCAGTAAAAAGGCGGGCCAGTTTACCGGCAGGGGGGCATCAAAAATGAGTGAACCGGTAACAACAATAATTACTGAAGTAATTACCGCATGAATGAAGGCGGACAGAGCGGGAATCACTATGATGGATAAGGCGGGAACGCCATTAATTTTGTAGCTTCGAAATATCCCTGCTTCCCGGGCTTCTACCAGGGGTTGAGGCAGGCCTAGAATCATGCCGGATAAAATAGCAAAAATCACCATGGCTGGAATCATAGTCTCCAGGAAAAGAGGGTTGATATCCACCATCATCAGGCCCATCATAAAATGAAATCCCAGTGGTAGAAGATACATCATTAGAAGCAGCGTTTTGTTCCGCAGGCCGGTAAAGAACTCAAAGGAGAAATGATAGGCAAAGGCCTTCATCATACAGCACCTTCTTTCGTAAGTTCCAGGAAACGCTCCTCCAGGGTGGGCCGTTCCACCCGAAGGTCAATTAAGGTATCCCGGTTTTGTTCAATACAGGCAATAATTGCGGTCACTGAAGGGCCGATGTCATGGGTGTAGAATATGTTGTAGCCTTCCCGTGTAAGCTGTTTTACTACCGATGGCAGAGAAACTCCCTTTGTGGAGTTGTTTACAGTGCGAACCGAAATTTTGGTAAAGCCGGAGCCGGTGGCGGTTAACTCCCGGGGAGTACCCACGGTCACAATTCTGCCCCGCAGTAAAATAGCGACCCGGTCTGCCATTTCTTCCGCCTCAGCCATACCATGAGTAGAAAGTATTATAGTGGTTCCGGCTTCTTTCAGTTCAATCATGAGGCGGTGCAGCTCGGTGCGACTGGCCACATCCAGACCAGCAGTAGGCTCGTCCAAAAATAAGACTGGCGGCTCGTGTGCTGCTGCCAGGGCCAGGGCCAGCCTCCGCTGCTGTCCAGTGGAAAGAGTATGATACTCTGCTTCTCTTTTCTCTGACAGGTTTAAACGTTCCAGTAGATCCATGCGGGGAGTCATCTTATGGTATGCACTGAAAAACTGCATGGCCTCTCTGACCTTGATGGTAGCGGGCAGTCCTCCACTTTGAAGCTGAACTCCAATCAGACTGCGCAGCCGACCTGGTTCCCGGATTGGGTCAACACCCATAATGCTCATGCTGCCGCTTTCAGGGATGCGAAGACCCTCCAAACATTCCAGGATGGTGGTTTTACCGGCACCATTGGGGCCCAGCAATCCAAATATCTCTGCTTTGTTTACGGTAAAGCTAACCTTGTCTACAACCCTTTTGTCTCCGTAAATTTTAGTAAGTTCCTGTACAGAAATAACGGTTTCCACCGGGGCTTCCCCTGCTTTCCATAGAAATTTACAATCGATCAAATTATCTAATTATCGTCAATACAGTTTGCAGCAAAAAGTTCTCTACATATTTTTTCATCCTATCAGTTTTCTCTAGAGGATGAGCCTTGAAAAAGTTTTATCTTACTTCAAATTCCGCCGAAAGTTTCTCCTGGATGTCGGTTCCCTCGCCGCTTACCTGTTTAATTATACGATAGCGACCTTCTTTAAAATGCTCTTGAAAATCCCCGAGGTCCAGAGACTGTTCAAAAGATTCCCCCGGTTTCAGCATGATTAATTCCATGGTGAAGAACATTTCCAGAGAGAGCTCCGCCCATTCTCCATTTTTCTCGGCTTCGACAGTGAAGGGCCTTCCGAAATGCAGCACCGTAGGGCCTTGGTTTATCACCTGAAATATTACGGTATCTTTTGGCCCGTAGACTTTTCGGTTAGTGGTCAGTTCCGCGGAAATCCCCTGCAGGGGGACATAGATTTTTGATAGCAGGGTATCCAGCACTTTCCCTTTTTCTCCAAGTATTTCTGCAGTCAAAAGGTAGTACTCTCCCTGGTTCTCAGGGAGTTTTGCCTTGAGAACAGTGTATGTCTTTACACTATCTACCATAACTGTGCTTGACTCTAGTTCTTCTAATAAGTTCCAGTTCTCATGCCTGTGGGTTAATTTAGCCGTTATTTTCAAGGGGTTATCCAATTTCATTTTACGGTCAGGGGTTACAAATATGCTTACTTCAGATCCGGGCGGCACCGGCCCGGTGCTGATACCATAACCCAAAGGCCCCGGATTGAACCATTTCTCCGAAGGTCTATCAAACTCAACACGGGCCCAAAACTCTTCTTCATTATCATAATTAAATATTTTCTTGTTCAAGTCGGCCTCCTTAAAAACACCATACATAAAGTTTTTACTTTAAAAAATTTCATTATTAAACCTCCCGGAAAAAGAATAAG
>PWJM01000034.1 GCA_003560915.1 Syntrophomonadaceae bacterium
CGCGGCTTCCTGGATTTTCTGAATGCGTTTAATTTTACGGTGTATGAAGACAGCCCCGATGACCACACAGTGGCAGTGGACCCGGAGATGCTGGGCCACATTTTTGAAAACCTGCTGGAAGAGAACAAAGAGAAAGGGGCATTCTATACGCCTAAGGAGATCGTACATTTTATGTGCCGTGAAAGCCTGATTGAATACCTCACCACTCACCTGGAAAAAGAGTACACGGTATACAAAGAGGTAGGCGATCATCAGGTGCAGCTTTTTGGGAATAACGGCAAAACCGGCCAGTTGAAGATGATGGAAGAGCTGGGAGATAGAGCGTTAAACCGGGCCGATGTGGAGCGGATTGTAAAAGAGAAAGATATTGCCGATCTGACCCACGAACAGATTCTTCGGATTGATACTCTGCTCGAAAGCGTGAAAATCTGCGATCCCGCTATTGGCTCCGGGGCCTTTCCCATGGGACTGTTGCAGGAGATTTTCAGTATTAAAGAGATTATAGCTTACGAGCTGGAACTGGAGTGGAACGCCGCCGGGGTGAAAGAGAACATCATTCAGAGATCCATCTATGGAGTGGACATCGAACGGGGTGCGGTGGATATTGCACGGCTGCGGTTTTGGCTTTCACTGCTTGTCGAAAATGAACACCCCAAACCACTTCCCAACCTGGAATACAAAATTGTTGTGGGAGATTCCTTGGTAAACAAATTTGAAGGAGAACCGCTGGAGATTGACTGGGAGATAAAAGAAGGCTCACAATCCAACATGTTTGGCCATGATGAGCTATTGAAGCGGCAGGAATTACTGAAGCAAATTACACAAACTCAAAAGAGATATTTTCATGCTGAAGCAGGCCTGAAAAAAAAGTTATCCATTCAAATTCGTAACCTAAAAATTGATCTTCTCATCAACCAATTAGCACTGATGATTCAAACCAAAGGCGAGGAACAGAAGCCTGCCAAAAATGGCAAAAAGGCAAATGAGCGAATGGAGCGTTATTTAAAGGCTCAAAACTGGAAACAATTGATTCAAAAACTTGAGATAATTCGAAATAATCCAGAAAAACCATTCGACCATTTCGATTGGAAACTGGACTTTCCTGAGGTTTTGAATGAACAGATAGTAAATGAGGTTGGTTTTGATATTGTGATTGGAAATCCACCATATGGTATAACAGTAGTTGATGAATACAGAAAAATTACAGAAGAAAAATTAGGCAAGGTTCCAGACTATGAGATTTATTATCTATTTATTCAACTATTACGTCATATTGTCAATGTTAGAACGGTTTGTACATATATAATACCAAATTCAATTCTATTTAATGTCTATGCTGAAAAGTACCGATCATCTTTGCTTGAAGTGTTCAACTTTAAAGAAATTTTAGATTTAACAGACATTACTGTTTTCGATGCCACTGTTAGAAACATAATATTTATCGCAAAAAAGGATCAGGCATCTGAAGTTGGTTATCGGAATCCTAAGGGTATTAAAAATTTTAAAAATCTATTGAATAAAGAGAGGGAATTTATCAATGTAGATGAATTACTAGAATTCAGTCAAAATTGGGCACTAGCATTTAGACTATCACCTGAAGTAGTAGAAGTTGTTTCAAAGATAAAGTCTGATAAAACAACTGTAATAGAACGTTTTAATGATATTAGCCAAGGACTTATCGCCTATGATAAAAGAAGAGGACAATCTCAAGAGATCATAGAGAGTCGAGCATATCATTATTTTGAAAAAATAAAAGATGATTTAAAACCATGGCTATATGGAAGTGATGTAAATAGGTATGATATAAAATGGAATGGAAAAGAGTATATAGATTATTGTAATGGAATTGCCAACCCTCGAGAGCCCAAGTTTTTTAATGGGAAGAGAATTCTTATTAGAGAAATTACAAATCCACGAATATACGCAGCATATACCGAAGATGAGTTATATAATGATCCATCTCTCTTAATTGTTAAAGATAACAAACACAATGAAATACTAGATTTACTGGGGATTCTTAATTCAAAACTTGCAACATTTTATCATTTCAATAACTCTCCTAAAGCTACTAAAGGAGCATTTCCAAAGGTTTTAATTAAAGATCTAAAAGAATTTCCGTTGCCAACAAGATTTGATGAAAAGCCATTATATGATTTAGTTGATCAAATCCACTCTAATAAAGAATCCAATCCCGGCGTCGACACCATCGCATTAGAACAACAAATAGACACGATGGTTTATAAGCTCTACAACCTCACCTACGAAGAAGTAAAGGTTGTGGACGAGGAGTTTGAGATGGGGAGAGAGGAGTATGAGAGAATAGAAATTCAAACGCTATGAGTGAAAGTGAAGAACAAATAGAGCCCGTATTTTCCGGGGATAATGCACTTAAATCACCAGAACAGGATAAATTTGGCCGTGCGAACTTTGCATACCGAATCTCCGAAATAATAAAAAAGCGAAAAGAAGCAGATCACCTGACCATCGGTATATAGTCGCTCCTTAAGAACTCAAAATGAAGTGTTGGTGGTATGAACCGGTAAGGTACGACCAAGTAAAATGTAACAATTTTTTTCCATCTCTGACCCACTGCTCCATCCATTTCTTCAATTCCAAAAGGTGATATTCAAGATCAAAAGTTCAGAGAGTTATTAACCGGAATAGATTCAAACTCATTTGAGTTGTCCGCTTCGCTTGCGAAGGAATTAATTGAATCATCAAATGGTGATGTATTCGTAAGAAAAATTGAAGAAAACATTGAAAATATATCCAGTAGTGATGCTTATCACTTCGCATTGCTGCTCTCCGATCTTGGTTCGTATTTC
>PWJM01000060.1 GCA_003560915.1 Syntrophomonadaceae bacterium
CATGCCTTTCTTCTGGGTTTTATAATTATTGGTATTTCCATGTTCATATTTCCATTCTGCTGCAGCAGTATACTGTTCTATCCCCTGATACTGGGGGTGCTGGGTATTGGCAGCGGCCTTGTGCTGCCTGCCATAAACAGTATGATTACCGGGGCTATCTACAGTGACCAGAGGGGAGGAATTACTGCCCTTTATGGAAGTGCCCGTTTTACTGGAATCGCTTTGGCCCCCCCGGTTTTTTCAATCCTGCAGGGAGCAGGGATACCTTTTATGTTTTTTGTTACCGGCAGTATATCCATTCTGGTTGGAATCCTGGGTTTTTACTATATGAAAGAACAGAATAATCTGGATTAATGCGGTTACACTAGTGAATAGCAAAAAAAAAGGAGAGTCAAAGAAAAGCTTGAATTAAAACATTAAGGAATTGAGAAACCCGCCTTTTGGCGGGTTTCTCATTAACGAACTGCACAGACGTTGTCCTTTTTTTTGTGCCTTCGGACAAAGTTTTCAATTCTTTCCAGAGCAGTGGTGATCTGCTCCAGGGAGGCGGCATAAGAACAGCGCACATTTCCTTCTCCACATTCCCCAAAGGCATTTCCAGGCACAACCGCAACCTTTTCCTCCTGCAGCAGGGTTTCACAAAAGGTTTCGGAATTCATACCCGTGGATTTTATGGAAGGAAATACATAAAAAGCTCCCTTTGGTTCAAAGCAGGTAATTCCAATTTCCCTTAAACCATTAACCATCAGGTTTCTTCGCTGGTCATACTGCTCAGCCATCTTCCTCACTTCTTCGTCACCATTCTTCAGTGCCTCTAAAGCTGCCATCTGCCCCATAACCGGCGCACACATAATAGTGTACTGATGTATTTTTAACATGGCTTCTATTATTTCCTCCTGAGCAGCTGCATAACCAATACGCCAACCAGTCATGGCATAGGATTTTGAAAATCCGTTGACCAATATGGTACGCTGCTTCATCCCTGGAAGAGATGAAAAGGAAACATGCTCCCCTTCATAAGTAAGCTCGCTGTATATTTCATCTGAAATTACCAAAAGGTCATGTTTTTCTAAAATTCTAGAAATTTCCATAAGTTCTCTTCTATTCATAATGGCCCCGGTGGGGTTGTTGGGATAACACAGGAAAAGCACTTTGCTTTTTTGGGTGATGGCTTTTTCCAGGTCCTCAGGCCTCAGCTTAAACTCATTGGCCTCCCAAGTTGGGACTGTTTTAGGGATTCCCCCTGCCATTATGGTGCAGGGTTTATAGGACACAAAACATGGCTCGGGAATGATTACTTCATCCCCGGGTTCCAGGACGCAGCGAAGGGCAATATCTATAGCTTCGCTGGCTCCTACAGTTACCAACAGCTCATTATTATAATCATATAAGAGGCCATATTTTCTCTGTAAGTAACTGCTGATTTCACGGCGAAGTTCCGGCAGCCCACAATTGGAAGTGTAATTTGTATAACCCTTTTCTAGTGAATATACACTGGCCTCTCGAATATGCCAGGGGGTCACAAAATCAGGCTCTCCCACTCCTAAAGATATTACTCCCTTCACCCCACTGGCCAGGTCAAAAAATTTTCTAATACCGGAAGAGGGCAGTTCTTGAATATCTTTTTTAATAAAAGGCCTGCTCATGGGCTCACCACCAACCTGTGGTCTTTATTGTCTTCTTCAAAAACAATACCGTCCTGCTTATATTTCTTTAATACAAAGTGAGTAGCAGTGCTCTGAACATTTTCCAGAGAAGCTAATTTTTCTGCCACAAAAAAAGCTACTTTTTTCATGGAAGTCCCTTCAATTATCACGGACAAATCATACGCACCGGACATAAGGTAAACCCCTTTAACTTCGGGAAATCTACAAATCCTCTCGGCAATTTCATCAAACCCCACATCCCTCTGTGGAGTTACTTTTACGTCTATAATCGCCGTGACATTATCATTATTATTTGCTTTTTCCCAATCTACCAGGGTAACATAGCCTAAAATTATCCTGGCTTCCTCCATCTCCTTGATCATCTGCTTCACATCATCCTCGGTCAACTTCAGCATAGTGGCCAGAGTTTTTGTGGTCACCCTATGATTTTGTTCCAACGTCTGTAAAAGACGGATTTTCACGTCATCCACTATTTTTTCAGCTCCTCACTATGAAAGAATTCAAATAAAAATCTCTCACCCCCTCCAGGGACGAGAGATTATACCCGCGGTACCACCCTAATTGACTCAGAATTGAATACTGAATCCTCTTCTTTCCTAAACTCACTGTATATAACGGACAGCAACCGTGGCGATTTACTCTATTCAACCGCCCACTCAAGGATGGCTTTCATCAACAGTCCATACTGCCTTGCACCCCCGACAGCTCTCTGAAATAAGGACCTGCAGACTACTCTTTCCCCTCATCGTTTTTTTATATTAATGGGTAAAGAATACCACAATACAAGCCTTCATGTCAACAGTCGCCTAAAAGGAAATATATGACAAAAAAAATGGCTTTTAGCAAGCCAATGAAAAAGGTTTCTATTTTTAAGTTTTTTATTTTACTACTTGAAAGTCAAACTTTTCTGCTCCACAGACAGGACATACCCAGTTATCCGGCAGATTCTCAAAGGCAGTCCCCGGGGATACGCCCTTATCCGGGTCACCCTTTTCCGGCTCATAGGTATAGTCGCACATGTTACAAACGTAATTATTCATTATATCCCTCCTTTTCTATATAACATATTTATACTAAATAATTGTTATTTCCTGCTAATTTTCTTAAGTTAATAATTTTTAATATTTTCATAATTTTTTAATAATTTAAA
>PWJM01000134.1 GCA_003560915.1 Syntrophomonadaceae bacterium
CCAACGGTTTTGGAGACCGCTACTCTCCCATTGAGCTACACCCCTGCAATGCTCGAACTCTATTATAGCCAATTTATAAATAATTGTCAATCAAAACGGCTCTTTTTCAATCTAAACATTAATGTGACATCCTCACGGGGTCAATAGACCCCAAGGATTCCCGCCGGGTTTCCTAAATTCACTTATTTCAGCTTTCAAGTATTTATCTATAAAAGGCATTGAAAAAAGCCGGGGAGACACAGAATGTCCCCGTATTTCTTGCAAAACCCGGGGGTTTATAATACAATATTTACGAGTCTTTTATTTTTTTTTATTCTAGAATTGTATAAAGGGGAGTTTTCTTTGAACAGCAGAAAAATTGGAATAATCGGTTGCGGGGTGATGGGTGCTGCCCTTTTGAACGGGATTATACATAGCAATATGGTACATCCCACAGATATTATGGTTTGGGATGTGCTGCCCCAAAAGACCGATGAAATGATAAAACAGTTTAAAGTAACTGCTGCTGCCGATACGAAAGTAATGTTCGACTCACCTCGGATGGTTTTTTTGGCAGTAAAACCTGTGGACATGCCTGGAATGCTGGAGAATATAAAGGATCATCTTACAACAGACCATATATTAATTTCTGTAGCTGCCGGCATCCCTATTGAACAAATTTTAAAGATTGTTGGCACCGAACAAAAAGTAATCAGGCTGATGCCTAATACGCCCTGCTTGATTGGTAAAGGCATGACTGTGGTTTCTCCGGGGAATAACGTGGATGAAAATGAACTGGGTTTTGTGATGAAGCTTATGGAATCATTGGGGAAGGTGGTCATCTTGGAAGAAAAATTGATGGATGCCGCTACCGGGCTCAGTGGAAGCGGCCCTGCTTATGTATTCATGTTTGTGGAAGCGCTGGCAGACGGGGGCGTAAAAATGGGTCTGCCCAGGGATAAAGCACTGCTTTTAGCCAGTCAAACTGTTTTAGGGGCTGCCGAAATGGTGATTCAAACAGAAGAGCACCCTTCCGTATTAAAGGATAAGGTGGCCTCGCCGGGAGGTACCACCATTGCCGGTATTTACGCTTTGGAAAAGAAAACCTTCAGGGGAACCGTTATCAAAGCGGTGGAGGCAGCGGCCAAAAGGTCCAAAGAGTTAGGCAAAGAAAGGAAAGATTAAGGTGGAAGAAACATTTAGAAAAAGACTAAAAAAAGCTAAAAATATACTGGTTAAAGTTGGAACATCCACCTTAACCTATCCCAGCGGGAAGTTAAATTTGAATTATATTGAAAGAATCGTCCGGGAACTGGCGGATTTAAAAAACCAGGGAAAAGAAGTGGTACTGGTATCCTCAGGTGCTATAGGAGCAGGGTTGGGAAAATTGGGTTTTAAGAAAAAGCCCAAAACTACTCCCGAAAAACAGGCTATTGCTGCAGTGGGACAGGGTATGCTGATTCAAGTATATGAGAAAGTTTTTTCTGAATACGGCCATACCGTAGCTCAGCTTCTTTTAACACGGGATGACCTGGTAAACCGGCAGCGGTATGTGAATGCCCGGAATACTTTAACTACCCTCTTAAAATTTGGAGTTATCCCTATTATCAATGAAAATGATACGGTTTCCGTGGATGAAATTGAGTTTGGAGACAATGATAATCTTTCTGCACTGGTAGCCAGTTTAATTGATGTAGACTTGTTAATCAACCTTTCAGATATTGATGGCCTCTATACAGCTAACCCCCATACAGATTCCGATGCGGAGCTGATTACTTTTGTGCCTGATATCAACGGGGAAATAGAGACCTTGCCACCAGCACCTGCGGAACTCTGGGAACCGGTGGAATGAGGGCAAAACTGCAGGCGGCAAAAATCTCAGTATGTTCCGGGGTACCTATGGTCATCGCCAATGGTCAAAAACCAGGCGTAATCCATGACATTATAAGTGGTAAAAAGGTGGGCACGCTGTTTTTGCCCAAGGAAAAGCCCATGCACAGCCGCAAAAGATGGATTGCTTTCGGACTCACAGTGCAGGGGACTTTATGTGTTGATTCCGGTGCGAAAAAAGCTGTGGTTAGAGATGGAAAAAGCCTTTTGCCCAGCGGGGTGCTGGAGGTGGAAGGCAGTTTTGAACGGGGCGAGACGGTATGTATCGCTGATGAAGATGGCATTGTATTCGCCCGCGGGCTGGTTAACTATCCCTCCAGGGATTTAATAAAAATTAAAGGGTTAAGGTCCTCAAAAATCCTTGAGGTTTTGGGGGAGAAAGGGGAAAGCGAAGTTGTCCACCGGGATAACCTGGTGGTTATATAAGCTTTTCCATCGAAATCAAGAATTAAGAAAAGGAATGTATACTTTATAGGATGGGTTAAAAACCCGTCCTGTTATTTTATATTATATTTTCTTTAAATATTACGGGTGATGTTGAAAAATGGATATTTCGTATTATAATTAAGGGTAAGCGAAGAAAAACTGTAAATAATATTAACATATACACATAATCTAGAAAAATAAAAAGGAGGTTTTACAATGATGATGAGCGACTTGTTTAACAAAACGATTTTATTTGGCCTGGGGGCTATCACCGTATCCAAGGAGAAAGCGGAAGAAATTGTGGATATGATGGTCAAAAAGGGAGAGCTCAGCCGGGAAGATGCTCAGAAAGTGGTTGATGATTTTGTAGAGAAAGGAAAGAAAGAAAAGGAAGTATTACAGGATACCATTAAGACTGAGCTGAACGAGATTTTAGACCAGGCAGCTTTGGCAACTAAGGAAGATATAGGCAGGTTAGAGGGGAAAATTGACGAATTGAAAGGGCTGCTGGAATCAAAAATGTAAAGGAATTGAGGAGTGACCCATGAGGCTGCAGAAACGCTATAAACACTTCCATCGTTACAGGGAAATTACACAAACACTAACTAAACACGGTTTCGGCTTTTTGATTCGGCAGCTGGGTCTTAGTGAGTTTTTAAGGGGCAGAAGGCTGGGAGTCAAGAATGAGCTTGATCGGAAATATAATGCGGAGAGTATTCGCCTGGTTTTGGAGGAATTAGGGACTACTTTTATTAAGCTTGGACAAATATTGAGCACCCGCCCGGATCTGATTCCTGAAGAAATCACAAAGGAACTGACCAAACTGCAGGACCAGGTCCCTCCATTTTCATTTTTGGAAGTCAGGAAGCAAATTGAAAATGAGTTGGGGAGTGCCCTGGAGGACCTGTTTAAAAGTTTTGAAGCCCAGCCCCTGGCGGCTGCCTCCATTGGACAGGTTCACCGGGCTGAGATGCTGGACGGGAAAAAGGTGGTAGTGAAGGTCCAGAGGCCGGGCATTGAAGAAAACATACGGATTGACCTGGAAATTATGCTGGATATAGCCAGGTTGATTGAGAAGCATACGGACTGGTCTCAGTTTTATAATTTTACAGAGGCTGTTTTGGAATTTGAAGATATCCTGTTGAACGAAATGGACTACCTGGTGGAAGGGCAAAACATTGATGTTTTTCAAAAGAACTTTAAAGACGTTGAGGATGTTTGCATTCCTAAAGTCCATTGGGATTATACTACCCGCAGGATATTGACCATGGAGTATATTGAAGGCATCAAGCTGGATGATGTCCATGCCCTTTCCGAGCAGGGAATCGATACGGTTAAGGTTGCAAATGTATTAAGTAAAGCGGTCTTTAAACAGATCCTGTATGATGGTTTTTTCCATGGGGATCCTCATCCGGGAAACATTTTAGTCATAGATAATAATCGTATTGCTTTACTGGATTTTGGAATCATCGGTATGATTGATGATGAGATGAAAGAAAAATTTGGGGACCTGCTGATTTCACAAGTGAACAAAAATACCGAGGCAGTGATGAGGACCTTTATGAATTTAGGGATTACTCCCCCCAATATAAACCGACGGGAATTGAGGCAGGACATTGAACGGATGAGATACAAGTATTATGACCGTCCCTTGAGTAAAATTAAGCTGGGGGACACTATGAAGGAGTTTATGGACCTGGCATTTAAATATCGGATTCTTTTACCTGCTGAATTTACCTTAATGGGTAAAACGTTTATGATTTTAGAGGGACAAATTACCAGGTTGGCACCTGAAATCAGCCTTATGGAAATTGCTGAACCCTTTGGCAGGGAATTAGTTAAAGAAAGATGGTCTTTCGGTTACTTCAGGAAGACCCTATCAAAAAATGTACATGATTATGGGCAAATATTTAGTGCCTTCCCCAAACAGATTGCGGACTTACTTGACGTACTGGAAAGAGGACAGTTTAAGGCTACTTTAGAACACGAGTATAATGAAAAAATGCTAAATAGATTAAATCACATGGTAAACCGTTTGGCCTTCAGCATAGTTCTGGCCAGCCTGATTGTTGGGTTATCTTTCCTGATTCAAATCACTGAACAATCTATTATTTGGAAATTACCTATAGCTGAAATCGGTTTCATTGTGGCGGGTGCCATGGGGTTTTGGCTCTTAATTTCCATAATTCGTTCCGGAAGGTTTTAAATTTTCTTTTGACTTTTTGGGTCATCTGTGTTATTAATATAGGTAATACAACTGAACGGACGCGAATCGCTGGGATGCGAACCAGTACATTTATATGTGCTGGTTTTTATTTTTTTGAGAGGAGGAAAGAAATCATGATATTAATGATTGATAACTATGACTCTTTCACTTTCAACCTGGTCCAATATCTCTGGGAACTAAATGAAGGGGTCCTGGTTTATCGAAATGACCAGATTACCCTGGAAGATATTGAACAAATGAGCCCTGAACAGATTATCATTTCCCCCGGTCCCTGCACCCCCAATGAAGCCGGTATATCTCTGAATCTAATCAACTATTTTGCCGGTAGAATTCCGATTCTGGGAGTATGTTTGGGCCATCAGTCCATCGGACAGGTTTTCGGAGGGAAAGTTGTCCGAGCCCCAAGGCTTATGCACGGAAAAACTTCAGAAATATTTCACCTCGGTAAAACCATTTTTAAAGGTCTAAAAAATCCTTTAACCGTAACAAGATATCATTCTTTAATATTAGAACCCAACAGTCTTCCCAATTGTTTTGAAGTAAGCGCCTGGACACAGCAGGGAGAAATTATGGGAGTTACACATAAGGATTATTTGCTGGAGGGAGTTCAATTCCATCCCGAAGCCATATTGACGGAGCAGGGGCACAGCCTCCTGCAGAACTTCTTGGATTTAAGCCGTGAAAGGAGTGCATCACAGTTTGAAAACAGCCGCAGCCGTAAAAGAAGTGCAGTCTACAATAGCCCCGTTTGATGTGTACTGCCACTGTAAAGATGAGCCTTACAGCTTTATTCTGGACAGCAGAATGGATCCGGAGCGCCTGGGAAGGTATTCCTTTGTAGGAGCTTCGCCTTTTGCCTGGTTTCGTTCCAAGGGAAATCAGGTGCATATCTGGCAGGAAAATCAGGGGGAAACCCGGTTAACGGGGAATCCCTTTACTCTGCTAAAAGATTTTTTAAATTCTTACCAGATGGTCACTAAGCTGCCGGAAGGAGTGCCTCCATTTTCCGGTGGAGCCGTTGGTTATTTCGGCTATGAATTAGGAGAAATGATTGAGGAATTACCGGGAAACAGCATCGATGACCTTATGCTGCCGGATTGCCTGCTGGGTTTTTATGATAAAATTTTTGCCTTTGACCATCTGTTAAGCAAAGCCTTTCTTTTCACACTGGGCAGAGCCTCAACAGCGTCCGAAGCGAAAACAAAAGCGGATGAAATGATGAAAGAATTTGATACAGAAATTCATAACATTAAGGTTCAATTTGAAACGGATAAAATGTCCCTTAAACTGGGAGATAATATGCATCGTGAAGAGAATGATAAGGATTTCTCTTCAAAGTTGAAATCTAATTTCACCCGGGAACAATACTGCCGCACTGTAGAACAGGTGAAAGATTATATTGCCGCAGGGGATATATATCAGGCTAACCTTTCTCAGCGTTTTGAAGCGGAACTTGAAATCAGCCCTTTTGAATTGTACTGCAGGTTGAGGACTATTAACCCCGCCCCCTTTGCTTCTTTTCTGAACTTTGGTGACGTGGTGGTAGCCAGTGCATCGCCGGAAAGATTCCTTCTTCTGTCAGATAAAATTGTGGAAACAAGGCCCATTAAGGGTACCCGTCCCCGGAGCAGCAATCCGGAGAAAGACCGGCAGTACAGAGAAGAGCTGTTGAACAGTGAAAAAGACCGGGCAGAGCTGATCATGATCGTGGACCTGGAAAGAAATGACCTGGGAAGGGTATGCCTTCCCGGTACGGTAAAAGTTCCTGAATTATTCACTCTGGAAGCCTATGCCACCGTATACCACCTGGTTTCCACCGTCACTGGGGTGCTGCCGGAGGATAAGGATATTACAGACCTTCTTTACGCCTCATTTCCGGGAGGCTCCATTACCGGTGCCCCAAAAATCCGGGCTATGGAAATTATTGACCAGTTGGAGGGATTAAAAAGGAACGTCTATACCGGTTCCATAGGATATATCTCTCTGGACGGAAAAGCGGATCTGAACATCGTGATAAGAACATTCGTAATTAAGAATAACCGGGTGTATTTCCAGGTAGGGGGAGGAATTGTGGCCGATTCCGAGCCGGAAAAAGAATATCAGGAAACATTGGACAAGGCCAAAGCGTTAATGGAGACCCTGGCACTATAATACTTTAACGCTGTATTGTTCTAAAGGAAAGAAAAAACAAAAAAAATTAATTTTTTTGAATTAAGAAAAAACCGCGTGAAACCCTTATTTTACCAGGGTTTCACGCGGTTTTTTCGTTCAGCTGCCGCTGGCTTGTCGAAAAATTTTTAAAAAATACTAGAAAATGGCAGGAATTTTTAAAAGCAGCTAGAATATCTTAATAGGTTATATATGGGATTAAGTATAAATTTTGGGGGTGCAGGTCAATGAAGGAAATCAAATTTTTACAAACTGGAGATATTCATCTAGAAACTGCTTTTACCGGACAGAATATTTCTTTGGAAATGGCCAGAAGGAGAAGAAACGAACTTAAAGAGGTTTTCAGCCGAATTATTAAGACGGCAGAAGAGGAAAAAGTCGATATCATTTTGATTACCGGGGACTTATTTGATTATCGATTTGTTACTAAACCAATTATTAGATTTATGCAGAGGAAACTTTTCAAAATTCCTCATATCAAAGTATTTATTACCCCCGGAGATAGTGATCCTGCTTTGGATGATTCATTCTACCGAACTTTTTCTTGGCCCAGGAATGTTCATATTTTTTTAAAAGAAAACTGGGAATATGTTGATCTTCTTCCCTTTAACTTGAGAATACACGGGTTTGGATGGAACCAGTGGGAAATAAAAACTTCAATGTTAAGGGACCTGAAGATTGAACCGGGAAAAAGAATTAATTTAGTCATGTTACATGGTGATACTTTCGGATGTTTAGGAGAGTCAGTTTCTCTTCCCATCAGTGAAAGTGACCTGCGGGAATGTAAGGCAGATTATGTTGCCCTGGGACATATCCATCAGAATCACAGGGTTCCCAGTAAAGGAAAGATTATTGCCAATTATGCGGGGTCTCCGGAGCCGTTAGATTTTTCAGAGCCTGGGGAACATGGAGTTCTGATAGGAACTTTAAGCAAAAAAGGAGTTAACCTAAAGTTCGTCCCAATCGCTAAAAGAAAATATTGTCATAGCAAGTTACGAATCACCAGTGAGATGGGGATTGAGGATATCTGCAAATGTATAAGAAAGTCTGTAAAAAAAGAGGACCGGCTGAATCATTTTTATCGTTTTAAAATAACCGGAGAAAAAGATGAAACAGTGGATTTGAACACTGAAGCAGTACAGGAACTATTACAAGATGATTTTCTTTACCTGGAGTTGCAGGATTATACCACTCCGGATTATGATTTGGAGGCAGTGATTCGAGAAAACCTGCATACTGCACCTGGCATCTTTACCTTGAAAATGAAAGATGAGATAGACCGGGAAAAGGGAAAAGAACGGGAAATCATTACCAACGCGTTGTATTACGGATTAGATACTTTATTAGGGAAGAAGGTGGCCTTGAGGTGATTATTAAGAAACTAGAGTTAAATAACTTTGGAAAGTTTAAAAGAAAGGAGATTGAACTGTCAGAGGGTTTTAATGTGATATACGGCCCTAACGAAGCGGGAAAATCAACCATACAGAAGTTTATAGAGGGAATATTTTTCGGTTTTAAAAAGCCCTATAAAAGCCGCCGGGTATTTACTTATGAACTGCTGGCTTATCAACCCTGGGAGGGTGAACAGTATGAAGGGGCGCTGGAATTTGAAAATCAGGGGAAATTGTACCGAATTGACCGCAATTTTAAAGAGGATGACGTGATTATTAGAAATGCTCAAACCGGAGAATGTTTGAACAAGAAATTTAAGCAGCACAAAGGTACAAAAGAGCTTAATTTTGCTGAGACCCATATGAACTTAAACAGGAATATATTCAACAATACCATCAGCATCAGCCAGGGGGAAAGCATCAGTGATGAAGAACTCACCCAGGAAATCTGCAGCAAGCTTACAAATTTAAGCTATTCCGGAAATGCTAATATTTCAATACGAAAAGCTTCTATGGAACTGGAAAGGGTTTTAAAAGAGGAAGTAGGATCGGACAAAGTACCTAAAAGCCCTTTAGGGAAGGTGTGCAAGCAGATTGACCAGCTGGAGGAAGAGAAAGTTAAGCTTGAATCCATGATGAAAAGCATCCGCAGTTATGAACAGCAGCTGGCAGAAACCAGGCCGCTTATTTTAGAGGGTATTAATAAAAAAAGAACAAAAGAGCAGGAGATAAAGAAGTTCAAGGATTACCTGCTGGCTAAAAAATTAAAAAGCATTAAGGAACAGGAAAAGAAAATAACCAAAATTAACAGCATCATTTACGAATTAGAAAAATATCGTTATTTTCCAGTACAGCAGCGGGAGAGGGTAGTAGAGCTCAAGGAAGGCATAAAAAACATAGAGAACAATCTAAAGGAAACAGCCCGTTCATTAAAAAAAGAATTGGATATAGTGGAGCAGCCCCGCAGATACATAGAGAAAAATGCTCATTTTCAGGATTTAGATTTTGAAGCCGCCTCTCTAATCAGCAGGGATTATGCCTTATATAAATCATTTCGAGACCAGTTAATTCAAAAGCAAAGTTTTATGGAAAAAACTGAAAAATCTTTGAATGAAATATATGAGGAACTAAATAAAGAGTTCTGGAAGAAATGTGGGAGCAAAGACCTGTATGACGCGGAAAAGCTGGAAGACAGCATCAATGTTTTAAAAAATTCCTCCATGAAAAGTAAAATTGACCTGCTGGAGGAAAAGAGAGGAATTATGGACAATCAGCTGAAGGGGTCAAAGAATATGATGCTTTTTATTCTTTCCCTGGCAGGGGTTATATTGGCGCCCTCGTTAATGTTCAACTATTACTTTGCCTCCATGCTGACCGTTCCTTTACTTCTATCCGTTAATGCAGTAAAACAAAGAGCATATATAAAAAATGATTTATTAAAAGTGGAAGAAGAGATGCAGCAGCTGATCGATCAGGATTGTGAAGACCAGGATCAAATTAGAAAAATGGAAAAAAAGCTCGAGAAAATATTAAAGAAAAATCAGGTTCAGACTACCAGGGACCTGCGGTTAAAAATAAGTCAGTACGGCGTCCTGCTGACAGAAAAAGACAGGTTGGAAAAAGACTTGAAAATAGTGAACAGGGAAGTCAAAGACCTGTCTCAACGGTACCGTGAATTTGAAAATGATATTACACGCTTTCTGGAAAATGCCTCTCTCTGGAAGAAAGGGGAAGAAATCACGGAGAAGAAGATTGAGGAATTTAAGAACCGGCTCAGCAACTATCAGAGCACATTTAACATGCTTATGAACCTTGAAGAAAAAATCGTTGAACTGGAAAAAACAAAGAAAAAATATGAGGTTGACCTGTTTAATTTAAAGGAAGAATCGGAGTATATTTTTATTTCTGCCGGAGTAAACAGCTTTGAAGAATATTTTGAAGGGTGCCGTCGTCACCGGGAAGTAGAAATCCTGTTGGAACAGAGGGCAAAGTATGAGGAAGTTCTAAATGCGTTGTTGGATGGCACATCTTTACAGGAACTCAGAAAAGTGGATTTATCCGTTATGGAATCGGAGGAGGTAATAACAGACGTAAATGAAAGTTTAATCCAGCTAAAGCAAAAAGAACTGGAAAAGATTTGTGAAGAACTGACCCGGGTAAAGAGTAAGCACTCTGAGCTGGAAGCAAAAATTGAAGCAACCTATAATGAATTCCAGCCCCTGACAGAGGTGGAAGAACAGCTCTCCAAAAAGAAACAGGAGAGAGAGTACCTTCTAAAGCAGGGGGATGCTCTACGAGCTGCCATCAAAATGATTGAAATTGTGGCAAAAGAAATTCACCGGGATTTTGCCCCTAAACTGAATGAAAAAGTAAGCAGCCTGATTTCTAAGATTACCAACAACCGCTACCAGCAGGTTAAGATTAGTAAAGAAATGGATGTCACCGTGATGGTTCCGGAAACCGGAAAACATGTCAGTATTCATGATTTGAGTGGCGGAACAGTGGACCAGTTTTATTTTTCCGTCCGGGTGATGATCGCAGATATGGTGACGGGGAACTCCAGCCTGCCACTGATTTTGGATGACTGTTTTGTTCAATACGACCGAAAGAGGCTTCATGAAGTGTTAAAATGTCTTACCGAACTGTCTAAACACAGGCAAATCATCTTTTTAACCTGTCATTCCCGTGAGATTGATATGCTGAAAGAGATTAAGGGTAAGTTTTCATTAATTGATTTAGAGGAGCCTAAACTGCTTTTCCTGGACAGGCTTCATAAAAAAACGGAAAAAGTATAGCTGTTTTTCTATTAAATGATGACGTAATGTGCCTGTCCACCAGATAGAAAGCCGTTAAAAAGCCGGGAATATCTGATTCCGGCTTTTTTAATGTGTTAAAATTTCTTAAGGCTATATTAAATTTGGTTCTTTTGGAAAGGATTTAAAGATTTTAAAGAGAAAAAATATATATAATAAAAGAAAGGGTTAATGGATAAAATTAAATAAGGCTGAAACAGGTAAGATACTTGTCTTTTGGAAGAATGCATGGGCTTGCCCTGCAGAG
>PWJM01000126.1 GCA_003560915.1 Syntrophomonadaceae bacterium
TTACATGTAAAGGCTTAGACAACGAGGATTATTCGTACTATAAACTAAACAGGGAGAGAATGATTATGCTCGTATCTTGGAATACTACCAGGCAGTGCCATCTAAAATGTAAACACTGCTACCGGGATGCCGGATTAAAGGACCAGGATGAGCTGGATACAGCCCAGGGGAAAAAATTAATTAAAGAGCTGGCTGCGGCAGGTTTTAAGATGATTATTTTAAGCGGAGGAGAACCCCTGCTGCGCCCGGATATTGTAGAACTGACAGCCTACGCTAAAGAATCGGGGATGAGGGCGGTCTTTGGCACCACAGGGACTCTTTTGGATTTGAAGCTTGCCGAAGAACTTAAAAAGGCCGGGGCCATGTGCATGGGAATCAGCCTGGACAGTGCCGAGCCTGCCATGCACGATGATTTCAGACAGGTGCCGGGATCCTGGGAAAAAGCGGTGGAAGGCATGGAGAACTGTCTCCAGGTAGGGCTTCCTTTTCAAATCCATACTACCGTGGTCAATGAAAACTTTAAAGAGTTTGAAAAAATAACGGATTTTGCTGTAAAATCCGGGGCCCGGGCTCATCACATTTTTTTCCTGGTACCTACGGGCCGGGGAAAGGACATTGAAGAAGACTCCCTGCGGCAGAGGCAGTATGAACAGCTGATACATCGGATTTTAAAAAAACAGGGGGAAGTGGATATCGAGATAAAGCCGACCTGTGCTCCCCAGTTTATGAGGGCAGCAGCTCAAAAGGGAGTTGACATGCGCTTCAGCCGCGGCTGCCTGGCGGGAAGGTCATACTGCTGTATTTTACCCAATGGTGACCTCCATCCCTGTCCGTACCTTCCCATCAAGGTAGGTAACGTCCGGGAAACTGATTTTAAAGAGCTGTGGCAGGAGTCCCAGATTCTTAAGGACCTTCGGGAGCCCTCCCAAGGAAAATGTGGAGACTGCCGTTATGAGGAAATATGTGGTGGATGCAGGGCCAGGGCTTATTATTACAGTGAAGGGGATTATATGGCAGAGGATCCCTGGTGCGTATACGGTAGGAAATAACCGAGAAGCAAAAAAAATTATCCCAAAAAATATCGGGATGGGTTACCAATTGATTTGACTTATATGGAAGTCATTCCGGTATCAAGGTTAAAGGAGAATCTATGAACGCAGTAGACAGCAGGCTTTTGAACATGATACAAAAGGAATTTCCTATAAGCCCACAACCGTATAAAGAGCTGGCAGACCGGCTGGGGCTCAGGGAAGAGGAAGTCATAGAAAAAATCATAGTTTTTAAGGACAAGGGCCTGGTGAGGAGGATCGGGGGAATTTTTGACCCCCGGGGATTGGGCTACCGCAGTACCCTGGTGGCCCTGGAAGTGCTTCCGGAAAAGCTTGAAGAGGTAGCCGGCCGGGTGAACTCTTTCCCTGAAGTGACCCATAACTACCAGAGGAACCACCGTTTTAACCTGTGGTTTACGCTGATTGCTCCAGGGGAAGAAAGGATTGAAGAGATTATACAGTTTCTTGGGAATATACCCGGAGTAATAAATTATATGAATCTGCCTTTTCTTAAACTTTTTAAAATTGGAACGTACTTCGAAATGAGCACAGAAACTGCTGGTATAACCCCAGCTCATAAGGAATAATTGATGAATAAAGTGCATTTTTTGAATTAATTAAATACCTTAAATAAAAATATACGGATTAACCCATGAGTGATCCACTTTTTTTAAACAATATTATGTCATGTAAGCTAAGATTATATTTACAGCAGGGATGTGAAGGAATTGTTAACGGAGCAGGAAAAAAAGATTGTAAAATATCTCCAAATGGATTTACCTCTGGAGTCCAGGCCCTATAAACTGCTGGCTGAAAGCCTGGGTATGGAAGAGGATGAACTGGTAGAAAAGGTGAAGGAATTCCAGGACAGAGGGATTTTGCGCCGGGTTGGTGCTGTGGTTCGGCATTATAAAGCGGGTTTTCAGTTTAATGCCATGGGCTGCTGGCAGGTTGAGGACAGCCTGGCAGAAGAGGTTGGCAGGAAAATGGGTTCCTTTTCTCAAGTCAGTCATGTGTATCAGAGGCCGGCTTTTCCTCCCCATTGGCCGTACAATTTGTTTACCATGATTCACGGAAAGACCAGGGAAGAATGCCAGTATACCGCCGAAAAAATATCTGAGGAAACGGGAATAAAAAACTTTCAACTGCTGTATTCTGTAAAAGAATTTAAAAAGACCAGCATGCGCTATTTTTAGCGCTATTATTTTACCCGCTGTCAGGAGTCTTTTACTGTCACAAAAGAAAGGCTTTGCCACATTGGATTGATGATAACTAAACAGCTGAATAATATTGAGTTCGCTGGCAGCGGCTCATAGAATAGATAGGAGGTTTTTGGGATGACGGTAAATCGTTCTATAGAAGCGTTTGAGAAAGCTCAAAAAATTATGCCCGGTGGGGTGAACAGTCCCGTAAGGGCGTTTCGTTCGGTACAGTTAAATCCCCTTTTCATATCCCGGGGTAAGGGCTCGAAGATTTATGATCTGGAGGGAAGGGAATATATTGACTATGTTTGTTCCTGGGGGCCTTTGATTTTGGGGCACTGCCCTCCCGAGGTAATGGAGTCATTAAAAACTGCCCTGGAGAGAGGTACCAGTTTTGGGGCTCCTACAGAGATGGAGACGGAAATGGCTGAACTGGTAACCGGAGCGTTTCCCTCCATGGAGATGGTGAGAATGGTGAATTCCGGGACCGAGGCTACTATGACCGCTTTGCGCCTGGCCCGGGGTTATACCCAAAGGGATAAAATCCTTAAATTTACCGGCTGTTACCACGGTCATGTGGACAGCCTGCTGATTAAAGCCGGTTCCGGGGTTACCACCCTGGGCCTACCGGACAGCCCGGGGGTGACCGAAGGTACGGCCCGGGATACTATCAGCGTCCCTTACAATGACGTGGAATCAGTAAGAGAGGTATTTGACAGGCAGGGTGAAGAAATTGCCGCAGTAATCCTGGAACCGATTGCCGGTAACATGGGGCTGGTTTTACCCCGTCCCGGGTTTCTAGAATTTTTAAGGGATATTACTAAAAAATATAATTCTCTTTTGATTTTTGATGAAGTGATTAGCGGTTTCCGGGCTGCCTATGGGGGTGCCCAGGAAATATACGGAATAAGCCCGGATTTGACTTGTTTGGGGAAAATCATTGGTGGAGGCCTTCCCGTAGGCGCCTATGGTGGGAAGAAAGAAATTATGGAAAAGATGGCTCCCCTGGGCTCTATCTACCAGGCGGGGACCCTTTCCGGAAATCCCCTGGCTATGACGGCGGGCATTGCAACGTTAAAGTACCTCAAAGAAGGATCGGTTTATTCCCACCTGGAGGAGAAAACGAAAAAGCTGGTAAAGGGAATGAAGGAGGGGGCAGAAAAGCTGGGGATTCCTATTCGCGTCCATCAACTGGGTTCCCTGTTCTGTGTATTTTTCCAGGAAGGGGAGGTCTGGGATTTCGATTCTGCAGCCCGTTCCAATACAGAAATGTTTGTTAAATATTTTAAGGCCATGCTGCAGAGAGGGATATACCTGGCCCCCTCCCAGTTTGAGTCAGGGTTTGTGTCAGCGGCTCATACCCAAGAGGATATTGATAAGACTATTGCCGCTTCAGTACATTCTCTGAAAGAAGCCGCTGAATGGTAATAAAAAAAGTCCTCAATGTTAATTTGGCAGATTTACATGAGCATTAAGCCCCGGAGGTGTTTTTATGTTTTTAAGTAAAGAGGTAAAAGTCAGTGCGGAAACTTTAAAAGACCGTTTGGTGGAAATCCGTCGGCATTTGCACCGCTATCCCGAAACTGCCTTTGAGGAGGAAAAGACCGGGGAATATATTTCTACTCTGCTGGAGGAACTGGGTTTGGAAGTCAAAAAGAATGTGGCCGGCACCGGAGTGGTGGCTTTGCTGAAGGGAAGCGAAGAAGGGAAAACCATTGCCTTGAGGGCCGATATGGACGCCCTGCCTTTACAGGATGTTAAAGATGCGGACTATTCCTCTCGGCATCCCGGGGTCTGTCACGCCTGCGGGCATGATGCTCACATGGCTGTAGTCATAGGGGCGGCCATGCTGCTGTTAAAATATAGGGACCGGATGAAAGGACAGGTAAAGTTTATTTTTCAACCTGCCGAGGAGAAACCTCCCGGAGGTGCCAGCTTTATGATTGAGGCCGGCGTCCTAAACCATCCCTCTGTAGAAGCAATTTTAGGAATTCATACCAATCCTTACTTTCCGGTAGGTTCAGTGGCTTTAAAAAAAGGCCCGGTAATGGCAGCAGCAGATCTGGTTAAGATAAAAATTATCGGCAGCGGGGGGCACGGCGCTGCACCACACCAGACGGTGGACCCCATTGTAACAGCTGCCCAGGTAATTCAAGGGCTTCAGTTAATTGCCAGCCGGAGGGTAGATCCTTTAGAATCGGTGGTGGTGACCATTGGGAAAATTCAAGGGGGAGAAAAGTTTAACATTATTCCCCGGGAGGTGGAGTTGGAGGGAACGGTTCGGACCCTGACTTCTGACCTGCGTGATCAGGTGAAGGGAATGATTGAAAAGATTCTTGAAGGGATCACCTCTGCCTGTGGAGCTCAATACGAACTGGAATATACCAGGAATTATCCGGTTCTGGTGAACGATAATACAATAACAGATCTGGTGGAGGCAGCCTCTCGGGAAATTTTGGGGGAGGAAAACACGCTATTACTGGAAAAACCCCTTATGGGCAGCGAGGACTTTGCCAATTATTTAGAACATATTCCCGGCTCTTATCTCTTTTTGGGTGTCCGGCCTGAGGAAAAAAAGATTATTTATCCCTGGCATCATCCTGGCTATGACATAAACGAGGAAGCCCTACCGGTAGGCGCAGCAGTCCTTTCCTGGGCTGTTCTGAAGTTTTTGCAAAAATAACAGTAAAAGTTTTTGCAAAAAAAAAGCCCAGTATAAACTGGGGATATGGGGAAATTATGAATAAGGGTTGGTAGTTTACATTGGAACTTCACACAAGTGTTAGAAAATTTATTAAATTCTGAACCTAATTATAATATAAAGATTGAAGCTGTGCAAGGATTTTTTTAAATTTAGTAGAAATAATTTATATAATAACTTCACTACTGAAAGTTATGAGGAGGTTTTTATTTGGAACATGTCGGTTAAGTATACGAAGTTAGTGATGAAGGTACAGCAAAAATTAAAGTAAAAAGGCATTCATCCTGTAAAAGCTGCGGCGGCTGTGGGATTTTAACCTCGGGGGAAGACAGGGCAGTTTCCATGGAAGTTCCCAATCCCATTGGAGCCAAAGTGGGGGAGTTTGTGAGAATCAGTGTAGAAACCGATAAAGTAATATTGGCTTCCCTGATTGTATACGTTCTCCCTGTAATTGTGCTGGTAATAGCGATGTATATCACACAGCAGGTGGCTATCAGCAGTGGCTATCAGGAGACCGCAGAAGTGATCAGTATTGGAGTGGGCCTTGGGGCCATGGCCTTAGTCTTTTTGATATTAAGGCTTTTGGATAAGCGAATTGCCCGGACAAAAAAGTTTAAACCAAGAATAACAGAAATTGTTCCGGAGGACCAGGTGGAAGCTTGTCTGGTGGATTATACCGATGAGTAATGAATCAAGGGAGGGAACTGGAGTGGAAGAAGGAGAGGTAAAAAGGAAAGCTTTGGAGGATATCCGGAAATGTCATGTAAAGTTCAGGCAGATTGAGACCATGATTGACGATAGTGAATATTGTACTGATATCATTAAAAAGATCAGAGAGCTGCAGGCCTCCCTGGATAGAATCAGCCATATAATTTTGGAGTGCCACCTGCATACCTGTTTAAAAAGTGCCATCCGGCGGGGTGAAGAGGAACGGATCTTTGATGAAATTTTAGAACTTATAAAATATCGGCCGGAATAAAGAAATCTGTCCTGACAACCTTTATTCTCTAAGAAGGAATAATTAGCTAATGTGTTTGAGGAAAACAACTGACATTATCTTTCATTGAAGGAGTAGGACAATGCAAAAAAACGATTCCATAAACGAAGAAAAAATACAGCTGGATATCGGAGGCATGAGCTGTGCTTCCTGTGCTGCCAATATTGAGAGGCGTCTGAAGAAAACGGAAGGAATCATAGATACTTCCGTTGTTTTCCCTCTGGAGAGGGCCAATGTCACGTATGATTCCAGGAAAATTCAACGCACGGAAATCGAAAAAATTATTCAGGAGTTGGGATTTGAAATAAAAGGGGAAACCAGTGAGGGACGCCGTCTTTCGGAAACTTTAACCCTGACTATTAAGGGCATGCACTGTACTGCCTGTGCGGCCAATATTGAGAAAAACTTAAGTAAGCTGGAGGGGGTGGAAAAGGCAGAGGTGAGTTTCCCTGCGGAAAAACTCACCCTTACTTTTAACCCCTTGATACTGGAAAGAGAAAAAATAGAAAAAACCATCCTTGCCCTGGGTTTTGAAGTTTTGGCCCAGGAGCCCCTTTTTGAAACAGAGGGGGAATCTAAAGAGGACCTTGAGCTGAGGAGCAGGAAAAGGGTGCTTTTTATTGTGATGGGAATTACGGTGATCCTGCAGGTTTTGATGCTGGGGAAGATGTGGAACCTGATTCATATTCCCGGGCATAACTTTATTATGCTGGCAGCTGCCGTTCCTATCGTGTTCTGGGCAGGGCTGCCCACCCATAAAGGCGCCATAAATTCACTACGTCACGGCAGCGCCAACATGGATGTCCTGATTTCCATGGGTACACTGGCGGCCTTCAGCTGGGGGATTGCCTCTTTTTTCCTTCCCGGCACAGTTTCCTTCATGGGCCTTTCTGCCATGATTATGGCTTTCCACCTGCTGGGCAGGTACCTGGAAACCATAGCCCGGAGCAAAACAACATCAGCCATTCGTAAACTGTTGGAACTGGGAGCCAGGACGGCCCGGTTGATTGTTGACGGAGAAGAAAGACAGGTGCCGGTGGAAGCCTTAAAGGAGGGCGATCTGCTTTTGGTCAAACCCGGGGAAAAAGTGCCGGTAGACGCTGTTGTGGTGGAGGGGTTCTCCAGTGTGGACGAGTCAATGGTCACCGGGGAGAGCATGCCGGTGGACCGGACGGTAGGGGACGAGGTAATCGGCGCTACAATCAATAAGAACGGAATCCTGAAAATAAAAGCTAACAAGGTGGGCAAAGATACGTTTTTAGCTCAAATTATTAAGGCGGTGGAGGAGGCCCAGGCCTCCAAGGCTCCTATACAGGTTCTGGCAGACCGGTTTACCGCATATTTTGTCCCTGTGGTAGTCACCATTGCCACGCTGACTTTCATTACCTGGTTCTCTATAGGGGGACTGTCGGGCATTGAACGGGCGTTGTTTGCCTCTATTGCCGTGCTGGTAATATCCTGTCCCTGTGCCCTGGGGTTGGCAACACCTACAGCCATTATGGTAGGGACAGGTATGGGCGCGGAGAACGGTGTTTTAATTAAAGATGCTGAAAGTTTGCAGACTATGAAAGAAATTAATACCATAGTATTTGATAAAACTGGAACTTTAACCCGGGGAGAACCTTCTATGACAGATGTGGTGTCCTTCGGGGAAGAGGAAGAAGAATTGTTGAGGCTGGCCGCCAGCGTGGAGTCCGGGTCGGAACACCCCATCGGCCAGGCCCTGGTAAGGGGAGCCCGGGACAGGGGTATAAAAATTGAGCATGTTGAACAGTTTCAGGCGGTGCCGGGCATGGGCATAAAAGCCTGGACAGTGGGGAGGCAGGTGCTCCTGGGAAATCCCAAATTGCTTTCCAGTGCTGGAATTGAACTGGATGAACAGATAAAAGAGGAAGTATACCGCCTGGAGAATGAAGGGAAAACCGTGGTTTACCTGGCAGTTGATGGTATGCTTGCAGGAATTTTGGCAGTGGCCGATACTCTGAAGGAAGATGCCCGTTGGGCGGTACAATATTTAAGGGATAAGGGCCTGGAGACGGTGATGCTTACCGGGGATAACCAGCGTACTGCTTCGGCTATTGGGGAGCAGGTGGGTATAAACCGAGTCCTTTCCGAAGTGCTGCCTGATGAGAAAGAGGCGGAAATACGCCGACTTCAGGAGGAAGGCAGAAAAGTGGCTATGGTGGGGGACGGCATAAACGATGCCCCTGCACTGGCCCAGGCAGATGTAGGGATTGCTATCGGTACCGGGACAGATATTGCCATAGAAGCTTCAGACGTTACCCTGATTCGGGGGGACCTTTCTTCGGTAGTAACAGCCCTTAACCTGAGCCGTTCTACCTTTAACATTATCCGGCAGAACTTGTTCTGGGCTTTCGGATACAACATCCTGGCCATTCCCATCGCTGCCTCGGGTAGGCTTAGTCCGGTCATCGCTGCTATAGCCATGGCCTTGAGTTCTATCTCGGTGCTGCTGAATTCCCTGAGATTGAAGAGGCAGAGAATTGTTGAAGAACAAAAAGAGGAAAAGTATCACCTGAACTAAAATAAAATTAAAATAATAACAATATAAAGTTGAAGAGATTTGTTCAAGGAGGTCAATGGTGTATAAAAGAATTGATGGTTTAAAGAAGAGGATGGAGGAAAAAGGATTTGATGCTGCTCTTCTGATGCAGCCCCGGGATGTGTATTACTATGCGGGAACCTCTCAACCCTGCAACCTGCTGGTTACCCAAAAGGGGGAACCGGTTCTCTATGCCAGGAGAGCCCTGGACTTTGTCAAAGAAGAGACCACCCTGGAAAATATAAAGCTTGGGGGAAGCCTGGGGGAAATGAAAAAAGCTCTGCAGGATATGGGGGTCACCAAAGGGGTCATGGGTTTGGAAGAAGATGTCCTTCCTGCCCGGCTGTATAATAAGACTGCAGAATACTATACAGACTTCCAATGTAAAAATATTTCCCCCTTGATTATGGATCAGCGTTTGATTAAAGATTTAGAAGAAATAGAACTGGTCCGTCGGTCAGCAGGGCTGTTTTCTTATATCCATGATATAGTATTAAATTATTTGAGGCCGGGGATAACTGAAGTTGAGCTGGCGGGATTAATTTGGGCATCCATTCGTGAAAAAGGCCATGAGGGATTTACGGCCCATCGCCGGTGGGATGCTTTTTTGCCTGGGGATGGAATGGTGATTTCAGGGGATAATCTGTGGAAAATCAGTGGATATGCCATGACTGTCACCGGTGTAGGAAAAAGTAAGGCAGTGCCCTGGGGCTCTTCAGACCGGGTGATTCAAAAAGGTGACCTGGTGATGGTGGACATAGCCCCCAACTATCAGGGGTACCATGGGGATACCGCCCGGACCTATGTGGTGGGTCAGGCGGATGATCGGCAGAGGGAAGTTTTCAATTCAGTGTTAAAAGTGATGGAGGCTGTACTGAACCACATCCGGGAGGGTGTTCCGGTAAAGGAACTGTACCACCTGGCGGTAAAAACTGCAGAGGAAGAGGGATACGGTGAGTACCTGCAGGGCTATGGAAGCCAGAAGGGAGAATATATCGGCCACGGACTGGGCCTGGAGGTGGACGAACCCCCTGTAGTAGGCCCTTATACCGATATGCTGCTCCAGGAGGGCATGATATTAGCCATTGAACCAAAAATCATCATCCCCCAGTGGGGTGCAGTAGACATTGAGGACCCTGTGTTGGTAACCCAGGATGGATGCCAGGTTTTCAGCCCTATCCCCAAAAAACTTTTCGAAGTCTAACGTAACTATTATTTCCGTTGACTTTTAGAAGGGCGTATGTTAGTATTAAAAAAAATTAAGGATTACCTCATCTCAAAAAGGAGGTGGGGTAGAGGAGCGGTTGTCAATAGTACTGTGGGGAGCCTGGGAAGGCTTTGAAGCACAGGAAAGGGGCTGCCGCCGAAGTCGTAATTTCCCCAAAATTCCGGCTGGGCCTGCAGTGAAGAACTGCAGGACTGTCACCAAAGGTTTCCCTGGACCTTTGGTGGTGTGCTATCTCACAGTAGGGGTAGGGAGAGGTGAATACTTCGGCTGACGGAAATCACCTGTTAGTCTTTTTTATTTTTCAGGTAAGGAGAGAGACAGATGCTGTTAACGGGAACGATGAGAATAAACCAGAAAGGCCATTTAGAAATTGGAGGGTGTGACGTGGTGGACCTGGCCTCCCGGTACGGGACGCCTTTAAATATCATGGACGAATCATTGATACGCACCCGCTGCCGGCAATACCTGCAGAGCATGGAAAAGCATTACTCCAATTTTGAAGTGATTTATGCAGGGAAAGCTTTTTTGACTACGGCCATGTGCCGTTTACTGGAAGAGGAGGGCATGTCCCTGGACGTAGTATCCGGTGGGGAACTGTACACCGCCCTCAATGCAGAATTTCCCCCGGAACGCATTTATTTTCATGGGAACAACAAAACCTCCCAGGAGTTAGAACTGGCTCTGAAGTCCGGAATTGGAAGATTTATTGTTGATAGTTTCAGTGAACTTGAACTGCTTGACTCTTTGGCCGGGAAGTTGGGTATAACGGCAGAGATTCTTATACGAGTTAAACCCGGAGTGGTTCCTGATACTCATCAATACATTCAAACCGGGCAGGTAGATTCAAAGTTTGGGTTTGGTTTATCGGACGGTCAGGCTCTGGAGGCGGTGGAGAAATGTCTGGCACTGAAGCATATAACCCTGCGGGGGCTGCATTGTCACATCGGTTCACAGATTTTCCAGACGGAACCCTTTGTCCAGACCGCCTATATTATGATGTCCTTTTTAAGGGAAATCGCCCTTACAAAAAACATACAGCTTTTAGAGCTGAACTTAGGAGGGGGACTGGGTATCCGCTATTTAGAAAATGACCAGCCGCCTTCCATTGATACTTTAATCAGCAGTATGGTGGAAGAGGTGAAATCAAAGGCATCGGAATATAATTATCCCCTGCCCAAACTGATGATTGAACCGGGTCGCTCCATTGTTGGTGAGGCTGGCACATCCTTATATACCATTGGGACCATTAAGGATGTTCCCGGTATAAGGCGCTATGTTTCTGTAGACGGCGGTATGTCCGATAACCTGCGGCCTGCCCTGTACAAGGCCAAATATGAAGCATTGGTGGCTAA
>PWJM01000125.1 GCA_003560915.1 Syntrophomonadaceae bacterium
ACCATGCGTCCCTCCACAAAAGCTTGGGTTCTGGAATCCTCGGGAGATGTGAATATTTTTTCCGTTTCTCCCATTTCTACAATTTTACCGTCGTACATGAATACAGTATAATCGGTAATGCGCCGGGCTTGAAAAATATTGTGAGTTACAATAACAATAGTGATTCCCAGGGACTTGTTCAGCTCTACCACCAGGTTTTCAATGACTTCCACATTAGTAGGGTCCAGGTTTGCGGTGGGTTCATCCAGCAGAAGTATTTTGGGTTCAAAAGCCACCGCCCGGGCCAGGGCTACCCGCTGAGCCTCTCCCCCCGATAAGGAAAGTGCCTGCCGGTCGGCAACCTCCTGCAGCCCAATTTTTTTCAGCAGAAAAGATACTTTTCTTTGAACTTCTTCCCCCTTTATTCCCCGGGCCTTCAGCCCATAGGCTATATTTTCCCACACCGTGGCCTTAAACAGCACCGGATTTTGGAATACCAGGGTCATTTCTCTTCGGACAGTTAAAGGAGCAGAGCCATTCAAGGGGACTGTATTACCATTGAAGCTGATGGTCCCGGTGGTTGGTTTAACCAGCAGGTTAAGGATACGAAGAAGGGTGCTTTTCCCACATCCGCTGGGGCCCATGATTCCATATATTTTCCCCTCATTTATGGCCATGTCCTGAATGTTTAATACTTCCCGGTCGTATACTTTAGTCAGATTTTTTATTTCAATCAAGCCTTTTTTACCAGGTATGACGTCCCCCTCCTTTCTGAAAACGGTACAGCACGGAGTTGATTATGAAGGAGATGGCTAAAAGAACGATTCCTAAACCTATGGCCAGTTCAAAATTACCCTTACTGGTCTCCAGGACAATAGCGGTGGTCATAACCCGGGTTTGTCCCTGAATATTTCCACCGACAATCATAACGGCTCCAACCTCAGCGATAATTCTTCCGAAACCCGTTACTATAGCACCCAGGATAGAAACCCTGGATTCCCGAATTACCGTCCATGCTGTCAACATTGGTGCGGCTCCCAGGGTAAGGGCGGTTTCTTCCACTTCTCTTCCCCGGGCACGGATGGCCAGCATAGTTAACCCCACTACAATGGGCAGGGCAAGAAAAACCTGTGCTGTCACCATAGCTGTGGGTGTGTAAAGAATCCCCAGAGGGCCTAGAGGGCCCCTCCTGGAAATCAGCATGAAAATAAGCAGACCTGCCACCACCGGGGGCATTCCCATCAGGGTGTACAGCACCCTGCTTATGAATCCCGTTTTCCCCTCGGGTTTCATGCCCAGGTAAGTACCCAGAGGAACTCCTATTATGGTGCTGAGGAGAACAGCCATCCCCGATACTTTTAGAGATAATAATACAATTCCTATCAGATAAGGGTCCAGGCTGATTATTAACTTAAACGCTTCTACGATACCTTCTGTAAATTGATACAAAAAACCATCTCCACATATGCAGTTAATGCATAATTATTTATTCCTTCAGGCCCATTCCCGGGAAGAACAAAACTTCCCCCTGCAGTTTATAATCGGCAATCATCTGCTGGCCTTCTTCTGACATAAAGAATTTAATTAATTTCAAAGCACTTTCATACCTAATATGAGAGTGTTTATCAGGGTTTACTGCCATGATTCCATACTGATTAAAAAGAGTGGGGTCTCCCTCCAGAAGGACTTCCATTTCCAGGCCCTCTTTCAGGGCAGCATAAGTGCCCCGGTCCGTCAGGGTATATCCCTCCAATTCATCAGCCATAAGCAGGGTATCCCCCATGCCCTGGCCTACAGAAGTATAGCCGTTTCCAAAATCAGAAAGTCCAGCTGCTTTCCATAGGGACAGTTCCATGCGGTGAGTTCCTGAATCGTCACCCCTGGAAACGAAGATTTGATTTTTCCGGGCAATGGCTTTTAAAGCATCTATGGCCGTTTCAAATTCCTTAATTCCGGCAGGGTCTGAAGCGGGACCAACAAGAATGAAGTCGTTGTACATGACATCGTACCTGTTTATAAAATATCCCTCTTCCACCAGTTTTAACTCAAAGTTTCGGTCATGAACCAGGAGAACATCGACGTCTCCACTTTTCCCCAGTTCCAGGGCCTGGCCAGTCCCCTTGGGGATAACCCTTACTTCGATCCCGTATTTTTTTTCAAACACCGGCAGCATGTCCTCCAGCAGGCCGGAATCGTAAGTACTGGTGGTGGTGGCCAGGAAGATAAACTGAGGAGAGGCATTTTGAACACATCCAACGGCTATCATCATAAAAATAACCAGGAGTAGCGGCAGGAATATATAGAAAGTCAACCTGTTTTTACTTCTGTTCCAGATTTTTATAAAAAGATTCCCCATAAACTTGTTAGAACCTCCCCTCTATTTACGGTATATCCGTTGGTGAGGGCCAAACCACCACTCAAAAAAAGTATAAAAGGCAAAGGGCTTTCCCCCTCTGAAATATTCGTTAAAAAAGCAATGAATCCTCTGTCCCTGCGGTGTTAAAACTTATTCTGTCAAATAAAAAACTCCTGCTGGACAAGGAGTCGAACTAAAGGCTTAAGGAAAGTGCCGGAGAATGCAATAAAAAAACGCCTCAAACAAGACGCACAAAAGCAAATTCACTCACCGGCTCTCTAAAGAGCTGCCTTTATGGTTCTCCTTTCCTCAACGGGAGGCACCTCCGTTTCCAAAAGTACCCTATCGGTCTGGGGCCGTAGATATTAACCCGTAGGCCTGCCAAACTCGGAGTTATTTAATTTTCATCCTTATTATAATACATAGTTAAAAATAAT
>PWJM01000153.1 GCA_003560915.1 Syntrophomonadaceae bacterium
CCCGGGAAGCCTACAGTTGTTAGCCCATTATGGGTTTTGCCCAAAAGATGACCCGATTTATGTAAACACGGTGAATTGGGTAAACTCCCTTCATAACCCTTATTTTTGTAAAAAGGGGGAGGTTAAAGGAGGTTCTGCTTCTCGACATGCGGCTAACCCCTGGCCCCTGTCGGGGGTAAACGACCTTTTGTCCCTAAATCTTTGGAAGGGAAGCTTTTTTAAAACGGCTTCCATGGATAACGGATTTTTCTGTGAGACGGTGGATCCTTTATCGGGGAAGGCTTCCACGGGCCTGGCCTTTGCTTCAGCTTCGGGATTTTTGGCCTATGCACTATGGAAGGTTTATGGAACTGCTGATGCTGAAGAAAAAGAATTAAGGGAGAGTTGAGAAAATGTTAAAAAAACTGTCCTTTTCAGGGAAGATTCTTTATACCTCCTCCTCAGCCGGGTGGGCGATGATTGATAGAATTATGATTACCTGGCTGATGTACTACTACATTACCTCCCCTGCGGTTGGAGAACCTCTACTGATGCCGGTGGTGTTTGGAACCATCATGCTTCTGGGGAGAGTGGTGGATGCGGTGGCGGACCCCATGGTGGCCCTGTGGTCGGATAATTTTAATGGCCGGTTAGGAAGGCGAATTCCTTTCATGCTGGTGGGAGGGGTCCTATACTTTCTAGTTTTTGTGGCTCTTTTTTATCCTCCGGTGGCCGGTAAAAGTGTGATTAATGCTGTGTATCTGGCCCTTATGATAGGTTTGTATTTTATTCTTTTTACCGTGTATGTCTGTCCTTACCTGGCGCTGCTGCCGGAGTTGGCCCGGACCAGCCGGGATCGGGTGGACCTGGCGACTTTGAGGGCAGTTTTTACACTTTTAGGTGTTGCCATAGCCCTGGTGGGGTCCGGCCTCTTAATTGCCTTTTTAGGTTTTAAGGGTATGATTTGGAGCCTGGGGTTTTTAGGGCTGCTGTTTATGTACCTTCCAGCGTTCATTAAAGAGAAAGATTATGCCCAATCCCTGCCTGCGACCCTGGGGTTGACCCAGGCGGTCATGACCACATTCAAAAATAGGGCCTTTCGTATATACCTGTTGGGGAATGCCACTTTCTGGTTTGGATTTAACATTATCACCCTGGGGCTGCCCTTTTATGTTACCGTCCTGTTGGGCCTTCAGGAGGAACAGACTTCAATTTTCTTTGCTGTAACCTTTGGGATGGCTGTATTAACTTTTCCCTTAATTAATATTCTTGCAAAGAAAATGGGACCTAAGCTGGTAATGGTAATTTCCATGTTTCTTTTTGTTATGGTGCTTCCCTTCTTTTATTTCCTGGGAGGGAGCTACCTGGGGCTGAGCCCATATAATTTTGGACTTTTAATTATGGGTTTTGCAGGGATTCCCCTGGCCAGCCTGTTCGTGCTGCCGGACGCCATAGTGGCTTCCATCACCGATGTGGAGGAAAGCCTTTCGGGTCAGCGGCGGGAGGCCATGTATTTTGGTGCCCAGGGTTTTGTTCTAAAAATAGTCATGGGATTATCCTCTTTTGTTACCGGAATTTTAATGCAGTTCTTCGGGCAGACGGCAGCCAGTCCCCTGGGGATTCAGCTTACCGGACCGGTGGCAGCGGTATTTATTTTGTTGGGGGGCCTGGCTTTCATGAAGTATCCCGAAAAAGAAGTTCTTTCTTATGAAAAAATAATACCCCCGGTAGGGGGGTAGTTCCGCTCAATACCATATTTTTAAGTTTTCATTTTTCCCCTTACTTATTTTAACCCTCCGGCATAAGGCTCCCGTCCTCTACAGGCAGGAGGTGAATGCCGATAATGGGGGGAAGTTTACCCGCTGTAAATCTCAGGGAAATATTTATTTTGTAGATTATCATTTCTGTCTCCCAGGTAGGGATGATTTTTTTTGAGCTCCTTAAGGGCCAAGAGGTTTATTTCCGCTGTAACCAGTGCCTCACGGTCCGGGGTTTCAGCCTCTGCCAGGATCCCATCCCCTTTAGGGGTCAGTTCCAGGGGGGCAAAAATTCCCGCCTTTCCCGTCAGGGTATAACCCAGAAGATTTCCCACCAGAGCGCTTTTGATTCCATAAACTAAACTCTCCTGCACCCGGGGCCAAATCCCCCTCAGGGCCAGCCAGTAGTTGTAATGCTCCGGGTTGGCGATGGGTACCATCACCACTTCAGCCCCCAAATATTCCAGAATACGAAAAGTTTCAAAGTAGGTGGCGTCCATGCATACCGGCATACCCAACCTGCCTAGAGGAGTGGGGAAAATATGAAAACCGGAACCCCGGGACAGACCCCATTCATTTTCTACGGGCATAAGGTGCGCTTTGTCCTGGGTGCCCAGCAGGGTGCCGTCCAGGCCATATAGATAAGCCCTGTTGAATACCCCTTCCTTCTCCGGAACAAGAAAACTCCCGGCCATGATATACATACCGTAAGCCTGGGCCAGGTATGAAAAGGTTGTTTCGGCTGTCCGGTTGAACATGGGCCCCACGAAACGAAAGATATCCGCGACTTTTACCGAAGGATCCTTCCCATTAGTACCGGTGGCTTTTGAACCGATTTCCTCTATACCCGGAAGAAGCCCCAGCAGATGGAAGGAATTATTTTCTGGGAATACCAGAAGCTGTACTCCCTCTTTGGCAGCGGCATCCACCTTTTGAAACATCATTTCTACATAATCCAGGGGGCTGGCAAGCAGTTTCAGTTCCAGCTGACAGGCTCCCACTTTGATCTTTTCCGGGTTGGCACGGATACAATTA
>PWJM01000108.1 GCA_003560915.1 Syntrophomonadaceae bacterium
AATAAACTCCATGGGAAACACTCCTTGATGTAGTCTTATTTAAGAGAACCCGGCGGAAATCTCGGGGTTTACGGCCATTGGGAGTAAACTGTTACTTGATAAATTTATCTATGGCTTTATCTAAGTCTTCCAGGGTCTTGGGATCGTTGTTCTTTATAGCATCTACAACACAGTGGTTAATATGGTCTGTTAAAAGAAGTTTTCCGGCATTATTTAATGCAGATCTTACTGCGGATAACTGTATCAGTATTTCACTGCATTCCCTGTCTTCTTCCACCATTCGTTTAATGGATTCCATATGGCCAATAATCCTGGACATCCTGTTTACTATACTTTTTTTGTTAATATGGTTATGAGAATCTATAACAAACCCCTCCCCCAATATCCCCCTATGGGGGATATTATACCATACGCTATAGATAATGAGAAGATGTAATGGAAAAAAAATGTGTCAACTAACTGGCTATAGTGCCACCACTCCAAAAATATTCTGGCCAAAAAAAACAGAAGGGCTGGCCGAGTTTTTCGGAAGGCCCTTCTGTAAAGGTTTTGTTAGATGTTAATCAAAATCATATCTTACCCTGGCTTTACCAATCAAAACATTGACATGTTTTTCAACAACCTTAAACATGGGAAATTTGCTGTAAGGGAAGTTTACGATGTTTTTTGAAAGATCCGGCCCGTACCTACAGTCTTCTTCTTTCCTTTTTTCAATATACTGTTCCGGGTTTTCAACAAGTAGTTCAAACCTTCCAACCCTGTTTTTCCTGGAAAGCTTGACCCCTTTTATTATCTCTTTTTCAAAGGGTTGAAATATTTCTCCATTATTAATAGTGCAAACCCGCTTATCGGTTACAATTACGGCCTCTCCTGACTTTCCCTTAACGATAGCCTTTATGTCTTCTTCTTCACCTATATTTTCGTCAATTATATCCTTCATATACGGAGGGAGATAGTCAACGACGGTTTCCAGGCATTTTTTATCAGACATCCGATGTTTCGCTCCTTTCTTATTAAGATTTCTCCATATATAATCATAACTTATTATGCCATAATTGGCAATCAGCTTATTTCAGAATTTCATCACAATCATTACTTTCCGCAAACCTGTTGTTCTTTTTTATTTTTAAAAGCAGTAATACAGAGTATTCTTGAAAATTCACGGGAAGAAGTAAACAATAGAATTAAAAAAATTTAATATTGACAACGGCCATGAATACTGGTAGAATTTAATCCATTAAAAGGACGATGATAGGGAATATTATGTGTCTATTGCTGGGATTCAGAGAGCCGTCGGAGGGTGCGAGGCGGCCGAAGCATTGCACAGAACTCTCCCTTGAGTAGCCGATCGAAATCCAATGGAAAGTAGGCTCGGACGGAACTTCCACCGTTAAAAGGAAGGGGGTATCGGAACTTTTCCCGTATCCTTAAAGAGAGGGCATGTATATGCCCTAAGTTGAGTGGTACCGCGGAGATTAACCCTTCGTCTCAAAAGTGAGATGAGAGGGTTTTTTTAATTAAAGGAGGTCATTTAACCATTGCGAAAACTTTATTTTTTTGATACTACCCTCAGGGATGGGGAGCAGTCCCTGGGTTTAACCTTAAATGTAAAGGAAAAGTTAGAGATTGGACGGCAGCTGGTGAGGCTTGGCGTAGATGTAATTGAAGCCGGATTTCCAGCTTCTTCCCCCGGGGATATGGAGTCTGTTAAAACTATCGCCCGGGAAGTGAAAGGTGCGGTAATCTGCGGCCTTTCCCGGGCAGTAAAGGAAGACATAGACTGCTGTGCTCAGGCTCTGAAGGATGCCGAGTATCCCCGGATTCATACCGGGATCGCCGTTTCCCCCATACACATGGAAAGAAAGCTGAAGCTTTCTCCGGACCAGGTGTTAGATACGGCTGTGTCTGCCGTAAAACATGCTAAAAAGTACGTGGAGGATGTAGAATTCTATGCAGAGGATGCCTTCCGCAGCGAACCATCTTTTCTGGTAAAAGTCCTGGAAAAGGTGATCAAAGCAGGGGCTACGGTTGTAAATATACCCGACACCGTAGGCTATGCTACTCCCTGGGAATACGGGGAATTGATTGCTTATGTGATGAACCATGTAAGCAGCATCCATAAAGCTGTGGTCAGCATTCACTGTCATAACGACCTGGGAATGGCTACAGCCAACTCTCTTGCCGGGATAAAAGCCGGAGCCAGTCAGGTGGAAGGCACCATTAACGGAATAGGGGAACGGGCGGGCAATACCTCCCTGGAGGAAGTTATCATGGCAGTCTACACTCAACAGGAGAGGTACGGAATTGAACTGGGAGTTAATACCCGGGAAATATCGGCAACCAGCCGGTTAGTATCAAGAATTACCGGAGTTCCGGTTCCCTCCCATAAGGCCATTGTAGGGGCCAATGCTTTTATGCATGCTTCCGGGATTCATCAGGATGGTGTATTAAAGGAGAAGTCCACCTATGAAATAATTGACCCGGAAATTATCGGTATCCCCAGGAATACCATCATTTTGAGCGCCAGGTCCGGCCGTCATGCCCTGAAACATCGATTGGATGAACTGGGATATGAAATAGAAAATGAAAAAATGAAGGACATTTATAATAAGTTTTTACAGTTAGCCGACCAGAAGAAGGAAATCTTCGATGAGGACCTCCATGCCCTGATGGGGTCCACCGGTTTAGACCAAAACGGCCGGATCAGATTTCAGAAGGTTTCCGTCAATACCTCCGGAGATGCTGCTTCTACGGCTACAGCTACCATAACCCTGGAGGTTATGGGAGAAACCCTGACGGATGCAGCCTGCGGGAACGGACCGGTGGATGCGGTTTTTAAAGCCATTGACCGTGTGGTAAAAAAACCGGTGTTCCTGGAGGATTATACTCTGAAATCTGTAAGCCGTGGAAGTGAGGCCCTGGGGGATGCCACGGTAAAACTTCGCTACGGTGAAAAAAATACCGTAGTGGTGGGCAGGGGAATCAGCACGGATATCATTGAAGCCAGCGCCCGGGCTTACGTAAATGCTCTTTCCAAAATGAAGTGTATGTTTACAGCTGAATGAAAATAATTACATTTACCGGGCTGTGTGTTCAGTTTCAAAAATGAAGTTATAATGCAGGGCTATGCATATAAACACGCAGTTAGATAATTGTTAGTGAAAAAAATGTATGATATAATAAAGTATATCAACAGATTAATTACGGGGTTTTTCTTAGCAGTTAGAAAGACAGAAAGACAGAAAAAAGGAGGAGATATTTTTATGTTAGACCCATATCGCTGTCAGGTTTGTGGAGAAACTTATTTAGGACAGGAGATTCCTGACCGGTGCCCGTTTTGTGGGGCTTCCTTCAGGCATTTTGTCCCCGCCGCAGAATGGATTAACTACGGCAAAGTGGAGATGTCTGAACAGAGCTATAAGGATTGTAAGGATGCCATTAATTTAGAAGTGAATAACTCGGCTTTTTATAAGTGTGCTGCCGGAAAAGCAGAAACCCAAATTACCCAGTCAATATTTAAGAGACTGTCCAAACAGGAAATGGAACATGCCGAACTCCTGTGCACAATGATTGGGGAGGACGAGCCCCCACTGCCGGAGGTTACCTGCAGTGACAGTGATGCTGAAAATATGATGGATGCCCACAAGAGGGAAAGCAGAGCTATTAAATTCTATCAGGAAGCTGCCAACAGGGCCCCGGAACCCAGGGTGCAGGAGATATTCAGAGCCCTATCTGAAATTGAATCGGAGCACCTGAAAATATCCAGCGTATACAGATAATCAAGATGGAGCCTTTCTCAATGAGAAGGGCTCCATTTAATAGGAGGAGAAACCGATGTGTGGAAGGTACAAGCAGGGAGCTGCCCTGCATGCCTTGATGAAAAGGTATCTGATTAATAAAAAACTAGAAAAGGATTATGTCCCCCAAAATGAAGTATTCCCCTCTCAAGTTGTCCCTGCAGTGGTAGACCAGGGGGAGAGGGAATTAAAATTATTAAAATGGGGTTTTACCATGAGTTTCAAGAAAAGCTTGATTATTAATGCCCGGGGGGAGACGGTAGACTCAAAGCCTCTCTTTAAAAGGGCTTTTCTGGAAAGAAGGTGTCTGATTCCGGCGGAGGGGTTCTTTGAGTGGAAGAAGGAAGGCGGCAGGAATGAAAAATATTTAATCACCCTGGAAGACGGGTCTTTGTTTTCCATGGCGGGGATATACAGTCAGTTTAAGGACAACAACAGCGGAGAGGAATTTGAAGGATTTGTGATCATTACTACCACTCCTAATAAGCAGGTGGCTGACATCCACAACCGCATGCCGGTAATACTTTCCCGAGAGAAAGAAGAGTTATGGTTGAATCCTGAGATTAAGGATACAGCTCTTTTAAAAAGCCTGTTAGTCCCTTATGAAGGGGAAGAGATAGAAATGAAAGCCATCAAAATGGCAGGGATTTAGACTATATTAAACGAAATTAAGTATTATGACATAGAGGTTGAGGAGGAACTTAGAATGGCAAAAGTAAAACAATCCACCGCTGTATTGGTGGTACTGTTAGTAATTGGGGTACTTTTGGGAAGTATTATGGGAGATATATTATCCAAACTGGGAGTACCCTATATCTTTGATTCAACTCAAATCCGGTGGAGTCCTTCAGGTGATTTTATCATTTTGGTTTGGGATATCGATATTTTGGTAAGAATAAACCTGGCCAGTGTACTGGGCCTAGCCCTGGTGTTCTATATTTTCAGAAAATTGTAGATTCACTTAATGATATTTACGCAGGATTAAAATTTCCAATATATTTACATATGTTTATAGAATATAAAAATTGACATTTAGCAGGAGAAGGAAACCTATGATAGAAAAAAAAGAAGTCCCCAAAGTATCTCGTAAAGCTGAATATGATATGGTAGTGGCTGCTGCTTCTGCTGGGGGGCTGAAAGCTATAAGTGTAGTTTTAGCCGGTTTACCCTCGGATTTCCCGGCAGCCATCCTAGTGGTGCAGCATCTTGACCCCCGCCATCCCAGCCGGATGGCTGATATACTCAGCAAGCGTACCGTATTGAAGGTAAAACAGGCTGAAGAAGGGGATCACGTAAGTCCTGGTCATGTATATATTGCTTCTCCCAATTTTCACCTGATGGTTAACCATAATCAACGGCTGAACCTTTCTGATTCTGAAAGAATCCATTTTTTACGTCCCTGTGCGGACCTATTGTTTGAATCTGCTGCTGCCGTCTATAAGCATAGAGTTATTGCACTGGTCCTTACCGGTACCGGATCGGATGGGGCCCGGGGAGCAAAAGCCATTCGAAATGCCGGAGGAAAAGTGATCGTCCAGGATAAAGAAACTTCTGATTTTTTTGGAATGCCCGGTTCTGTCATTAAGGCAGGGGAAGCGGATTATATCTTACCCTTGGAGGAGATTTCTGCGTTTTTATATGCTGTGGTCAGTGGAAGTGAAACCATTGAACAACAGTGAGACAAATAAACAAGCCCATGCAGGAGGTGAAAAAGAGGAAAATCTTTTCCTGCTGCAAAGAATAACATTAAATGAACAAACATAAACGGCAGAGATATGAGGGATATGAATGAATGAACACAGCGAGCTGCTGGCCAAAGAAAGGATAGGAAAACTGCTTTTTAAGCTGTCTGCACCAGCTATGGTGGGAATGCTGGTCCAGGCCATGTACAATATTGTGGATACTATTTTTGTAGGAAGAGCGGTGGGTTTTATGGGAATCGCCGGCCTGACCATCGTCTTTCCTATTCAAATTCTGGTTATGGCCTTTGCCCAGACCATTGGAATTGGTGGAGCTTCTATCATTTCCAGGAGCCTGGGGTCGGGAGATATGGAGCGGGCCCATAAAACCTTTGGGAATATTATTTCTCTGGTAATCTTGATCAGCGCTGCAGTCATGCTGATTGGAGGCTTATACCTTGAACCGGTCCTGAGGATTTTCGGGGCAACAGAGTCTATCCTGCCTTATGCAGCGGAATATTTAAGCATCATCCTCTTTGGAACCTTCTTTTTTGTGCTGGCTGTGGCCTGTAACAATGTGGCCCGGGCAGAAGGGAATGCAAAGGTAGCTATGAATACCATGCTGATTTCAGCCGGCCTTAACCTTGTATTGGACCCCATATTTATCTTTGGCTTAAACATGGGAATCAGGGGGGCGGCACTGGCTACCGTCCTGGCACAGGCTTCCATGAGCCTTTACTTGATATACTACTTTTTAAGCGGCAGGAGTACGCTGATTTTAAAGATGGAAAACCTGAAGATTATTCCAAACATATTCAGGGAAACCATGGCCATTGGTGCCAGTTCCTTTACCCGCCAGGCTTCTGCCAGTATCATGGTGGTCATCATAAATAACAGCCTGGCCTTCTACGGAGGGGATTTGACCATTGCCGTATTTGGAGTAATCAATCGGCTTTTGATGTTTGCTTTTATGCCCATGTTTGGAATTGTGCAGGGGCTTCAGCCTATTATAGGATTTAACTTCGGTGCAGGAAACCCGGACAGGGTAAGAAAAGCCATCCAAATGTCTATTCTGGTAACCACAGGAATGTCTGTGGTTGCATTCTTAAGCTTTATGTTTTTTCCGGAAGCCTTCATTCGACTGTTCAGCAGTGAGCAGGAACTAATTCAGCTGGGGACGGAAGCCATCCGTATCATTACTCTGGCCCTTCCCCTGGTGGGCTTTCAGCTGATTGGGGGCAGCATCTACCAGGCCCTGGGGAAACCTCTTCCTGCCCTGATTTTGGCGATGTCCCGTCAGGTTCTGTTTTTTATTCCTGCGGTGCTGCTGCTTCCTTTATATTTCAACCTGCAGGGGGTTTGGATGGCTTTTCCCGCTGCAGATATTCTGGCCTTTATTGTGACCTATTTTCTGGTACGGGGAGAAATGAGGCTGCTTAAAGAGGAAATGGTCATCAACAGCCAATAGAAACAAACGCAAAATGTCTCTTAAAACATAAGAGACATTTTTTATTTCAATATACTGTAAAGATTATTAGGTTACTAAGGTTTACTAAGGTTTCCCTAATAACTTAAACATATTTTTCTTATAGGCCTCTACTCCCGGTTGGTCAAAGGGATTGACTCCCAGCAGATAACCGCTCATTCCACAGGCTTTTTCAAAAAAGTAAACCAGCTGCCCGTAATAATAGGGGGTAAGTTCCGGTATAGAGATTTTCAAATTGGGTACGCCACCCTCCCTATGGGCCATGACCGTACCCTGAAAGGCCTTTTCATTTACATGGTGGATAGATTTCCCGGAAAGGTAGTTCAGTCCGTCCAGGTCTTCGGACTGTTCAAGAATAGTCATATCCAAAGCCGGTTTTTCAACCCAAAGGGTGGTCTCAAAGAGGTTCCTATACCCGTCCTGAACATATTGTCCCAGGGAGTGAAGGTCCGTGGAGAAGTTCATAGAGGCGGGGAAAATACCCTTATTTTCTTTTCCTTCGCTTTCACCAAAAAGCTGCTTCCACCATTCTCCAAAATAATGGAAAGAGGGCTCGTAGTTTACTAAAAGCTCTATAGTCTTCCCCTTTAGGTACAGCAGGTTTCTTACCGCTCCGTACTGGTAGCTGTGGTTGTTTTTTAATTTCCGTTCTCCAAAGAGGTCACAGCCTTTGCTGGCACCGGCCATCATCTCCTCCAGGTCTATCCCGCCTACGGCGATAGGTAAAAGGCCTACCGGTGTAAGCACAGAATACCGCCCCCCTACATCCTCCGGTACCGTAAAGGTTTCATAGCCTTCTTCCTCCGACAATTTTTTTAGGGCACCCTTTTCCTGGTCGGTGGTGGCAAATATTCTTTCCCTGGCTCCATCTTTTCCGTGGTTCTTTTCAATAAGATCTTTAAAGGCCCGAAAAGCCAGAGCCGGCTCCAGGGTAGTTCCTGATTTGGAAACCACGTTAATATAGACATCTTTGCCCTGGATAACCTCCAGAAGATGTTTCAGGTAAACAGGGCTGATATTGTGCCCGGCAAAATAAATCTCCGGGCCCCGTCGTTTTTCCCTGGAAAGTCCGTTATAAAAAGTGTGGGTCAAAAGTTCCAGCGCTGAACGGGCCCCCAGATAAGAGCCCCCGATCCCAATGACTACAAAAACTTCAGCCTTTTCCCTTATTTTTTGTCCGGCAGCTTGAATTCGTTGGAATTCAATTCGGTCATAGCGCAGAGGCCAGTCAACCCAACCGGCATACTCCCTCCCGGGGCCCTCTAGATTGTGAAGAAGTTCGTGGGCCTGAGTTACCCTGGGTTCTAAGTATTCTAACTCATGTTCTTTGATATAATCCTCTGCTCCTTTGAAATCAAATGTAATATTTTTGTTCATTTAATCCCTCCTTCAATATTATAATCACGAAAAAAAGAAATAATATGCAGGTTATGTAGGATGATTTTCGATGCATTAATTTTCTCCATTATACACTTTTAATCCAAATATTCCAATTAATAGACCTGCAAAGGGCAGCCCTGGCAGGTCCTGGCATATAATTATTTTTGTTACAGGGTTACGATTAAAGCTATCATGGGATAACTATTGCTGCAGCAGCTCGTTAAACAGCTTCAGGTATCTATAGATATTTGTGGTGATTAAAAATTCTTTCCTGACTTTTTCCCGGCCCTCAGCAGCCATCTCATCTGCCAGGGCAGGGTTTCTCAGCAGCGTAAGCACCCTTTCAGCACATTCTTCTACAGTATCCACCAGGTATCCGTTTACCCCGTCTTCAATCTGAAGGCGAATTCCCCCGGTATTGCCACCAATTACCGGTGTTCCTTTCCATAGAGCTTCGGATACGGTAAGGCCAAAGCCCTCCTTGATAGATTTTTGAAGAATGATATCCGAAGCGGTTTGAAAGGCGTTGACTTCAAGACTGGAAACGCCGTTGAAGTTAGTTATCACTTTGATATCATAGTCTTCCCCCGCCCGGCGCAGGGCCATGTACAGATAATCCCATCCTTCAGGGTCATCGCTGGCCATGGAACCTACCAGGGCCAGTTGGACACTGGGAAATTCCTTGCGGACAATTTTATAAACTTCTATAACTCCCAGGGGGTCCTTCCAGGGATCAAATCGGGAGATTTGGGTAATCAGGGGACGGTTACTATCAATACCAAATCGGTCAATGATTCTTTGGGCCTCCTCCTTTTCCAGGGGAATGTTTTTGTGGCTCAGGGGGTCAATAGGCGGAGTGATAAAGTATAAGCGGTCCATATCTAAACCCTCACCAACGAATTCCTTCATGGTGAAAATAGCAGCATCATACTGCTGGATGTAACGCTGAAGAAAATTCCAATAATCGGGGTTTGGAGTTGAGGTGTCGATATGACATCTCCATATCCAACGGGTGATCTCCGGCGCCTTACGCCAGGTGACCAGGCCAATGGGTTGAGGGTCGTGGATCACTACAAAGTCGTACTCCCAGTTCAATATGTTTTTAGCATTCAGTTGGCTGTACTTAAAGAAAGTGTCGATAGTCCCCTGTTCCAGGCAGGCCTCAGCTCCCTGGAGACAATTGTGAAAAGCTTTGGTTACGTTAAAGAATTCATTTTCCCCGTGCATTATCCACCAGTCTATCTCTAACCCCATATCCTGCATCAAGGGAATCAAAGAGTGCAGGATTTCTGCAACCCCTCCGCCAAATTCTGTGGCGTTGACCATGGCAATTTTTTTACCTTTTAAGTTTTCTACCAACCGGGACATTTCCTCCCGGGTTTCGTCATCTAGAAACTGCAAATAATTACTAAAGTTTTTTTTCAAAACCAGCACTTTTCTCACATTTTTACCTCCATAAATATCATAGTGATCAAGACAAGGGTGACAAGGGGACGGTTCTCCTGTCTCCTTTTTGACCTTTTTTCTTGTCTCTTTTTTTTCACTTTTTGTCACGTACCTTTTTAATAAGACAGAAGAACCGTCCCCTTGTCTTCTTGTCTTATTTTTAGTATAAATATGGTTATAGATAATAACCTCTGGTTATATTATTTTTTAGGAAGGGTAATAGTATTCTTCATATGAACTTTTTAACTATTATATTCATAAAGGAGCGGCTTATGAAATTAAAGGTAGCGGAAAAACCAATGGGTGCATTTATAGTGGATCGGGAAAAACAGAGGGTAGAGTTTCGGGTTTTTGCATATGAAAAAAAGGGAGTCAGCCTTTTACTTAAAGCCGGGGAAGGAGAACAGGTAATTCCTATGACCCAGGAAGAACCCCACATATACAGTACGGTGGTGGAGGGTCAGGGGTTAGAACTGTTATACAAATTCCGAATTGAAAAGGAAGGGGATTTTCCGGACCCTTACTCCCATTTTCAGCCCCAGGGGATACACGAATATTCCCAGGTAGTAGACCACGAAGCATTTCAATGGCAGGACAGCGCCTGGAAAGGCCGGGAACTGGAGGAAATGATAATCTATGAGCTTCATATTGGGGCTTTTACGCCGGAGGGAACCTTTAGGGGAGCGGTTGAACGTCTGGATTATCTCGTGAACTTAGGAGTCAATACCCTGGAATTGATGCCGGTGGTTCAAACCCCCGGGAAATGGAACTGGGGTTATGATGGCATAAATTTTTTCAGTGTTAATAACAATTATGGGACTCCTGATGATTTAAAATATTTGGTAGATAGCTGTCATCAAAAAGGCCTCTCTGTACTGCTGGACGTAGTTTATAACCACCTGGGCCCTGAGGGGAATTATCTTCCGGTGTACGGCCCTTATTTCACGGAAAAACATGAAACCCCCTGGGGATCGGCGGTAAATTTTGACGATGGATACTGTGAATATACACGGCAGATGGTTCTGGAAAGTATACGGCATTGGTTGGAGAAATATCATGTTGACGGTTTCCGGCTGGATGCGGTGAATGCCATAAAAGATGATGGCCCAATCCATATTCTGCAGGAAATTGCTTCCACAGCCCGGGAGCTTTCCAGTCGGCTGGGAAGAAAAATGTGGGTCATCGCGGAAACGGACCAGAATGATGTAACCGTGATTAACCCTCGGGGAAAAGGCGGCTTCGGTATAGACGCCCAGTGGATGGATGAC